>JACYLR010000159.1 GCA_015272465.1 Gloeomargaritaceae cyanobacterium C42_A2020_066
TGACTGCCATCACCTTGACATCGAACAGATACTCAATGGCTGCCCGAATCTGAGGTTTGGTGGCGCGGGGATCGACCTCAAAGGTGTATTGACGATCAGCCAGTAATCGGTTGGCTTTTTCGGTCACGAGTGGCCGGCGCACCAGATCCGCTAGGGCACGAACATCGGGAATAACGGGGGGACGTCTACTCACCGTACACCTCCTCAATTCGGGCTAGGGTGGCGGGGGTGATCACCAGGTAGTCAGCGGTCAACAGGTCGTGAACATTGAGTTGGTCGGCCCGCAGCATCACCAAGTTAGGCAAATTCTGGGCCGATAGGGTCACCAATTCAGGGAATTCCGGAAGGATGAGCAAGATGCGCTTTTCCGGATCGACACCCCACCGCTTCAGAGCCGCAACAAGCTCCCGAGTCTTGGGAACCGTGAAATTCTGCGCAAAGTCTTCGACAACCACCCACTGGTCGGCCCGACCTTGAAAGGCTGTCCGCAGGGCTAAGCGCCGCTCCTTGCGATTCATTTTCTGGGTGTAGTCCCGCGGCTTCGGGCCAAAAATGACGCCCCCACCCCGCCACAGGGGCGAACGAATGGAACCGGCACGAGCACGACCTGTACCCTTTTGCCGCCAAGGCTTGCGCCCACCCCCCCGCACTTCGGCGCGGGTCTTGATGCAGGCCGTACCCTGGCGGGCATTGGCCAGTTGGCGGACGAGGGCGCGGTGGACGATGTGGTCGGCGCTGGCTTCGGAAGCGACCCGCAGATCGAGGGTGGCTTCTCCCGTGGCTTCTCCTTGCCAGTTAAGAACGTTACAGTGAACCATGATCGGCTGCCTTTACAATGGTTGGCCTGGACTTAGGATTTCGGCCGGCCGACGGTCTTGGCCGGGGTAATGCTGAGTAGGCCGCCTGCTTTGCCGGGAACAGCCCCTTTTACCAGGAGAAGATTGCGCTCTGTATCCACCCGCACCACTGTTAAGTCCCGAATGGTCACCTGGGCAGAACCGGTTTGACCGGCCATGCGGCGCCCTGGGAATACCCGCCCTGGGGTCGTTCCAGGCCCAATAGAACCGGGCGCTCGGTGATTCTTGGAGCCGTGAGCCATGGGGCCGCGGCGGAAGTTGTGGCGCTTCTGGAGGCCACCGAAGCCCCGTCCAATGCTGGTGCCGTGGACATCGACTTTTTGGCCGGCCGTAAACAGGGTCACGGTCAGTTCTTGACCCACGGGATAGGCTTGGACATCCTCCAGTCGATATTCCTGGAGATGACGCAGGGGGGGTAGCTCATTCTTACTGAGGTGACCGAGTTGGGGCTTGGATAAACACTTGGCCCGCGCCACTCCAAAGCCAATCTGGATTGCCGTATAGCCATCCTTGTCAGCGGTCTTCACCTGAGTCACAGGACATGGTCCGGCTTGAATCACCGTCACCGGAATCGCCCGGCCGGCCTCATCAAAGACTTGGGTCATGCCCAATTTGGTGCCAAGCAAACCAATGGCCATACACATCACCTTTTCCCGACCCCCAAGAGAGTCGGTGAACCTTAGGAATTGGAACGAGCGGGCGGGAAAAAAGGGGAGTACCCACAGGGAGCAGACCCTAAAGTTCAGGAACCAATGCTTCCAGAGTCCTGAAGCTATTCCCTAGGTTGCATTAGGACTTAGGCGAGGAACCCAGTATCCCCCGCGGGCCAGTACAGACCCTTGGTTTAGGCAACGATCTAAAACTCTATACCAGGATTTTCCTTTTGTCTAGTCCTTGTGTTCTACGGAAACACAGCACCCTACACTGGGACAAACTGGGCAAATAACCTCACCCGGGGACAGGGGCACTGTGCTGCGGATTATTACGGACTTCGACGGCCCGCTGGTGGATGTTTCGGAGCGCTACTACCAGGTGTACCGATTTTGCCTGGCGCAGATCGGCCGGCCGGAGCAGGCGATCACCTGTCTAGACAAGTCCACCTTTTGGGCTTTGAAGCGCGCCCGCGTTCCGGAGACTGAGGTAGGGCGGCGCAGTGGATTATCGGAGGAACAGGCACGGGTGTTTTCCCAGTTGCGCCAAGCAACGGTACACACCCATCCCTACTTTGAGTTCGACCAGCTCCAGCCAGGGGTGATTGCCCTGCTGGGCCACCTACGTGATCAAGGCATCGACCTGGCTGTTCTCACCATGCGCCGCCAGTCGGAGTTGGCCTTTGCCCTCAACCAGTTTGGCCTAGGGGAACTTTTTACCGAGGAACGGCGGTTCTGTCTACCGGAGCCCTATCAGAAAACAAGAGACGACCTAGACAAGCCCCTGCTGATGGCTCAAGCGCTCCAGATTCTGCCTCCAGCGGCCACAACCTGGATGGTAGGGGATACCGAAGCTGATCTAGTGGCGGCCCAAATCCATGGCCTCCCCGTAGTGGCTGTCCTGAATGGCATTCGCGATCGGGAAAGACTTGCGACCTACCAGCCCGTACAGATCGTTGATGATTTGGAAGCGGCGGTCACCTGGATTGCCGCGGTCATGGGGGAAGCTCTAGCGCAGAAAACTGGTGATCAACCACAGGCACAGGAAGATTGCCAAGCTGGTGAGGCTGTCCTTGGCTAGGACGAGAGGGGAAATACTGGCCCCTAGCAGCGTACCCAGGAGTCCCCCCAAGATCAGGCCAGCCAGGGTGAGCAACACTGCCCGACCAAAGCGGTTCTCCTTACGGTTGAGGCAATAGAGACCAACGCCCAAGCCCAGTGCGACCGGCAGGGCTGCCCCGCCTGTGCCGGCATTCACGGCCCACAGGCTCAGCCCGCTGTAGATCAGTCCTGGAATCAGCACGTCCCGTGGACTGGGGGTATCGATCAGGCGTATGAGCCACGGCGGTGTGGCACGACTGGGGGTGGCAGGTGGATCGAGGACATCCACACTGCGCTCGGCGTAACGGATTTTTTCCGGGATCTTTATTTTGCCCTGTTGTCGTAGCCGCAGTCGCTCCATCAAAATGGCATCGTAGGCGGCTTCCACGGCCTGCTGGGTGCGCTCATCGCCGCTGTGCTCCACCAGTAAGCGTTGGCGGGCACTCTGAATCTCTTCGAAGGAAGCTTCCTCGCTGATGCCCAGTTGGAGGTAAGGATTGGGGTCGCTCATGACACCAGCGCACCGTGGGATGAACCGCTTATCCAGGCTAGCTTAGCCCTATGGTTTCCTACAACCGCCGGCCGGCCGCCAGCTTTTAAGGTTTCTTAATGCTGATGCAGGAACGCTTATCTCAGAACTATCAGGACTGGCTGAACCGGCTCCAGCACCTCCAGTCGGAGGTGGATGCCAGCCCAGTTTGCCCTGGGCTTTTGATCCTAGAACTCCAGGCCCTGCTTGAGGCGGTGACATCCGGCCGGCCGGATGGAGTCGAGGCTGATCTCCAGAGGTTGGAGACAGAACTGCATCGCAGTCTGTGCCTGGCCCTTGCAGCCGCCCAACAGTGGCAACTGACCCGGGCGGGCCCTAAGGCTGAGACCCGCCAGAGGACGGTGATGACCTACCTTAAGCAAGCCGCCGGGTACCTGGCCCCCATGCAAGCCCTACTCATCGAGACCCCAGCCAAAAGCCCACCAGCACCAGAGTGCCCGCCGTGACATTCTGACTGAAAAGACGACCGTAGAACCCTTGATTGGCCCGTGCTGCTACCTGAACCAGCCGTCCCACCTGCCAGACCCACAGTCCACAGGCCATGAGCCACAGGGGCCAAAAGCCAGTGCCAAGGGGTTGGATCACGGCCACGAGGGCCAAGAGACCGGCCGTGACCAGATAGCAGAGGCCCACCGCCCCAGGAGTGAAGTCCCCGAAGAAGCGAGCACTGGAGTGAATGCCGAGCCGGGTGTCGTCGGGGCAATCGGCGAGGGCATAGACCGTATCGAACCCCAGGGTCCAGGCGACCGTTGCTCCCCAAAGCAGCCATGTCACTGGCTGAAGCTGCCCGGCCACGGCGGCCCAACTGATCAGAATGGCAAACCCCCAGGCCACTGCCAGCACCAGTTGGGGAAGCGGAAAGACCCGTTTGGCCAACGGATAGAGCAGGATCACAGGCACCGCTAGGACGCACAGCCCAAAGCTGAGGGGATTCAGGTATCGGGCCAGAACCCAGGCACAGCCTAAGGAAAGGAGCAACACTGCGATCCCCACCTGTACCGAGAGAGCACGGGCTGCTAAGGGTCGATGGCGGGTGCGAGCCACTTGGGGGTCAATGTCTCGATCCCAGAGGTCGTTGACGACACAACCGGCGGCACTGGTGGCCAGACTGCCCAGGATGACGACGAGTACCAGATCGAGGGGGGGGCTGCCCTGGGCCGCCAACACCACTGCCCACAGGGCCGGTACCATCAGGATCAGTCGGCCGGCCGGTTTGTCCCAGCGCAGGAGGCGGACAATCTGGAGCCAGGGGGCATCGGGGGAGGGGGGGGCGGTCATCACCTCTCGATCAGTGCCTATACACTAGGGGGCGGTCTGACCAAATTGTAAAGGGTTTGTCACAGTGGATGCGGCACAGGTGGCTATGCTTCGTCAGGGGTTGTTGACCTGGTATGCCACGGCCGGCCGGGATCTACCCTGGCGGGAAAGTCGAGATCCCTACCCCATTTGGGTTTCTGAGATCATGCTCCAGCAGACCCAGGTGCAAACCGTACTGCCCTACTTTGCTCAATGGATGGCCGCTTTCCCCTCGGTGGCCAGTCTGGCGGCAGCGGATCTCCAGGCTGTCCTCAGTCTCTGGCAGGGCCTTGGCTATTACCGACGAGCGGTACATCTCCACCAAGCAGCTCAGCAGATCCAAACCCACCACGGGGGCGTTTTTCCCCAGGACTTTGATCAGGTGTTAGCCCTGCCCGGTATCGGTCGCAGTACAGCGGGGGCGATTCTCAGCGCGGCCTTCAACCAGCCCTACCCCATCCTGGACGGCAACGTTAAGCGGGTAGTGGCCCGGTTGGTAGCCCTAGAGGTGCCGCCAGCGCGTGGGATGCCGCGGCTCTGGGATGTGGCCACCCAGCTGGTAGACCCCCACAATGCCAGGGATTACAATCAGGCGGTGATGGACTTGGGGGCGACGGTGTGCACCCGTCGCCGGCCGGCCTGCGACGTCTGTCCCTGGTCACCCTATTGCCTCGCTTACCCATCTGGTCTACAGGAGCAGTTGCCCATGATCGAGGCCCGTAGCCCCCTGCCCCACAAGACTGTGGGTGTGGGTGTGGTCTGGAATGACCAAGGCGAGGTGCTCATTGACCAGCGGCCGGCCGCTGGCCTACTGGCTCACCTCTGGGAATTTCCGGGCGGCAAGCAGGAGCTAGGGGAACCGATTACGGCCTGCATCCAGCGGGAACTGCGGGAGGAGTTGGGCATTGAGGTGACGGTTGGGCCGCACCTGCTCACCCTGGATCATGCCTATACCCACTTCAAGGTGACGCTGATCGTCCACCACTGTCGCCACTATGCTGGGGAACCCCGGCCCATCGAGTGTCAGGCGATCCGCTGGGTGCGGCCGGCCGACTTGGACAACTATCCCTTTCCGGCCGCCAATCAGCGGATCATTAACCAGATTCGGGCCGTGGGCCAACCGGAATGGATACCCCCCCAATCCGAAGGCTAGGGGGTTACTCACAACACCGGCTCGTCCATGGGATGAGGCTGGCTAATCCTAGCTGAGCACGCCCAGGTTGGCCAGACCCAGAATGACGCCACAGCCCAGGAGATGGCCGAAGCTAGTGGTGCCCAAGAGGGCCGGCAGACCCATACCCCCAAACATGTTGGCAGCGGGCAGGCTAGGGCCGGCCGAGGGTTGGCTCATGGTCAACTTGCCAAAGGCAATGGCGACGATGTTGCAGATCACCATGATGATCGCCACCGTCGGACTCCAGGTGAACGTGGGAGGCAGAATCGTGGCCAAAAAGAGTCCAGGCATGGGGCTTTTCTCCAGAGGTGCCAACCGCAAGCCACGGCCGGTCGAATCGTAAAAAATCTACTGAGAAGCTTGGAACCATGGGGGGTTTCTTTGTAACTGTTAACACTCGCCTTCAGAGAGGGCCTTCAGGGTCGGCAGCAGGCTCTGACTAAGGTGGAGGGGATCGACCCCCAACTCGGTACGGTGGTGGGCCACCCACCGGCCGGCCTGGGCGTGCCACCACGCCGCAGCCTGGGCCAGGGGAATCAGGAGTCTGCCCTGGCGGTGTCCCTGGGCAAGCAGACCTCCCAGCAATCCTGTGAGGACATCGCCGCTGCCGCCCCGCGCCAATCCCGGTGTGCTAGTCGGATTGACCGCAAGGCTGCCATCGGCCCCAGCAATTACCAGGCGGGCCCCCTTGAGTAAAACCGTGGCCTGGCTGCGGCCGGCCGCCTGACGGGTTGCCTGGAAGCGATCGGTTAGATCCAGATCGGGAAACAGACGGCTGAATTCCCCTGGATGGGGGGTCAAAAACACCTGGGCACGGGGGGACTGCGCCCAGGGAGCGATGCTATTGAGAGCGTCGGCATCCACCACTAAAGGCACGGAGGTAGCCCACAAGGAGGCTAGGATTGGGCCGGCCGCCACCGTGAGACCGGGGCCAACAGCGAGGGCATCGTAGCGACCAAAGTCGAGATCGGGTGGGAGGTGGGCAATCGCCCCCTCGGGGGTTTCGGGACAGGAAATCACCAGTGCTTCAGGCACCTGAGCCAGCACCAGTCCAGCCAGGCCGGCCGGTACGGCCACGCTCAGCATACCTACCCCACTGGCCCGTGCCCCCAGTGCCGCCAGGAGGGCCGCGCCACCGTACTGGCGGGAGCCAGCTACCAATAAGAGATGTCCCATCTGGTACTTGTGGCCGGCCGGCCGGCGCGGCAGCGGTAGAGCCGCCAACATCTGCTCACGGGTCAAGCACCGCATGGGGGCATTGCCCAGGACTTGTGCCAGCGTCACTTCAGGAATATTCAGGGGCAAGAGCACCGGCTCACCCACCCAATCCAGGGCCGCATCCTGGAGCAAACCCACCTTCCAGAGGCCCAAGCAGAGGGTGTGGCGCGCCCGCAGGGCTGATCCCAGCACCTGCCCAGTATTCGAGTGCAGACCAGAGGGCACATCGAGGCTGACGGCCGGCCGGCCGCTGGCGTTCACCGCGTCAATCACTGCCGCTAGGGGATTCTCTACCGGACGATCCAGGCCGACTCCTAGTAACCCATCTACGATCAGGTCGCAGTCCATCAGGGCCTCAGCTTGACCTACTGCCGGTATCCCCAGGTAGTCGGCGTAGCGCCGGTGGCCCTCTGTGAGAGGCTTGGCCTGCTCTAGGGGCTGATGGAGGCAGACGTGATAACCCCCGTGATGTAACTCCCGCGCCACCACTAGGGCATCACCGCCGTTGTGTCCTGGCCCCACCAACACCCCGACTTGGGGATAACGTGCCCGGGGATAGTGGGCCTGTATCCAGGCTGCGGCACGGCCGGCCGCCTTTTCCATCAGGGCGGGTACGGGCAATCCCTGGGCAAACAGGGACGCCTCGATGGCCTGCATCTGGGCCGCGGTGACCACCACTTGGTCGGCCCAATCTTGCCCGGTCATGGTTTAGGGCGAATCGGAGCTGCGGCGCATGAGCTGCTCCAGGATGCGCTGTTGCTGTTCCTGGCCGGCCGCCAGGGTGCGAATCATGGCCTGGGATTCGGTGATTGCCTCCTGCATCCGGGCTTGGCCGGCTGTCAACGCCCGCACCTCGGCTTGTATCTCGGCCATCGACTCCTGGAGTCGGGACTGCCCCAGGGCAAGGCCCCGAATTTGACTACGTGCCTCCGACAACTCCCTTTCGCTGCGACTTTGGCTCTCAGCTACGCGCCCCATAGCCCTTGCCAAGTCCACCTGCAAATCCGCGACCTGGGCCAGAGTGAGTTGGATCGCCGCCACATCACTGCTGAGGGCATCGAGCATCTCATCCGTCCACCGCTGAACTGCCATCCTGATCACTCCGCAACACGACTGTTGGGCCGCTTTTCCTCCCAGTCTAGGCAAGGGTCAACGCAAGTCAGTTACTCTGCTTGCCTCACCCCTAAGCAAGAAGCGGATGGTTGCCCACCCGCTCCCTATGAACCAAACTGAACCGGACTTTGCGGCCCCGGTCAGACTCGGTTACCCCTAGTTAAACAAGTTGCCAGAAATCCCTTGCAGCATTTCCAGGCTGAACAACAGGCCGGCCGCAAAACCGGCACCACCGCAACCACCCAGGAGGAAACTGCTGGTGAAATCGCTCCAGCCCTGGGCCGATTGCAGGTCGTTCCCAGACCCAGCCGTCTTCTGGAACGTGACACTGCCATAGAGGGAGAGGCATACGGTCAGGATCACCACTAAACCAATCGCCGCCAGCAGGCCAGCCGCTAGAGCTAGGTCAGAATCCCGCAGGGGTCCCAGTTTGTAGAACGGCCCCAAGAGTAGGTAACCGTGGGCCATCCCCACTTCCAGACCTCGCCGGGCTGGAGACAGGTTTGCCCGATAAGCGGGTAGGTTATTGACGAGAACCATGCCCACGCCCGCACTCACGGGAGTTTCCAAGTGGCCAACGAAGGGATCACCCTTATAGGGCCGCACCATGTCTTCAGACATAGAAATCACCTCTCAAACGGATAGGGAACACACCACTGACCTAGAAGGGCAATGCCAGTGCGTCGGGATAAAACCGGTTGAATTCAATCAAAATACCGGCGGTGATGAACATCCAAATGGTCAGTACCACTGGAGCCAGGGACAGGTACTTTTTGAAGTCTTGCATGGGGAAACCTTCTGGGGATTAGCGGGGCGACACCGTAACTTCACTGTCGGGGGCAACGAGCTTCCCGGTGCTGAACTCCTGGAAGGCGGCTAGGGGCCAAGCGACAGCACTGATGTAGCACTGCACGGCCAAGGGCACATCAATGATGATTTCTTTTTCGGTCGGGTCTTTTTCTTTGCGAATCGCAATCAGATACGACCGGCCGGCCCAGCCTATCCAACCCGCAATGTACAGGAATAGAACGCCGGGGAGGGTGAATTCTGCCGCATGGTTCCAGCGACCATCCGCTATCAGGTGGGGCAACCCGTCACTACCACACAGCAGACCCTGGCTGGCATAGCGGTCAAAGCGAGCCTTGGTCTGGGCGATCCGACTTTGCACCGCAACGGCTTGGGGGCTGCCAGCCGGGTATAGGGCCAAGCGGGCCTCCTGCTGGGCCACCGCATTGTTCAGGCGTTGTTGAAAGGCCGCGGAATCGCCACAGGGGGTTAGCCCTGCAACATCAGCGGTTGCCGGGCCGGCCGCGGTGAACCACAGCACTAGGGCCAGGGCAAGGCCGAGTATTCTTGCCATAGGTGTTCGTCCTCTTGTCACAGCACAGTATCCTAAGCACAGACTCAGCCCTGGGCATCCTCCACAGGGGATCGGGTTAGGATCCCATCCTGGGGGCCACCGTCCGGGCTACTGGGGATGCCGAGTGGCCCCCAATTGTCAGGCCAAACTATACCACAGGGGTGTGACGCCCCTCGGCTGCCCTGCAATCTTCTGTAAAGTTATGAATCTCTGGGTAAAGGGCTATTGCCAAGGGATCCTCGCTCTGGGGCTGGGGATGCTGCTGGCCAGTTGTCAAACACCGACCCGCCCCCAGCCGCGAGCTGAGGTCAAAACCCAAGTTGAACGTCTCCATCAGCGGGCTTTGGTGCGGGTTCAGCAGCGGGACTACCGGAAAGCATTGGAGGATTGGACCGAAGCGCTGCGCCTGTGGCCGGAGGGGATCAATTTCTACTACAACCGGGCCTGGGTGCAGATGCAATTGGCCAACTATGCCGCGGCCCTTGAGGATTTGAACCGCGCCATTGCTCTAGATCCAACTTCGGCGCCAGCCTTCAATCAACGGGGGATTGTCCATGCCCAGTTGGGGAAACCGGGGGCAGCACGGGCGGACTGGGATGAGGCGCTGCGCCTTGACCCTAAGTTGGTAGAAGCCTACGTGAATCGTGGGGCTGCCACCAGTTTGGCTGGGGATCACCAGCGTGCCCTGGCGGATTTGAACCGTGCCCTTGCCCTCGATCCGGAGTCGGGGGCAGCCTTGCAGCAGAAGGGGCGGGTCTTGGTGCGCCTCCAGGATTACCGGCCGGCCGTGAGCCTATTCACCCAGGCCATCCGTCTGACACCCACAGAACCGGCCCTGTATGCGGATCGGGGCCGGGCCTACCGAGCTTTGGGGCGGGTTCAAGATGCCCGCGCTGACCTGGATCAGGCCGCCCAGCTTTACCAGGCTCAGAAAAATCAGGCGGCCTACGATCAAATCCAGGCCGAGTTAAAGGCCCTGTCCTCCTGAATGCGGGGGTTTCCGTGGCGACTGTCCTAGCAATTGAAACCAGTTGTGATGAGACCTCCGTGGCGCTGGTGGAGGAACGGCGCGTGTTGGCCCAAACCACAGCCTCCCAGGTGCGGGATCACGCCATCTACGGAGGTGTGGTGCCGGAAGTAGCCTCCCGCCGCCATCTGGAAACCCTCAATCCCACCCTAGCGGTGGTGCTGGAAGCGGCCGGCCGGCCGTGGTCAGCCATCGATGCCGTGGCGGCGACCTGCGCGCCGGGCCTAGTGGGGGCGCTGTGGATGGGCCTCACCTGTGCCAAGACCCTGGCTCTGGTTCACCGCAAGCCCCTGATTGGGGTACATCATTTGGAGGGCCATGTCTGCGCGGCCTACCTGACGGAGCAGGATCTGGCCCCCCCCTTTCTCTGTCTGCTGGTGTCGGGCGGCCACACCAGCCTGATTGGGGTGGAGGCCCTTGGTCAGTATCAGATCCTCGGGCAGACGCGGGATGACGCGGCTGGGGAAGCCTACGATAAGGTGGCCCGCTTGCTGGGCTTGGGCTATCCCGGGGGGCCGGTGTTGGATCGCTTGGCGCAGCAGGGCAATCCCCAAGCCTTTCCACTGCCTGAGGGTCAGATTTCCCTGTCAGGGGGCGGCTATCACCCCTATGACATGAGTTTCAGTGGCCTGAAAACGGCGGTACTGCGGCTGGTGCAACGCCTGACAAGCCAGGGAGACCTGCCCATTGCTGACTTGGCTGCCAGTTTCCAAGCCACGGTGATCCAAGCCCTCAGTCGGCGCGCCCTGGCCTGCGCGCAGGATCACGGTTATTCGACGATCGTAGTGGGGGGTGGGGTGGCGGCCAATCGGGGTCTGCGCCATCACCTCCAGTCTGAAGGGGCGCGCCGGGGGCTTCGGGTGATTTTCCCGCCTTTGGCCTACTGCACCGACAATGCGGCCATGATTGGGTGTGCAGCGGCCGGCCGGCTGGCCCTAGGGCAAACCTCGGCTCTCACCCTGGAAGCCCAGTCACGGCTGCCCCTGACGGCTGCTGACCAGCTTTACGTGTAGCGGCCGGCCGGGAATCTACTCGTCCGTAGCTCCTGGGACATCGGCAACCTCCGACGCTGGGTCGGCCGGCCGGCGCTGGGTGACCTGGTTGATCAGGGCGAGGATACGACTGCCGCGAGCCAGAGAGTCATCCCGGCAAAACAGCACCTCCGGAGTACGCCGTAGCCGAATCCGCTGGCCCAACTCCGAGCGCACATAACCCGTGGCCGCCTGAAGACCACTCATAGTCGTGGCTTGGGCATCATCCGTTCCGTAAATGCTGACAAAAATCTTGGCGTGTTGCAGGTCAGCGGAAACCTCGACGTCCGTCACGCTTACCATACCGGCCCCCACCCGGTCGTCCTTGATGCCCCGCACCAGCAGATCACTCACCTCTCGCTTAATCAGCGCCGCCACACGCTCCACCCGGCGTCCGGTTGCCATGACACCTGAACCTCATCGGAAGTTACGAACATTGCGTGAGTCAGGAGTTTGACCCAGAAGGGGCCTCCGCCACATCAGACGGGTTCTCCATGACACCCACGGGGGATTTACGACCCGCTTTGAGCACATCCTCTAGGACAGCCCGCGCCTGTACGAGACGCTCCAGATTACTGCGGTACAGATCCAGGTCACGCTGCACCCGCTCCTCCGACAGATGTAGGGCTGAGCACAACCGCTTCAGGGTCTGAAGGCGGGTTTCAACTTCGGCCAGGAAGCGACTATCAACCCATTCCAGAATCGTCACTAGGCCGGCGGCAAAGAGACGGCTGTACTTGAAGTGAGGCTGGTCTGCCAAGTGTTGGAATTGCTGCTGGAGGGGATCGGTGGTGTCAAAAGGCACGCCTTCCTCTGGCTGTTCCAGCCACGCCCGCAGCCGAGGGCCACTCTCCCCCTTCACCCAGGTTTCCACCTGTTGGGCATCGGCGCGCACTTGGACAGGGTCAAGGTTCAGCGCCCGCATCAGGCTCTCAAAAATGCCGAGTCGGCCGGCCTCGGGATAGCCCTCCATGAACCGATCAAAGGTTTGAACAACCCCTAGGGCATAGATCAGGTCGTAGCGAAACCGGTTATTGACGTGCAGCAGATGCATTTCTACCAGCAACTCCTCCACCACCCGCTGGTAAATGGAATGGATGGGGCGCGCGTAGCTGCGATAGAAGGCGCGCTTGGTGTCAGAAACGGTGGGGAGATTAGTCACAGGGGGCAGGACGGGTCAGCAAGGGCACTGGTTTCCATTGTCCCCCCCGGCCGGCCGGTTTGCCAACACCATGCCCCTACAATGAGTGGGGCGCCAGGGGAAAAATGGCCTTGTCATGATTAAGCACGTTGTCTTTTTTAAGTTCAAAGCCGAAGTGGGGCGGGATGCGCGGGACACCGTCCTGGCAGAACTTCAGGATTTGCCCGGCCAGATTGAAGCGATCCGCAGTTTTGAGGTGGGGCTGGATGTGCTGCACTCGCCGCGCTCCTGGGATGCGGTGTTGATTGGCACCTACAACAGCCTTCAGGATCTTGAAACCTACATGCAGCATCCTGCCCATCGCCCGGTGGCGGAGCAGTTGCGAAATCTCTGTGAGGCTATCGCGACGGTGGACTACGAAACCTAGGGCTGCCATCCGCAGCCTTTTGGGCACTTCTTTTTTTTTGGGGCAGGCCACTGCCAGTGTCTGGACACCTCTGCATGGGCCACCCAAGAAGCTTTTTTCAGCAGGGAGCATCAGCCCAGGCTGGGGGTGCCTGTCCGTAGGAGAGTCTGGGCAACAGGAACAATCAAGGGGCTAGAGTCAAGACCCGCATTATGAGCCATCGGGACTGGTTACTTCCCAGCCGGGGCGTTCTCTTAGCGGCATTCCCTGACCGCCCGGCCCCTACGAGAACTCAAGAACGCAAAGGCCCCGGCCGGCCGGGGCTTACGCTGCCAAGGTTCTAGACCTATCTGTGCGGATAGTCCCTAAAGATCCTTTTTCACCAGGTAGAAGTCAATCTTTTCGGGGTAGTCTCCGGTCTGGCGCTGTTTCACTTCCTCAATGGTTTTCGGCGGGGGCACAATCACCCGCTCCCCCTTTTGCCAGTTGGCCGGTGTTGCCACCTTGTGTTCCCGGCTCGTTTGTAGGGAATCCAATAACCGTACCAGTTCAACTAGGTTGCGGCCGTTGGTGAGGGGATAGTAGATCAGCGCCTGGATGACGCCTTCGGGGTCAATAAAAAACACAGCCCGTACCGTGGCGGTAGAACTCGCCCCCGGATGCACCATGCCGTACAGACCGGCCACCTTCATGTCCAGGTCGGCAATGATCGGGAAGGGAATCTCGACACCGAAGTTCTGGCGCATGTTTTCCACCCAGGCCACATGGGCATGGATGCTATCAATGCTGAGGCCCAGCAGTTTGGCGCCCCGGGCTTCAAACTCTGCGTTCAGTTGGGCCAGGCCCACCATTTCCGTGGTGCAGACCGGCGTGAAGTCGGCGGGGTGAGAAAATAGGACAACCCAATTCCCGCGGTAGTCCGAAAGCTTTTTGACGCCGTGGGTGGTCACAACCTCAAAGTCGGGGGCCGGATCCCCGATGCGGGGAATGGGCCGCAGTTCAGGCCCGCTGGTGGCTTGCGTCATGTCGATGTCCTCTATACGCTCTACAGCACGCCTTACTAGCATATCGATATCCCCGGTATCCCGACCGGATTAAAGGTATTTTTAAGACCGCGCCCGGCCGCTGGGCTTTCGTATCTCAGATGACGGCGGTCGGAGCGGGAATTTGCTATGCGGGTAGAAGGTGTGCCAGAGAGTGATGTGATGCGGCGACGTCGATGGGTTTGGGTGGGCGCGGTGGTTTTCCTGTTGGTGAGTCTGATGGCAAGCCAATCCTTCAGCCTCAACCAGGAGGGAACAGTCGTGGTCTTGGAGCCAGCACCGGTCACCGACCCGGCCGGCCCTGGTTTTTGTCCCCTCCCGGCCCGGGGTCAATCGTCAATCCCCCTCGACTTTCAGCCGCCCCAAGAGGTGCGGCCGGCTCATCCCAGTAACTATGGCCAGCGGCAAATGCTGGATGCTTTCGGCCGGCCGGTGGTACAGTCGCCAATTGTTGTCCTTCACGAAACCGTGGGTACGGCGGACAATGCCCTCAATTTGTTTGAGGTGGATCACACGGGTAATGACAACGCCCAGGTCAGTTACCACGCCATCATCCGTCTCGATGGGACGGTAGTTTACATCGTTCCGCCCACCATGAGAGCCTTTGGGGCCTCCCCGTCCCAGTTTCGGGGCCAAGCGGTACGCACTAACCCCCGTGGCTATGCCTCAGTGAATAATTTTGCCTACCACATTTCTCTGGAAACGCCAGAAGATGGCCGCAATAACGCCAATTTTCACAGTGGCTACACCGCGGCCCAGTACCAATCCCTCGTCTGGCTAGTGGCCCAAACCTGCATTCCCCTAGAGCGGATCACCACCCATAGGGCGGTCGATACTTCGGGCAGTCGCAAGGATCCCCGCAGCTTCGACTGGGCCAGATTTAACGACGACTACCTGCGCTATCCTAAGCGGCGCACCCTCTACTTTGGCCTTGGGGAAGCCTAGGATGATCTACTCATGACCCAACTCTGGGCGGCGATCAGTGCCCATGTGGCCGAAGTGACGGGGTGTCCCTTTGTCGGCCGGCCGGGGCGAACGGTGGGCGGCGGCAGTATTCATCAAGCCCAGGTATTGGTGGATGAGGCGGCCGGCCGCCGGGTGTTTGTCAAATTGAACCAGGCTACGGCTCTGCCTATGTTTGTTGCAGAAGCTCATGGACTGTCTGCCTTAGCTGCGACCCAGACCCTGCGTGTGCCCCAGGTGATTGGCTGGGGTGAAACGGGTGGCGTAGCCTATCTCGTTCTGGAATACCTGGACTTGGGCGGCCGGCCGGGGGCAGCTTGGGCCATCCTAGGGGAGCGTTTGGCGGCGATGCATCGTCACACCAGCTCCCAGGGCTACGGCTGGGCCGAGGGCAACTTCATTGGCAGCACGCCCCAGGTCAAGGGTTGGCAGGATAGCTGGGCCACGTTTTTTGTGGAGCAGCGTCTCGGCTACCAGGTGCGCCTAGCCCGGCGACGCGGCGGGAATTTCCCCCAGATCGATCGCCTGTTGACTGCGGTTCACAATGTGCTCAGTTTGCACCAGCCTCTCCCTTCCCTAGTTCATGGCGACTTGTGGGGTGGCAATGCTGGCTTTACCCGCGCCGGTGAACCGGTGATCTACGACCCGGCAGCGTACTACGGCGACCGGGAGGTGGACTTGGCGATGACTGAACTGTTTGGGGGCTTTGATCCGGATTTCTATTCGGGCTATCGGGCGGCTTGGCCCCTCGATGCAGGCTATTCTTTGCGCCGAGGTATCTACAATCTCTATCACGTCCTCAACCATTTCAATCTATTTGGCAGTGCCTATCAAGCCCAAGCAAATAGCCTTATTGAAGCTATCTTACGACATACTTGCTAGTGGTTCATGGTTCATCCCGATCTATTTACTTGTTGTACTACTACTAACAGGATAGCCATATTGTTCAAACCAGCCTTGGTGCTTAGCTTCAACCTCTTTCACCAAAATCGGGTCTAGACAATTGGCCCAGGATCCAGTGCCGCCATGGGTTCTATGACCTTTGTGGTAGAGATTGACTCGATGGTAGAACTCGTTTTTGGGGCCAGGATCTTCATAGGACAGGCCATCTATTTGTCGCTCTACCTTCGACGGGTCTATATCACAGACCCCCAAGATTCCAGCCAAAGCATCAATGACTTCTCGCTTTTCTGATAGGATGCTTTCGTAAGATATGACAAAACCTGCAACCGTCATCCATTGTTCATGCAGATTTACCAGATAGTCTGCATCTTCAATGGATTGAGCATATCCAAACTTTCGGAAGGAACTTGCCATGACATCCCGGTATCCCTAAAGGAGTAGATAACTAGGGTAGCTTGGTCAACAAATTTGCGATCGAATTCATGTATCTTCATGAGCAAGCTCTTTGGAATCACATACTTCCACTCTCCCCACCAGCCGCAACTAAAATCATCCTTTACTCCTTCACAAGAAGACAGCAAAAGGCGAATGGCGTTGTAGACCCATGTACTCCCTGACCTGACCATACCTGCGGCAAGGATTAACTTGGGTTCCATGGCAGGCTTGGGGCTAATTATTCCGCTCCACCTTAGGGCGAGGGAAACGGCCGGCCGGCGTGAATTTTTCCACAGGAACGCCCTGCAATGCCGCCTGCATGAATTGCCGCCAAATGGGGGCCACAAGTCCCCCGCCGGTTGCCCCCCCTCCTAATGGGGTGTTGTCGTCATTGCCGATCCATACCGCCGTTGCCAGTTGGGGTACATAACCCACGAACCAGATATCCCGCTCTGAGGAGGTGGTGCCGGTTTTGCCCGCGGCCGGCCGGCCGAGCTGCGCCGCTGTTCCGGTGCCCCCCGTGATCACACTCTGCATCATGTTGTTGAGGGAGGCCGCAGCCCAGGGATTCAAAACCAGCTTGGGTTGGGGAATATTCTGCCAGACCACTTCGCCATTGACCGTGGTCACCTGAGCCACCAAGGAGGGTTCGGCGTACCAGCCATTACTAGCAAACGTGGCGTAGGCACTGGCCATTTCCAGGGGGGTCACATCTACCGCCCCCAGGGGCAGGGAGGTCACGGGCAACATCGGGCTAGCAATCCCCAAGGCCCGACAAACCTGAATCACCTTATCCATGCCCACGTCCCGACCCAGACGAATGGCCGGCACATTCCGGGAAACCGCTAAAGCCTGCCGCAAGCTGGTATAGCCGGAAAAAGTACCATCGTAGTTGCGAGGGGAATACCATTTATCCCCATCTCGGTAGCTGACCGGCGTGTCACTCACCCCTGAATCTGGTGTGTACCGCCCCGATGCTAGAGCCGCGTAGTAGACAAACGGTTTGAACGCCGACCCCGGCTGGCGCTGCGCCAGAGTGGCCCGGTTGAACTGACTGCGACGGTAGTCCACGCCCCCAACCAGGGCCTTGATGTAGTGGGTGCGGGGATCGACTGCCACCAGAGCCACCTGCAATTGGCGAGTTCCCCAGCCCTGCCGTCGTAACCGCACGTGGCTTTCCTGCACGATCAGTTCGGCTTTTTGTTGCAGATCCATGTCCACCGTAGTCTGCACCCGGAACCCACCTTGCTGGAGTGCCGTCCGGTCAAACCGCCGGTACAGTTCCTGCATGGCTGCATCGGTGACGTAGGGCAGCTTGCTAGGGCTGAAGGAACTAATCTCCCCCAGTTGGATCGGCTCCAGCCGCGCCTGCCGCCCTTCCTCTGGGGTAATCCAGCCCAATTGTTCCAGGCGATCCAGAACGAGCAGTTGGCGCTGTTTAGCAGGACAGGTGCTGGTCAGGGGGGGTTGGCAAACTTCTTTATTTTGGGTGGCCAAGGGGCTGTAGAACTCTGGGGCCTGTATTAACCCAGCCATCAGTGCCGATTCCCCTAGGGTTAAGTCGGCGGCACGCTTACCAAAGTAAGTCTGGGCAGCAGTCTCTACCCCGTAGTTATTGTGGCCCCAATACACCTGATTGAGGTACATTTCCAGCAACTGGTCTTTGGTGAAGACCTGTTCCATGCGAAAGGCCAGCACCGCTTCCGCCAGTTTCCGACTGAAGACTTGCTCTGGGGTCAGCAACACATTTTTGACCAACTGCATGGTGAGGGTGGAGCCGCCCTCGGCAATGGCCCCTTTTTGCCAGTTGATCAGCAGTGCCCGCAACACACTGGTGAAGTTAATGCCTAGATGAGAATAGAAGTAGCTGTCCTCAATACCCAGAACAGCTAGTTTGAGATGGTTTGAGACTTGGGAGAGGGGGACGACCTCACGGTTGGCTTCCCCGTGGATGCCGGCCAGTTCCTTGCCGTTGATGTCATAAATGTAGGTGGTTTGGGCAGGAACGTAGGTGCGCAACAATCGCACGTCGGGCAAGTTGCGAAAACTGTAGGTGAGACCAACTAGTGCTCCTGCGGCGGCAGCGCTCCCCACCATCAACAATCCCAGACCAGTGACTTGGAGGGTACGCAGACTCCCCCTCACCCAGACATCCCAGGGTGACGTGTGGCGGCCAGTAAAGACGGTTTTGGTGGACACGGGGATAAAGGCAAGGGGGGGCGACAGCTTAGCTCACCTGAATCCCAGTTAAACATACTCCTCAGGAGACAGCTACAGCCATGAGGAGTGAAGCCCCATTGGTAGACTAAGTAACCGCTGACTTCCGGAGCCGCAATCTGAGGACGTGTCATGTCAAGTGTGCCCCAACGGGTTAGGGATCGCCTCTACCGGGGTATGAGTGAGGTTTTCCCCGACCAACCCGCCAGCAAAAACCCCCAGGTGAATTTGACCCAGCACTTGGCAACGGCCGGCCGGCCGTTGCGGGTGAAGCTGGGGGTAGATCCCACGGGCACAGCGCTGCACCTTGGTCACAGCATCCCTTTGCGTAAACTGCGGGCCTTTCAGGACGCGGGCCATGTCGCCGTCCTGATCATTGGCGATTTCACGGCCCAGATTGGCGACCCGACGGGTAAGTCGGAGGTGCGGCCGGCCCTCACGCCAGAGCAGGTTCAGGCCAATGCCGCCACTTACCTGGATCAGGTACGACCGATTCTGGACTTTGACACCCCGGGCCGACTGGAGGTGCGCGCCAACAGTGAATGGCTGGGCAGGTTGGATCTACGCCAGATTTTGGACCTGTTGGCCACCATGACTGTGGGGCAAATGCTGGCCAAGGAGGGGTTTGCAGAACGTCACGCTCAAAACCAGCCCGTCTTTCTGCACGAATTCCTTTACCCGTTAATGCAGGGCTACGACTCGGTGGCCGTGGCGGCGGATGTGGAGTTGGGGGGGACGGATCAGAAGTTCAATATTGCTGTGGGGCGTGATCTGCAACGCCACTTCGGCCGGCCGCCCCAGTTTGGCATGCTGCTGCCGATTTTGCCGGGCACGGATGGCACCCAGAAAATGTCCAAGTCCTTGGGGAACACCATTGGCCTCCAGGATGACCCACTGACGATGTATTCCAAGCTGGAGAAAATTCCCGATGAGGCCGTGAAGCTCTACCTGGAGTTGCTGACCGATGTGGATCTGGGCGCGTTGCCAGACGATCCCCGGGCCTGTCAAAAGCTCCTAGCCATCACCGTGGTAACCCAATTCCACGGTCAGGCAGCAGCCCAAGCGGCCCAAACCCAAGCGGAAGCGATGGTCAAGGGCAAGAACGTGAGCCAGAGTAGCCTAGTGCCTGAGTTTTCGGTCGGGGCCACCCAGTTCCCAGCCCCTCTGTTCTACCTGCTGAGTGCGGCCGGCCTCTGTACCAGCAGCAGTGACGCCCGTCGTCAAATCCAGGGGGGAGCGGTTCGCTTGGATGGGAACGTGGTTCGGGATGTGCAGTTTAACTTTGAGACAGTGGAGGTCGCGGCCGGCCGGCTGCTTCAGGTAGGCAAGACACGCTTTGTTCGTCTCGTCCCCTGAGATGGGGTCACGCCAGTCTGCTAGCATACGGGGCGGTTGGCTCCTCCTAGGAACTTTTCGGCCGGCCGGCCATCTCCCTAAGTGGGCACCTCGGACATTTGGATGGGCTTATGGCCAAGACCCTGTGCGTTCGCAACCTCCTCAAGGCTTCTTTGACCCGCTCCCTACTCGTTGCCGGTCTTTGGGCCTGGTATTTGGGTTTCATCCCCCTAGGGCTACCGGTAGGGGGCGCACTGTCGGGCCGTTCCCCATGGCGGGCTGTCGCCCAGGATGCCGAGCGATTTAGTGATGAGCAGATTGGCCGCTACGCCCAGGTCGTGCTCCAACTCGAGCCTGTGCGTAAGGCCCACCTCGAGGAGGCCCAGCGCTTGGTGGGCAAGGTGCCGGACAACCTCTGTACCAAGCGGGAAGCCAGCGCTGAGGTGCAGAAGGTATGCAGCCGCTTTCAGGATGCCTCAGAACAACTGGTCACGAAGTCGGGACTGTCGGTGCGGGAATTTAACCAGATTACCCGCCAAGCCCAGCGGGATCCGGCGCTGCAAAAGCGCATCCAAGAGGCCATGCTCAAGCTCGGTCGGAGCTTTTAACGCCATGACGATGACCCACCGCCATCGTGAACATTGAGGCCATAGAGAGCCATCTGTCCTTCTCCCCGACAAAGGCTGAGAGTAAGCCAGGTTGAGCGACAACGGGATCCGGCCGGGTTCCTTGCATGAGGATTCCCTCGGTCACGTCCACACGCTACATCGCTGAATGGCTGCATTCGCCCTCTTGTCCATATCCCCACCTCAAGAGCCACCCCGGGTCATCTAGCTTCCACGGCCCTAGAGTCTGGGCGGCGGCCCTGCCGTCTGGATATACCCAGCCCTATGCCTCCAACCGCCTTAAACCTGTGTAACGTCTATCGAGTGGGCCTCACGTCCGGACGGGGATGACTCCTACACTCGGGCAGCCAACCAACCCTGCGGTCGCTTGGGTAGCTACATCTGAGATGCCTTCTGACTGGGAACCAAGGCAGATAAACAAGCAGATGGCAACAGAGGATACAGAAATGCTACAGAATATAAACGCTGTACGGATGTGGCCCCTGCGTCCCTCACCCTGTCCGTTTTGGGGTGCCGATGTCCACAATGGCCACAATGCTCCAGGTTGATGCACGAACGCCCCATAGGGCATGTCCTCTCAAGGTTCTGTTTGCATGTCCGCCGAAGCTTACCTCAACCATCCCACCTTCGGTTTGCTCTACCGGGTGTGTGCCCTTGGGGAAGGCCAGGAACTGTTCATGACCCTCTATGCCCACCGCCTTTTCTTTCGGGTATTGATCCATCCTGAAGGTATGGAGTTTGAACCCATGAGCCGTGCCCAAGCACGCATGCTAGTCGATATGCAACTGCG
Organism: Gloeomargaritaceae cyanobacterium C42_A2020_066; assembly: GCA_015272465.1. Classification (GTDB taxonomy): domain Bacteria; phylum Cyanobacteriota; class Cyanobacteriia; order Gloeomargaritales; family Gloeomargaritaceae; genus JACYLR01. The sequence goes on from JACYLR010000159.1 coordinate 21,237, forward strand.
TACCTTGCGGCGCACCGGCAAACTTGGGGAATATGAACATCTACAACTGTTCGACAAGCAAATGTTCTCATGACCGGCCGGCCGAGTTTGGCGGAGCGCTTGGCCCAGGTGCGGGCAACCTTACCCCCCCAAGTCCGGCTGGTGGCCGTCACTAAGCAGATTTCAGCGGGGGTGGTGCGCCTCGCCTACAACCTCGGAATTCGGGATTTTGGAGAAAGTCGGCTGCAAGAAGCCCAGGCCAAGCAGGCCCAGCTCCGGGATTTACCCGGGATCACCTGGCATTTCATTGGCCATCCCCAAACCAACAAGACCCGGGGTATTCTGACTCATTTTGCCTGGATCCACGGGGTGGATAGCCTGGCACTGGCCCAGCGCCTCGATCGCACTGCGGGAGAACTGGGTTTGACCCCGCGGGTCTGTCTGCAAGTGAAGATGCGCCCTGACCCCCAGAAGTTTGGCTGGGAACCGGGGGACTTGCGGGCCGCCCTGCCGGTACTCGATACCCTCACCCATCTCCAAATCTGTGGCCTGATGACGCTGCCTCCCCAAGACTTGTCACACCCCGAAATCCAGACCGTTTTCCAGGAAGCCCAAGCGCTGGCCGCGGCCATCACCGCGCAAGGCTGGTCGCGGATTGCCCTCACCGAACTCTCCATGGGGATGTCGGAGGACTACCTGTTGGCGATTGCAGCAGGGGCGACGATTGTGCGTTTGGGTCGCATTCTGTTTGGAGAACGGCCGGCCGAGGCGTTGCCCAACTCTCTCCAATCCGAGCATCGCGCCGCCGAGTTTCTCTCATAAATCCCTGTGTTCCATGAGATTTCCTAAAAGTGTTGAATTTTATTAAGAAACAGGATAGGGTTCAAGTATCTATCGGGTTGTTCGATTAGATTAGTGCCCATCATCTCGGTGATTGGGCGCCAAGATAGACGACCAGCCCGTCCTAACGCCTAAGGATACCCATTCCCATGGGTGTCGCCGTATGTACGTTGGGGTTTACCCTGTGGTCTGCTGTTGCCTGAGGATTGCTGTGATGAACGCTTTTGTCTGGAAGGGGGAGTGAGGAGCTATGAACCTTTTAAACAAGCTGCGGGATCTGGTCAGTCTGGAACCGATTGAGTATGACTATAGCCAAGGCTCCGAAGAGACCTACTTAGAGGAATATGACGGGGGACATCCGGCAGCGGAACCCACGGAAGAAACTCCCAGCCGGCGGCGCTCCCCTGCCAGCCCTTTTGGTGAAAGCACCAGCCGGCCGGCCACTACAGGACTCAGTAACGTAATTGGTATGCCCGGTGTGAACCCAGGTTTCTTTGAAGTTTTGGTGCTTGAGCCGAGGTCTTTCAGTGAAATGCCCCAGGTGATCAAGGCCCTGCGTGAGCGACGCTCGGTGGTGCTCAACGTCACCCTGATGGACGCGGACGAGGCCCAGCGGTCGGTGGATTTTGTCGCAGGTGGCACCTATGCCATTGATGGCCATCAGGAGCGCCTGGGGGATGGCATTTTCCTGTTTACCCCCAACTGCGTAACGGTCACCGCCCAGTCCACCAACCAGACCCCCAACACCCCCGAAGCCGGCCGGCCGGCCCCAGTGGTCTCGCCCTTTGGTGAAGTGCCCATGCCCAACTTTTCCGTGGCCGCCCAGTAGGGGCAGCGGGCCAATTTGACTGCTCAACTAGGACTGATTGGAGCCGGCCGGATGGGTGAAGCCCTGATGGCCGGCTTTCTGCGGGGCGGACTTTATCAACCGCAAGCGGTGTGTGTCAGTCATCCCCAGCCCGCCCGGCGTCAATACTGGGCTGAGACTTATGGGGTGCGGGTGACTCCAGAGAATCGAGACGCGGCTGATAGCAGCGTGTTACTTCTGGCGGTCAAACCCCAGCAATTCTCTAGCGTGCGGGATGCGCTGGGGGAGCTTCCGGGCAAGGACACGCTGCTGGTGTCGGTGCTTGCGGGAGTAACTCTGGCGACGCTAGAAGCTGCTTTTCCCGGCCGGCCGGTGATTCGGGCCATGCCCAATACCCCAGCCCGGGTGGGGGAAGCCTGTACCGCCTTAGCTTTCGGACATCGGGTGGGTAGCGACCAGCGGGCCTGGGGTGAGCGTCTATTTGCGACCGTGGGTCAGGTGGCGGTGGTGGCTGAAACCCAAATGGATGCCGTGACGGCCCTAGCCGGATCGGGGCCAGCCTACGTGGCGGTGGTGGTGGAAGCCCTGATTGATGGGGGTGTAGCGGCCGGCCTGCCCCGCCCCCTTGCGACCCAACTGGCCCTCCAAACTGTCCTGGGGTCTGTCAAGCTGATGCAAACGGAGACTCTCCATCCGGCCCAACTCAAGGATCAGGTCACGAGTCCCGCCGGCACCACCATGGCGGGCTTGGCCCATCTCGAGCAGGCCGGGGTGCGCGGCGCCCTAATCCAAACCGTGCTGGCAGCTTATCAGCGCTCCCAGAGCTTGGGCCAGGCCACGCAGCCGCGCTAGACTTCGCCTTGGCACGGGGCACGGGGGATGGCGCACCTGTCCGCAGAGACTCTAGAGCCATCTGGTAGGGTATCAGGGAACCCGCAGCAATCTGTGATCCGGGAAAACCCATGCGGCGCTTTATCCTCACAGCCCTAGGTGCACTCCTGCTGGTGGTCGGCCTGACGCCCCTCCTCTCCCTGGCCCAAGGCCGGCCGGTGGAGGTACGGATTCTGGCGATTAACGATTTCCACGGCAACCTGGAACCTGCCAATCTCAGTTTCCGCCTCCCTAACGGTGAGACGGTGCCGGTGGGTGGGGTTGAGTATCTGGCCACCCACATCCAGGCCCTGCGCCGCGACCATCCCAATACAGTGGTGGTTTCCGCGGGGGATGCCATTGGAGCCAGTCCTCTGCTCTCTGCCCTGTTCCACGATGAACCGACGATCGAAGCCCTTGACCGGGTGGGCTTGGACCTGAATGCAGTGGGCAATCACGAGTTTGATGACGGGGCGGCAGAGCTACTGCGGATGCAGCGGGGCGGCTGTCATCCCACAGAGGGTTGCCTGGATGGGGATGGGTTCGCCGGTGCCCAATTCCAGTTTTTGGCGGCCAATGTCCGCACCGCCCAGGGCAAAACTCTCCTGCCGCCCTACCAGATTCGCCGGTTTAATGGGATTCCGGTTGCGTTTATTGGCATGACTCTGGAGGGGACGCCGCGCATTGTCTCAGCGGCGGGAGTGGAGGGGCTGACCTTCCAGGATGAGGCCGAGACGGTCAACGCCCTGGTGCCCGAATTACGCCGGCAGGGGGTGCGGGCCATCGTCGTACTGGTGCATGAGGGTGGTCTAGCAACAGGTAGCTACGATGACTGTCCAGCTATCTCGGGCGCGATTGTGGATATTGTCCGCCGTACTGACCCGGAGGTAGATCTGTTCATTACTGGCCATACCCATCAAGCCTACAACTGCCGGATTGACGGCCGGCCGGTTACCAGTGCGGCCTCCTTTGGGCGTTTGATCACCACGCTGGATCTGACCCTGGATGCCCGTACCCGAGACGTGGCAACCGTGCAGGCTGTGAACCGGCTGGTGACCCAGGATGTCCCCAAGAGTCAGCCCCTCACCACTCTGATTGCCAAGTACGTGGCCGTGGCTGGCCCGATTCGCGACCGTCCAATTGGCACCCTGACCGCGGATTTCACCCGCGACCTGAGTCCGGCTGGGGAATCTGCCCTAGGCCGTCTGATTGCCGATGCCCAACTGGCAGCGACAGCAGCTCCTGACCAAGGCGGGGCTGTCATCGCCTTGATGAATCCAGGGGGTATCCGCGCCGATCTCACCTATCGGGGTCAAGGACGGGTGACCTACGGCGAAGCCTTTGCGGTGCAGCCCTTTGGTGGTACCTTGGTGACCCTTAGCCTGACAGGCGATCAGATTCGTCAGGTCTTGGAACAGCAGTTCGATAATCCAGTCTCAGGCCAAAACCGCATTCTCCAGGTATCAGCGGGGTTTAGCTATATCTGGGACGCGACAGCGCCGATCGGTCAACGGGTGGCGGATCTGCGCCTCCAAGGCCAAGCCCTGCGCCCTGACGCCACCTATCGGGTGACGGTGAATAGTTTTCTGGCCGATGGGGGCGATAACTTTACGGTGTTCCGGGAAGGTCGGGAGCGCCAGGGAGGGGTAGGAGACATCCAGGCCCTGGAAGCCTATCTGGCCAGCCGCTCGCCCATTGCCCCTGATCCGGCCGGCCGGATCGCCCGTAAACCCTGAATTCCTCTCCTAGTCCAGGGCGGCTAGGGCGGCCAGCACCTCCGTCGCCGATTGCATCCGCTGGGGGAAATGGCGACGCACCATGCGTTCCAAGAGATCTGCGAGGCCGGGCTGGAGGGTGACCTGGTTTTGCCAGACCAGTTCGCCGGTGTGGGGGTCTTCAGGGATATGCAGGGGATTGAGGCCCGTGAGAGCTTGGATGGCGACGATACCAGCGGCGTAGAGATCGCTGCTAAACTGCGGCCGGCCGAGGCATTGTTCGAGGGGCATGTAACCCTGGGTGCCGACCATCACCGTTGTGGCTTCCCCCCCTAGGGAAGTGGCATGCAGGGTTTTGACAGCCCCAAAGTCAATCAAGACTAGGCGCTGATCCGTGGCCCGACGAATCAGGTTGGTAGGCTTGATGTCCCTATGTATCACCCCATGGCCATGGACAAATTCCAGAATGGGCATCAAGTCCTGGAGGAACCGAATCACCCAGGCTTCCGGTTGCGGCCGGCCGGGCTGGAGTTCCTCGCTGAGGCGATGGCCCTGAATCCATTCCTGTACCAGAAAGAGATCCTGGTCGGGGTAGGCGAAATAGGCCAACAGGCGCGGGATTTGGTCGTGGCTGCCCAGTTCGTCTAGAATGCGGGCCTCGGCTTGGAACAGGCGGCGGGCTGTTGCCTGGGCGATTGGATCTCCCGACGAGAGACTGAGGCGCTTGATCACGCAGCGCGCCGCCTCCGGGTATTCGGTATCGCTAGCCAGATAAGTACGGCAGCTACCCCCAGACTCCAGCAGTTGCAGGAGCTGATAGCGTCCCCCGATCGGTTGCTCAGCCAGTGGGGTCGTCATGAGAGCCGGTGGGCCTTCTAGGGGCTGACCGCTGACTAGCAGCACCAGTTCCAGCCGGCCGCCCTCGCCCAACAGATTTTTCAGGGTCAGACTCATCCATTGCACCGGGGGAGACCCCTGGTCAGCCGCAAGGCGCACTTGCAGGGAAACCACCTGACCTGGGGTCTGCAAACATTCGTTAAATCCCTGGCTCCAGCGGGTATGGTCCTCCGGCTGGATCAGGCTGGTGAATGCTTGATGAGTCAGGACATCGGGCAGACAGGTTAACCATGCGGCCGGCCGGCCGCTGGCATGGCGGATGGTACCGTCAGCGTTGAGTACCCACACCCACCCTGAATTGGAAGCTACAGCCTGATGGAGTTCCTGCCGCTGCTGCTCCAGCACATCCAGGAACGGCTCCAACAGGGCATCGGAGGGCGGTGGAGTATGGGATGGATGGGGTAAGCCAGCAGTCACAGCACGCCTCAAAGCTCCTTACACCATAACCAGATTTAGACATTCCTGACCCTAAGCCTCCTAGCGCTAGGTTGCGGGGGGCGGGGACTTCTGACTGTAAAGACTTACCAATCGAGCGATGAAAATGTTGGGATAGAGAATGCCCGTCATCGCCTCAAGATTGGACAAAATCCGTGCGAAACGATCGACTGGAACAATGTCGCCGTAGCCCAATGTGGAAAGGGTTGTAAAGCTAAAATAGACCATGTCTGGGTTTGGCTCATCTCCGCTTTTGAAGGCGAGAGGATTGAGATGCAAGACCATTTCGTAGAGGGACGCCCAGAACAGTCCCAACAGGAGATAGACGCAAATACCTCCTTTTATCGTGTCTTTATCAACTTGATGTTCGTGAAATATTTCATTAGTTATAGTGAGAATGGGGATGGCTAAAAAAACAGCAAAACATAGCTCAGCAATGAATGAAAGACGCATATTGGGGAGCAGCAGGTTTGTCCCTAGAGAAATGGTAAATATGGAAAAGAGACAGAGGGAGAGAAAATAGTAAAACCTGAGCAGGTGACCTCCGATTAATGTCCGAATGACAATGATCATCAGCCAAACGAAATACATAGAAGACAGGAGAGCGCCAATGGTCAACCCATTCCAAAACGGCCGGCCGATGAATAAACTAAGGAGGCTGATCAGCAGTACGTTGTATTTTTGGCTGTACAACCAGTCGGGCTGTTTTCGTGCTCTGAGGCTCCTAAATATCACTTTTTACCCCCTGGAATCGGTAATTGACTGTATGAGATGGGTGCGTAAATCCCAGACTACTTTTCTGAATTATTCAGGTTGATGTATGTTAACAGGCTCAAACTACCTTTGAATTGGAAAACACAGTGTCAGTCTCAGGACAATTTATACTATAAATAGGTGTTGTTCAAGCATAGACAGTATGGAAGTCTCACCTTCTGGAGAGCTTGCTGCCGAAGACCAAGCCCGGCTTGATCGCTTCCAGCGAACCATCGACCGGATTTTGGCTGATGGTTGTGTGTCCCGGCAGGAATTGCTGGATCTGCGCGCAACCCTCAGTCAGACCAACAGCCTAGGGCATTTGCCTGTGGAGTTGGCGCGGACTGCAACCGCTCGCTATATGGAACTAATGGCCCAAGTCAACCAGGGACAGGTGCTGATGGAGGATTGAGCAACGACCTAGGGGCGTTGGGGGCGAGAGTCGGCGGCCGGCCGGCCGGGTACACCGTCTTGGCTCATCTGGGTGGCCCCGTGCCTCTGGCGGAGTTGTTGGCGGCCATTTTGAACAGCCCGCAGATTGTCCTGGAGAGGACGCAGGTTATTGGTCAGCAACTGCTCCAACTGGGCGAGTAGCCGATCCGCATAGGTCTCCGCCTCCGATTCCAGCCGATCCCGCTCCGCCAGGGTTTGCTGGCGTAGTTGGGTGACCTCTTGGTGGGTTTGCTGCCGCAACTGAGTGACTTCCTGCTGGGCCTGTTGCCGGAGTTGCATCACCTCTTGCTGGGCCTGTTGGCGCAACTGCGCGATGTCTCGCTGCGCTTGCTGCTGCATTTGGGCGATGTCCTGTTGAACCTTTTGCCGCATTTGGTTCAAGTCATTGGTGGTGCGCTGCCACAGGGTTTCGCATTCCTGTTGGGTTTGGGCACGCAACCGCTGGGCTTCCTGCTGGGCCTGCTGGGTGATCACATGGCCATCTAAAAGTTGGGCAGCCTGGGTCTGGGCTGTGGTGATCTGCTGCTGGGCAAATTCCTCGGAACGACGCAGGATTTCGTGGCGTTGTTGCAGGGTCGCCTCGGCCTCTTGCACCATGGCCGGTAGGTTGTGCCGCAGGTGATCCAGGTGGTCGAACACCTCCCGCTCACTGACCAGCACCCACCCGGTCAGCCAAACCCGGTTACTCTGGGTGAGCAGCAGGTCTTCCAGGGCATCAATGGCCTGGTTGAGTTGGAGGTAGGCCGCCTCGGTGGGGTTGGCGGAGCCGGCCGGCCGGCCGTTGGTGCTGGTATCAGAAAGCATAGGCAAGATCCTGGGCAACCACAGGCGGAACAAGGTGATCGATAGCCCCCCCCAGGCGGGCAATTTCCTTGACCAGGCTGCTACTCAAAAAACTGTACTCAGTGGCCGTGGTCAGGAACAAGGTTTCCAGGAATGGACAGAGGCTCTTGTTTGTGTGGGCCATCTGTAGTTCATATTCAAAATCTGACAGCACTCGCAGACCCCGCAGAATGACGCTAGCGTGCCGCTGCTGGGCATAGGCGACCGTCAAACCCTCAAAGCTATCGGCTTCCACATTGGTTAGATGCTGGGTGGTGGCTTGGATTTGCTGGAGTCGCCGCTCCACTGAAAACAGGGGCTGCTTCTGGGGATTACGCAGTACCGCTACGATCACCCGCTGAAATAGGCGGCTACCGCGCTCGATCACGTCCAGATGACCGAGGGTAATCGGATCAAAACTGCCGGGATAAATGGCAACAACCAACGGGATGTCCAGGAGGAAGAACCTAGACACACCATAGCAGACCTACCCTGTGGTTTTACCTACGGCCGGCCGGGTTTTTCTACTCCTGGGGGGCGAGGCGGGGGTAGCCCATACTGTAGTTGAGGACGCGACTCTCCAGGTTGTAGCTGATTTCACCGGCTTGGAGCAGGGCGCGGATCAAATGCTCCAGATCGGAGCCAATGCGGCGAAGGGTGTAGTCCGTGAGGTCGGCGCCCGCGTAGCCAGAAACCAATTCCTCAAACCGTGTGAAGACCTTCTCTAGGGCGGCCGGTGTCCAGGTAAATTCGTTGTCCGGGTCTACATCCAGGGTAAGACGGTTCGGACTGGGAACCAGCGTTTCATCGACCACCTCGGCCGCCAGGATATGGACGTGGCGGGTTGTGCTTTTCAGAAGAGTCACGGCGGAATCTCGGCAAGCGTCAGATGCCATTCTAGGCGGCCGGCCGGCCGGCGGGAAAGGGTGCTTTCTATACGTTCGCTAAGCTGAACCTATGATCGAGACTTATGGTATGACGGTCACTCGCACACTCTACGATACCGATTTCAATTTTTGGGTAGCGGCCCAAGTTGCGGCCCTCCGCCAGGGGCAGGTGCAGAACCTTGACCTAGAGAACCTGGCCGAGGAGGTGGCAGGCTTGGCCACGAGCCAGAAAAGTGCGTCCGCAGTCACCTGAGGGTGTTACTGATGCACCTCCTCAAGTGGACTTATCAGGCCAACCGCCGATCCCAAAGCTGGCGAAACACAATCATCCAGGCGTGGGCCGCTGTCGATGATGTCCTCGTGGATAGCCCCAGCCTCCACCGGTTTCTCGACACAGACCTAGGTTATGCCTACGGGCAAGCCAGGAAGGATGCTGCCCAGGAAACGGGCTTGCCCCTGACCTGCTTTTCTGAAGCTTGCCCCTACACCCTAGCCCAAATCATGGCCGAAGACTTCTGGCCGCTCGGCCAAGGAGACGAGGGAGTCGCCTGAGCAGTAAGGCAGGGGGGCGCTTCCCTAAAGCGTCGGGTAGGAAGTTTGAGGTGACGGCCGGCCTCTCATGCTAGGGTAGCGCGCCCAAGTCGTAGATCCAGTCCTGTACACCGCCTACTCCCTTCCCATAGGCCAACCTTGCATCAAACGCCATAACCCTAAACGCCCAAGGCCGGCCGAATCTGCGCGATCCAGGCTTTAATCCGGGATGTCGTGAGTTCCGGCTGATTGTCCTCATCAATTGCCAAACCCACAAACTTGCCCTCGCGTACGGCCTTAGATTCGTTGAAGTCATACCCGTCTGTGGGCCAATAGCCTACGGTTCTGCCACCGAGGGCCGTAATCTTCTCTTCCAAGATTCCCATAGCATCCTGGAAGTTATCGGGGTAACCTATCTGGTCACCTGCACCAAAATAGGCGACTGTCTTGCCTTCAAAGTTAATGGCATCCAGTTCCTCGTAGAAGCCTTCCCAGTCCGCCTGAAGTTCCCCGACATTCCAAGTGGGACAGCCGATGAGGAGGGCACTGTAGGGTTCAAAGTCCTCTGGGGCAGCATTGGCAATGTCCAGTACATCAACAACACCACTGCCTCCCAGTTCCTTTTGAATGCGTTCCGCAAGGGTCTGCGTATTACCTGTTTGAGTACCGTAGAAAAGACCGATCTTTGCCATGACTTCTTAACCTTTGCCTTGTGAGAAGAACAGAGTGAGCGGGAAGTATACCTGTGTGGGTAATGAGTCATTTCTGGAGTGGCAAGGTACAGGGTATACGAAGAGAGGCTGTCTTTCAGCACAACCTGTACCTCTCATGGAGACGGGTCTAGACCTCGATGGCGTTGAGGGCTTTCTCAACTCGCTTGAAGTCAAAACCCATAGCCCGCAGGGCATGCCAGAGATGGCCCTGGAGAAAGAAGAAGGCTAGGAAGAAGTGGGCATTAGCCAGCCAGCAACGGGAGGTGTGGCCATAGTTCGGCAACTGGATTGTGTCAGCGAAGTAGGGGACAATACCCAGCTTGATTTCCAGCGGGGGGCCGTAAAATTCCGGGGGATAGGCGAGGGTATTGACTGCACAGAAATAGGCCGCCACAAAACCAGCCAAGGCAATTCCTCCCAGGGCATAGGAAAGAATGGCTTCGCCAGAGAAGATCAGGACTTTCCGTGCCCAGGCCAGAGGGGGCACCAGAATGTGCCAAATGCCGCCCCCAATCAACATCAGACCCACATAAATGTGGCCGCCCACCAAGTCTTCGAGGCTGGTAATCGACGCGAAGTGGGTTTGATAGCCATAGATGATCGCTGGGTTGAGGGTTGGCTCGCTGATCACCCGCACTGTTTGGCTGGTGGCGTCGTAAAGCCCCCCCCAGAACATAGCTTTCATTACGAGCAGTAAGGCCCCCGCTCCCAAGAAAAGGAGGTGATGGCCCAGGATTAGGCCGAGCTGCTTGGGGTCGTCCCAGTTGAAGTGGAATCGACGGGCCTGTCCCGTGGCTTTACTGAGGTCATCGGGGACGCGCAGGGTGTGGAACAGGGCACCCGCTCCCAGGACAGCAGAGGAAATTAGGTGAACTGCCCCAACAACAAAATAGGGGTAGGTATCGACCACTTGACCGCCCTCGCCCAGCCCCAAACCCAGGGTGGCCAGGTGGGGCAGGAGAATGACGCCCTGTTCGCCCATGGGTTGGGCAAGGTCAAGGCCCGAAATTTCGTAGAGCGTGAAGGCACCTGCCCAGAAAGTGATCAGCGCAGCTTGGGCGACATGAGCGGCAATGAACAGTCCGGAGAGGTTGGCAAAGCGGGCATTGCCAGCCCACCAGGCGAATGTCACCGCCGGATTGCCATAGGTTTGCATGGGGCAACTCCTTGATGAGAATAAGAATGGGAAAACAAACAGCCAGCATTGGATGGTATGGCTAAGTGCTTACCACCCCGATGTCTGACTAGGTAAAGGCCGACCCAGAGAAGCCGGCCTGACCAGACTTTTCGGTTGAGCTTAAGGAGGGAGTCATTCATCCTTCTAATGAGAAGTACTCTCAATAGAGGACTAGAGGAACATTAACACAGGATCCCCTTACTGAGGGCTGGTCAAGATGTTAAGTGATGTGAATAACGGTTTGATTACAGAAGAGTC
>JACYLR010000170.1 GCA_015272465.1 Gloeomargaritaceae cyanobacterium C42_A2020_066
ACGCCTATTCTCTTACTGACTGCTGGCGAGGCGGTGGTCGGTTTGGAAATCGACCAGGTGATTTTGGAACAAGACCTGGTGATCCGGCCCTTCGGCCCCGCCCTGCAACCCCCGGTCTACCTCTACGGTTGCACCATTCTGGGGGATGGCCGCATTGTCCCAGTGGTGGACAGTACGGCCCTGGTGCAACAGTGGCTCAAGGTGCCTGAGTTGGCGGCCATCCGCACCGCCAATCCCCGGCCGGCCGCCCTGACGGCCAATCCCACCATCCTGGTTGTCGATGATTCCCTGACGATCCGCCAAACCCTAGGGCGTAGTTTGCAGCGGGGTGGCTACCAAGTCCTCCAGGCCGCCGACGGCAAGGATGCCCTGGATCAACTCCGGGAGAATCCCCACGTGGCGGCGGTGTTTTGCGATGTGGAAATGCCCCGCATGAACGGCTTTGAGTTCTTGACTGCCTGCCGTCAACAGGCCGAGTTTCGCCATCTGCCCGTGCTGATGCTCACGTCGCGAGCTGGTCAGAAGCACCGCCAAATGGCCCTCGATCTTGGAGCACGGGCCTACCTCACCAAACCCTACTTGGAGCAGGACTTGCTCCGACAACTGCGGGGTATTCTGGGGCAGTTGGAGTAAGAGAGCCAAATAGGTTAAGCAACAGAGGGGCAGCAAGTGTTGTGGCTCAGGATTTGCCGGCCGGCCGCTCCGGTCTCCTGACCCGCGTCGGATTGAAAGACGAGGCTCTGAGGTGAACACCTCATCTCACACCCCTAGCGCTTCACCAAAATATAGGCGCGGGCGTATTCCGGGAGTTGGCGGATGTAGGTGTTGAACGCCTGCCGACTGGGAAATATCCCCGCCAGGTAATCCAGTTGGTAGAGATTGGGCACAAAGGCACCGCCGGTATCGGCCACCACCCCCAGCCGCAGTTGCGGCCGGCCGGCCGTACCTTCCTCCAGCAGAACAATCTTCCCTAGGCCCAGGTTGAGGACATCGCCGGCAAAGGTGACACCTGGCCGAATCGGAATCTTGGCCTCAATCTTGTAGCCGTAGCCGCGAATCGAGTCCACCTGGCGGAAATACCAGTAGCGTTTTTGCTCCCGCTGGGCCACACCTTTGATGTAGGCCATGGCATTGTTGCGATCGACGTTGAAGTAGGCCGAGGTGCCATCGGGGAAATTAACCAAAATCGTCCCCTGGAGCAGAGCCTCCTCAAAGCCTTCTCGCGTCAGATAGGCCAGGGGTTCCACCCGGCCGGCCTCCTTGCCGCCAGGTTCGTAGATACCCGCCAGGACTTCTTGTTTGGTGTAGCGCTCGTAAAACTTGTCCTGGTAGCCGCGCAGGGCGTAGAGGGGCGTATCGTAGGTGGCGGTGCGGGTGCGGGAACCGGGGTGGGTGAAAACGGCGTATTTGGTGAGGCGGATGGTGTCCTGGTCGGGGTTGCGGGGATTGTGGGCCGTCCACCGAATCACCTGAAACTGCCGGTTGAGAAAATCCGGATCCTTGAGCCGCGTCGGCCGGCCGGCCGCCATATCCTCCTGGAGAGTGGCGATCATAAAGTCCAAGGTCCGCAGCACGTCGGCCACGGTAACGCCCACGCTACCCAGAACGCCCTCCCGATTGATGGCGGGGTCGGCACCGCTGTGTTGCTGGAAGTAGCGCCGCGTGTTGCGTAACACGGTGAGCATGTCGGCTTCATTGAAGCTGAGGCTGCCCTGGGGCACCCGGCCGGCCGCCAAGACCTCGCGACTGTTGACGCTGTAGCGCACCTGGTTGAACTCATCCACGGCGGGATAGTTTTCCAGCACGAGGGCCAGGCGGGGTGGAGTGGCTGGCTTGGCTTGGGCTGGGGGCGCAGGTGCGGTGGTGGCGGCCGGCCGGGGCGGACTCGCGGAAGGAGCGACCGCAACCCGTGGGTTTGGACTGGGGGTTACCACGGGGGAGGCGGGCGCTACGGCGGGTTGTTGGGTTTGTGGTGTAGGGGCGGCGGCCTCAGGGGTCGGGGTAGGGTTAGGCGTCGCGCTCTCAGTGGGGACGGCGGCCGGCTCAGTGGGGACTGTAGCGGGGGCTTCGGATACGACGGGTGTCTCGCCTGATGGGGTGACGGTGAGGGTGGGAGCGCCCGGGTTGGCCGTTGGTGCAGGGGTAGGCTGAGAAGTTAGCCCAGCAGAAAGTTCGGTGCGCGCCGTCGGTGCCTGGACGTTAGGGCCGGAAGCAGGCGGGGCTGGGGTGCCGGTGGATGGGCTACTGGGGGTTGAGTTGGCAGGGGCCTCCGAGCGGCCGGCCGGCCGGGGGGCGAGGTTGAGGTAACTGAGGCCAAGGGCTAGGAGGATACCCGTGGTACAACTGGCGACGAAGATGGGGAGGGTTTTCAAGGCAGGCTCTAGACGCGACAAGAATGGGCTGTAAACCGCACAACTCAGCCCTCAGCATAACTTGTCATCTGGTGCTCGGTGAGTTCTAAGAGTTGCGGATGCGGCCGGCCCCGGCGGGTCAGGGTTATAGATGATGAACTGATTGCTGAGGCAATTTAAGGTTGCCAGTGTCTCTGCGAAGTAAGAAGCTGTGGAGTTGGGCCTGAAGGCGCTCATCCAGCTCAAGCGCCAAGAACAGAGCCAGGGCCTACGAGAGAAGCTGAAGTGGAAGGATGGTTTGGATCGAATGCGACTTGACGCATGATGCTGTCAGAATTTCAAGCCTATTGCCAAGAATTTCGGCCTTGTATCAGCCACTTCTGCTACATAATGACAAGGTATTAAGCCGTGTTAATCTCCTCTAATTTCTACTAGCTTTTCGCCAAAATGAAGTAGCTCCGATGCTTCTGGCAGAACTGAACTCAAGTTCACACGCAATCGAGCATTTGACGTATTTCCACAAGTTAGCCAAATAATTTGTGGAGGTGATCCCAAGCGTTCGACCAAATCGACAAAATCACTATCTTTGGTCATGAAAATAACTCCTTGAGCCTTTGCAGCCTCAAAGATTTTTGGATCTTCGGCATCTCGCAGACCAACATCAGGTAAAGCTAGTGCTCTTCCCCAAATGTATCCGTAACCCATGTTGCAATTGCAGGCGATAAGTGTGCATCAATCCAAATCGTTGTCATGTAACTAAAACAGGATGATTGAG
>JACYLR010000036.1 GCA_015272465.1 Gloeomargaritaceae cyanobacterium C42_A2020_066
CGTACTGGCCATTGGTCAGCAACTTCAAGGTCATCAAAGGATGGGTGGTACCGCCCTGCCGCAGGTTGATCTCCAGGGCCTGGACATCCCAGGTTTGGCTATCGGGATCACGCCGCACCAGAAAGTCTACCCCGTAGCGCTCAATAGCACCGCGACGGGCAAGGGCCTCCCCAACCTGAAGCCCCAGGGTGTGCAACGTGGCTCGATAGGCCGCGTCCGCCGGAAACCGACACCCCAGATAGACCTGTCCATCCGGCCCCCCCAGAATCTGCTCGTGGGTCGAGAGCACCTCTACCCGACCCCCAGGGTGGATTAACCCCTGCACACTCGGCGATCGCTTCTCGTCCCCCTCCAGAAAGCGCTCAGCTAAGGCGCCCATCTCAGCCATCAAGGTGCAGAAGCCCAGCCAGGTTTCCCCCGGTGCTTGAAAACGCATCTGGGTAAAGCCCTGCAGCACCGCCTGCACCTGCTGGGTGGGGGTGTCCAGGCTGTCCAACTGGAGAGGGTCTAAATCGAGGAGGGCATTCCCTTCCCCAGAAAAGCCGGCGTTCAATTTGACAACCCAGCGGCGGAGATGGGGGGCTTGTTGCCAGAGGTCAACGAGAGCTTCCGCAAGTAGCCCAGGGTCGTGGTACAACTCAGTGCCAACCGGATGGGGGATGCCACATTCCGCAAAAATCTGACGGCTCCCCCGCTTGGTTCCCCAGCATTGCAGCGCGGCGGCCGGCCCTAGGAAGGGAATCCCCAAGGCCACCGACAGGGTCTGCTCCAAATCCGTGGCATTGTAGGCCGTTAGCCAAGCCCGCTCCGGGCGAATTGCCTGGCGGATTTGCTCAATCAGACGGGGACGCTCCAGGATTTTCTGGGTGAGTGGACTGGGGGAAGCATCGTAGACCGAGAGTACGAGGAGGCGGTCACGGGCGTGGGAAAAGGGAATCCCCGGCAGAAGTTGGAGGTAGTACTCAATGATGCTGGGGTGGAGAGGAGTGGACGTGATATACACCAGACGTGTCCGGGGCTGGCGCAGTTGAATTAGATGAAACAGTTGGCGCTCTTCGTAGTGCAGAAATCCGGAGATCTTGAGGAGTTCCCGTTGATCGACGCTCAGGGAGGGTACGACAACGATGTCCTGATCGCCCTGATCCCATCCCGGTGCTTGCCGTTCCCCCAGCTTCGCCTGTAGACGGTAGAACTGGTCTTCCACCCCCCCCGGTTTCATGCCCGACTCCCGGTGCCCTTGACGACATTGCCAGTCTACGGCAAGATAAGGATTGCTTTTCAGGGGCTATAGCGCAGTTGGTAGCGCACCTCAATGGCATTGAGGGGGTCAGCGGTTCGAATCCGCTTAGCTCCATCCCCCAAAACCTCGATAATACGGGCCTTCCAGCCATTTCCCAGGTGTCGCCTGTCGTGACATTGACGCTCTAGCGCTGTCTGTGTTTGGTCAAAACTAGCCAGTTCTGGCTTTGTAATTGGCTAAGATTTGGCTAAGTAGATTAGCCAGGATTGGGTGCGATGGCTAAGTGGGTGAAAGTGGAAGGGGGACGGGGAAGTTCCCGTAGGGTTGCCGTCTACGACGTGGACGGCCTGCTGTGGCTGAGGTGGACGTGGCAGGGTGAGCGCTATTCGCTTGGGGTGGAGCTAGCCCATACGAACGCTGGACTGAAAGCAGCGCGAACCCTGGCCAGCCGGGTAGAATCCGACCTGGCCCACGATCGGGAATGGCCGAGTGAAGCGCCGCTATTTGATCCGACCTTGGCTAAGTACCGTCCTGGTTTGGCTAAGCCGGTTAGCCAAACGCCTACCACCGGCCCCACCACAATCGAACTTTGGGACATGTTCACGGAGTATCGCAGGGCTAATGGTACAGGGGGTGTGTCTATCAGCGGTCGATACAAGCCCATGCGCGCTAACCTGGAGCGATTCGGAAAGACCATTGCAGATGAACCCACGGCCAGGGAGTTTATGGATATGATCCGGGGCCGCCAGTCTGCATCTAGCTCCAGTGGCGCGTTGTCGATGCTGAGAGGCTTCGGTCGATGGGCAGTCCAGGCAGGTCACTGGCAAACCAACCACTTCGATTCCATATCCCCCCTGAAGATTTCCCAGAAACCCCGGCGAGACGCTTTCACAGCGGATGAAGTACAGCGGTTTCTAGCGGCCATCAAAACTGACAGTTACTACTGGCGGTATCACGATTTTGCATACGCCCTGTTCCATCTGGGATGTAGGCCCTCCGAGTTGATCGGGCTAAGGTGGCAACATATCGACCTAGAGCGAGGGCTAGTCACCATCTGCGAATCTCTCAGCCGTGGCGAGAATGGGCAAACCGCGGGTTATGCCCGTCAGCGGCGCGGGACAAAAACGGGGAGTATCCGGTATCTGCCCTTAGCTGCTGACCTGCTGGCAATGTTCAGGGGTCGTAGGCCGGTGGATGCCAGCCCTGACGCCCTGGTGTTCACCGCTCCCCGTGGCGGGCCGATTGACGATCACCTACTCTCACAGCGCTGCTGGCGGGCGATATGCGAGAAAGCGGGCATCCCCTACCGCAGTCCATACACGGCTCGACATACGTGTTTGTCCCACATCGTGGAACAGACTGGGAGCCTAGCCCAAGCGGCGGCGGTGGCGGGTCACGCCAATTTGGCGATGGTCAGTAAAACGTATGGCCACCTCGTGACGGGTATCCAACTCCCCCGCTACAGCGACCCAGACTAGGCGCATGGCGGAGAGTTTTGAATGGGACGATACAAAGGATACTGATAACCAGAAAAAACACGGGGTTTCCTTTGAAGATGCTCAGTATGCCTTTCTTGACCCAGAGCGGGTTATCGCCATCGATGAAAGGCACAGTCAACATGAGAAACGATACTACTGCTTTGGTCGGGTTCAAGGTGGAGTGCTAACGGTGCGGTTCACCTATCGGGATGGGAAAATCCGTATCATAGGGGCAGGGTTCTGGAGAAGGGGCAAGAAATCCTATGAGCAGAATCGTAAGATACACTGACGAACCCTTGGGTGAAGTCCGAGTAGTGGATGACTTTCTCCCACCTCCCAATGCTCTTGTGCTGAGAAAG
>JACYLR010000158.1 GCA_015272465.1 Gloeomargaritaceae cyanobacterium C42_A2020_066
GTGCTCAAAAAGCGGTTTTCGATTGCGGTGGCTGGGGGCCAGGATCACCTGAAGGGCAAGATTTTCCGGGTGGGACATCTGGGCTTTGCCTCGGAGCGGGAGATGCTGACGGTGATTGCTGCCCTGGAAAGTGCGCTGACGGAGTTGGGCTATGAGGGCTTCACACCGGGGGCGGGTTTGGCAGCGGCCGGCCGGGCGCTGGTGCAGTCCCACTAACCCTGGGCCGAGTCCTCTACGATCCGATCAAAATTGTGGATACGGATGCCCGCCTGGCTCACTTTGAAGCAGGGAACCTGAACCTTGCTCACTGGAGCCTGAGGGTCACGTTCTAGGAGAGATCGCTCTGATGGGTAGCAACTGGGTTAGTACCGATCTGGCTGATAGTTGTTTGGCCTACGCCGACCTGAATGGCAGCTAAGACGGGCCCGCGTGGGCTGATCCAACCCGTGAGCGGTGGGGATGCTTAAGTTGGTTAGGGGCTAAATGGATTTGATTCGGGACTTACAGGCCTGTCGTGCTGCCACTCTGGATCTGGTGGGCCAGGGAGACCCCGAACTCTGGTTCACGCAGCCCCATCCCCAGTTGAGTCCGATTGGCTGGCATGTTGGCCACATTGCCTACACGGAAGCCCTGTGGTTGTTGCCAGAAGCCGGCCGGCCGGCCCTGGGGAACCCGGCACTCTTTCGGGCGGATGGCCTGCCTAAGGCGGAACGGGGGGAAGCCCTGCCGTCGGCAGCCACCCTGCTGACCTACCTGGCAGAGGTGAGAACCGCAGTCCTCCACAGGCTACAACAGGGGAATTGGGCACCGGAAGCGCGGGTGGGGCATTTTATTCTCCAGCACGAAAGTCAACACGCGGAAACGATGGCCCTCGCACGTCAACTGTTACGCTGGCCCGGAGAACAGCCCCCCCTGAAACCTGTGCCCGGGGGCGAGGCTGAAGCGCTGGAGATACCGGCCGGCCAATACGGGATTGGCTATGACGGTGCAGAAGCCCTGGACAACGAACAACCGGCCTACACCGTGGAGATCGCGGGGTTCCGCCTAGGAACAGGGCCGATTACTCAAGGTGTCTACGGGCGGTTTATGGCGGCGGGTGGCTACCACCAACCGGCTTGGTGGTCCCCGGAAGGATGGGCATGGCGACAGACCCTTACCCTAGAGCAGCCCTGCTATTGGCAGCCCGGCCGGCCGCAGTTGCCTGTGTGTGGCGTGAGCTACTACGAGGCGGAAGCCTGCTGCCGGTTTTTGGGGAAACGACTGCCCACGGAAATCGAATGGGAAGTGGCGATGACGAGTCAAGGACTACCCCAGGCGGCCGGCCGGGGGGGTATGCTGGGGCAGGTTTGGGAGTGGACTGCGTCCTGGTTTGCCCCCTACCCCGGGTTTAGGCCCTTTCCCTACGCGGGCTACTCCGCCGCCTATTTCGACCAGGCCCATCGGGTGCTGCGGGGGGGGAGTTGGGTCACCCGGCCCTGGGCGCGCCGGCCGAGCTTTCGCAACTGGTACGCCCCTGATACCCGCGAGATTTTCGCCGGGTTCCGCTGGGCTGAATCCCTGTAACGGCTGCTGTGCCGCCTGAGGTGGAATTGCTATGGATATCGGTGTTCCCAAGGAAGTTAAGGATCAGGAGTTTCGGGTGGGCTTGAGTCCCGCCAGCGTCCAGACCCTCTGCGAGGCGGGCCACCGGGTTGTGGTCGAAACTGGCTGCGGCCTGGGAAGTGGCTTTAGTGATGATGACTATGTCCATGCAGGGGCCAGGGTGGTGGACACGGCGGCGGATGCCTGGGGTCAGGCCCTAGTGGTCAAGGTCAAGGAACCCCTGCCCCAGGAATACGGATTTCTGCGGCTGGGTCAACTGGTGTTTACCTACTTGCACCTGGCGGCCGGCCGGGAATTGACAGAGGCCCTGTTGGCGTCGGGTACTACAGCTATTGCCTACGAAACCGTGGAACTGGCCGATGGTCGGCTGCCCCTATTAACGCCGATGAGTGTCATCGCGGGGCGGTTGGCGGTGCAGTTTGGGGCACGCTTTCTGGAGCGGCAACAGGGGGGACGGGGCGTGCTGCTCAGCGGTGTACCGGGGGTGGCGGCCGGCCGGGTCGTGATCCTGGGCGGCGGTGTGGTGGGTACGGAGGCGGCGCGCATGGCCGTTGGACTAGGAGCACGAGTCCAGATCATCGAGCGCACCGTGGAACGCATGACCTACCTGGAAACTCTGTTTGGGTCGCGGGTGGAGTTGCTCGCCAGTAGTTCTCAGACCATCGCCCGGCTGGTGCCCGATGCGGATTTGCTGATCGGGGCGGTGTTGGTGCCCGGCAAACAGCCCCCTAAACTGGTGTCGCGCGCCTTGGTCAGTCAAATGCGGCCCGGCTCTGTGATTGTGGATGTGGCCGTGGATCAGGGGGGCTGCGTTGAAACCCTGCGGCCTACCTCCCATAGCCAGCCGGTGTATGTGGAGTGCGGTGTCGTTCATTACGGAGTGCCCAACATGCCCGGGGCTGTACCCTGGACGGCCACCCAGGCCCTCAACAACAGCACGCTACCCTACGTGCTCAGGCTGGCAGATAAGGGATTGGCAGCCCTGGATCACGATCGGGCTTTGGCCTTGGGCTTGAATGTCCACCAAGGTCAGCTTGTCCATCCAGCGGTGCGGGAAGTATTCCCAGATTTGGCGGCCGGCCGGCGGGTGTGAGGGCTGCCGAGACAGAGATGGGTAACCCGCTGATACCCGTCACCCCCTAGACTGTAAGCGGATGACACGCCTATCTTGCCCGCGACTGGCTATGGTGACTCTCGCAGACCAGCGCGCCCGCTTTCCCGCCCTCCAGACCAAGCACTATTTCAACTACGGGGGCCAAGGACCACTGCCCCAGCCGGCCCTAGAGGCGATCACCAATGCCTTCGCTTGGTCACAGGTGTTGGGGCCGTTCAGTGGCCAAGCCCTGGAATGGATCGCCAAACAGGAGGCCAGCAATCGCCGGGCCTTGGCTGCCGAGTTGGGCGTTGCGCCCCAGACCCTCACCCTCACCGAGTCCACCACCACAGGCTGCAACATCGTTCTTTGGGGGCTGCCCTGGCAACCAGGGGATCACATTTTGATCGGGGATGGCGAGCATCCGGGGGTCGTTGCCGCCGTACAGCAGACGGCCGGCCGATTGGGACTTCAGGTCAACATCTGTCCCTTGACGCTGGCCCCCGACCCCCTAGCCGTCATCGACGCCCACCTCACCCCCCAAACGCGATTATTGGTGATCAGTCATGTGCTCTGGCACACCGGCCAAGTGCTGCCCCTTGCGGATATCCTGCGACTCTGCCACGGCCGGCCGCAGCCCGTGTGGGTGCTGGTGGATGCCGCCCAGTCCGTGGGGGTGTTGCCTCTGGATCTCACGGCCTTAGGAGTCGATTTCTATGCCCTGACTGGCCACAAATGGTGGTGTGGGCCAGATGGGCTGGGGGCGCTCTACACCCGGCCCGACCTTATGGACGTCCTCGAACCCACCTATGTCGGCTGGCGAGGCGTTGAAGCAGGCAACCCGCGTCGCGATGGCCGCCGTTACGAAGTGGCCACCTCAGCCTTCGCCCTAAGCCAGGGATTGCGGGTGGCCCTGGAGGTTCACACCCAGTGGGGAACCCCCACGGAGCGCTACCAACGCCAAATCCAGATGAGTACCCTGCTCTGGGAAAAGCTGAGTGCCTTGCCCGATGTGACCTGCCTGTTGCCTGGCCGGCCGGCCGCTGGGCTTGTAGCTTTTCGCAAACGGGGTGTTACGCCAGGGCAGTTGGTTCAAACCCTAGAGGATCAGGGTTTTTGCCTGCGCACCATTCCCCAGTCCGACTGCGTGCGGGCTTCGGTACACTACCTCACCTCCGAGTTGGAGGTCGAATCTCTGACATCTGCCATCCAAGCTACCTAATTCCCCCCGGATGGGATGAATCCCTCATTATTTCCATTAAGAAGCAATACAAAAATGAGGAGCACTTTAGGTAAATATCACCATAAGCCAAGCCGAGAAAAAGGCATTTAGTCCGTAGAATTGCTTAGGAAATGGGTTTTTAGGCAACGAATCCGCAACAAACCGGCCGGCCGCCTTGATGGTTCTTTAGAAAGGTATAGAGACATTTATGGTCTTCTCTCAGAAAGGGGTGATAAGGTTTATTCCACAAGCTCATCAAGCCTACTGAGTCCCCACACACCAAGGAGTTACAGTCATGGTCGGCACTAATGTTCAAGTCAAGCCAGGAACCCGCAATCACAAAGGTTTCTTTGTGGACGAGACAGATTACACCTTTGTGAATATGCACCCTGCCGGCTGGGCCGTCATTTGCATGGATGAGGCTGTCTGCCATCTGGTAGACCCGGATGATCTCTGTGTCATCACAGCCTAAGTGGCTTGGGGATCAAAGTTAGGGATGATTATCTTTCCTTGTTACCGCGTTGGATACAGGGCTGTGTATATTTATGCATGGCCTTATTTTTTTGGGCGTTTACTTACCGATTAATCAGGCAGAATAATTACTGATAAATGGATGAAATACTCAATGGGGAAATAATGAGCTTACGTGTAAATTTTGGTTTGGGACTGTTTAACTTCTCAGGTAACTTCCTGATCTTGTATACTTCCTATCCTGTGTAGAAGAGTTGGGTACTACCCACGAGCATAGACAGTGGCGAATGGGTAGTATCTATGATTCGGGCCGTCGGCAGCCGCTTTACCTATTGAAATGACCGTGAACGAGCGGGACAAGCCTGGACTTTGCCAATGCTTAGCCCGTTCTTAATGTTGAGGTCACCTGATCGCCTGTACACCCATCCATAAGCCGTGGTAGATAGTGGACAAGGCCGATGAGGCCCTATTGGAGAAAAGTCATGGCGAATATAACCGTTTGGAAATTTGAGGATGCGGAGGGCGCTCAACGGGCACTCGGAGTGCTCAGTGGGCTACAAAAGGAGCATCTGATCGAGATTCAGGATGCGGCCGTGGTTTCCTGGCCCCAGGGACAAAAAAAGCCTCGTACCCAGCAGGCGGTCAACCTCGTCGGGGTGGGTGCTCTGGACGGCGCATTCTGGGGCATGCTGTTCGGCTTCATCTTTTTCGTTCCCCTGCTGGGGGCTGCCATCGGGGCTTTGAGCGGTGCCCTCTCCGGCCACTTCACGGATTATGGCATCAACGACGACTTCATCAAAAATGTGCGGGAGAGCATTACCGAAGGCACCTCAGCCCTGTTCCTGATGACGGGGGAAGTGACCCTCGACAAGGTTGAAGAAGCCCTCAAGGGAGAGAAGATGGAACTCATCAAGTCCAATCTTTCCAATGAGCAGGAGGCGAAGTTGCGGGAGCATTTCAGCGCCTCCTAGAGTCTCTGACCGCCTTATCCAGCAGGCAAGTTGTGGTCAGTAGTTCCTACCTGGGGTCTATTGGCCACGACTGCCGCCAGACACAAACCCGCTACGGTGTGGGTATCGCATCCTTTTCCGTGGACAGGGCAGGACACCGGCCGGCCGCCACCAGGGTCGTGGCTTGGGGTGGTGCCAGGGGGGGGGCGAGGAAAAAGCCCTGGCCAGCCTGGCAGCCTAGTCCTTGCAGCAGGTCTAGCTGCGTCGGCGTTTCAATCCCCTCGGCAATCACGGCCAACTTGAGGCGTTGGGCCAGAGACAGAATCGTGTCAATAATGTCCCGGCCATTGCCCTCTCGATCCATCCGTCCCACAAACGCTCGGTCAATCTTCAGGTGGTCAATCGGAAAGCTGTGGAGACGACTGAGGGAGGAATGGCCCGTGCCGAAGTCATCGATACAGAGTTTGAGGCCCAGGGACTTGAGGGCTGCCAGCGTGGTCTCTGCTTCGGTGTAGCTCCCCAGCGTACTCTCGGTGATTTCCAGTTGGAGGTGGGCCGGGGGCAAATCCACTTCCTCCAGAACCCGGTCGATCCAGGTGACTAGGGCGGTTTGGGCGAACTGATAGGCCGAGAGATTGACACTGACACTCAGGGATTGGGCTTGGGTGGGCCACTGCTGTTGCCATTGTTTGAGTTGCTGACAGGCGGTGCGTAGCACCCATTGCCCCAGAGGAATGATCTGGCCCGTTTCCTCCGCCAGGGTAATGAATTCACTCGGGGACACCCAGCCCAACTCAGGATGCTGCCATCGCGCCAAGGCTTCAAACCCCTGAAGCTGGCCGGTTTGTAGGTTGACGACGGGCTGGTAGTGGAGGCAGAGTTCTTGGCGCTCAATCGCCTGCCGCAGCGCATTTTCCAGCTTCAGTTGGCGAACCGCCTTGGCCCGCATCTCACCATCAAACAAGGCATAGCGGGCTTTACCCTGCCCCTTAGCTTGGTGGAGAGCCACATCCGCGTCCCGGAGCACATCCTGGGGCCGGTCATAGGCAGTGCCACCCACCACAATCCCTATACTGGCGGTGGTGTAGACCTCGTAGCTATCAGAACCGACACAGAATGCCGCGCTGAGTACCTGTTGAAGTTGTTCGGCCACCTGGCAGAGGCCGGCCGGCCGGGCCACCGTCGGCACCAGAACGGCAAACTCATCCCCTCCCAGCCGCGCCAGGAGGTAGTCGGGGTCTAACTGGGCACGCAGCCGCTGAGCTAACCGCATCAACAACTCATCCCCCACCAGGTGCCCGAGGCTATCGTTGATCACCTTGAATCGATCCAGGTCAAGGAGCAGCACCCCAAACTGGCCAGTGGGATCCTGCCGGGCCGACTCTAGGGCACGCCCCAACCGGTCAAGGAATAGGTAGCGGTTAGCCAAGCCTGTGAGAGCGTCGTGGGTGGCGGCCAGCCAGAGTTCGGCTTCAGCGTGTTTGCGTTCGGTGATGTCGGTTTGGGAACCGGCCATCCGGTAAACCTGGCCATCCGTATCCCGCACGGCCAGCCCCCGCACCAGTACCCAGCGGTAGTTGCCTTGGCAGTGGCGCAACCGGTGCTCACTTTCAAAGGTAGGCTGGTGGCCCGCTAGATGGTCAAGGAGTTGTTGGCGCACCCGTGGTCCATCCTGCGGGTGAATGTGGTCAAACCACGCCGAGGGTTCCTCCCCTAAGCTGCCGGGCGAATAGCCCAAAAGCAGATGCCATTGATCCGAAAGGTAGAGGCGGTCGGTGAGCAAGTCCCAGTCCCAAATCCCATCTCGCGCCCCATTCACCGCCAAGGCATAGCGCTCCTCACTGTGGCGCAGTTGAGCCTCGGCGAGGCGCTGGGGGGTGATATCGGTGTAGGTGCACACCACGTGGGTGACCTCGCCCTGCTCATCAAGGTGAGGGTCTACATCCACCATCAACCAGACCCGATGCCACTCCCGGGGGCGGTAGAGACCCAATACAGTCCGGGGCACCGGCCGGCCGGTGGTGAGCGCCTCAAACACAGGAAACCGGTGGGGGGCCATGGGCTGGCCAGCCTCATTCACCCAGTTCCACAGCCGATCCTGAAGCCGTCTCTCCCGCAGCATCTTGGGGGTCAGATCCAACAACCGCAGGGCTGCTGCATTTGACCAGAGGTGTTCCCCCTGGGCATCCCACACCTGGATACCTACAGGCAGGGATTGCATCAGGCGCTGAAAGGAGGGTTCAGGGAAAAGGGAACCGCGGGGCAGGGACGTAAAAGCGCTAAATCGATCCTGGGGTAAGGCCATAGCCACATGGGTACCCTAGAGCCGCATCTTTGGGATGCTGACGGGGCAAATCTACCGCCCCTAGTCTACACAGGGACTGGGCAAACGGCCGGCCGGAACCTGGGACAACCCCCAGTGTCAGAATAATAGGCAGGTACTTCTGCTGTTTTGCTGTTTCCAGCCCGTCCCACGGAACCCAGACACGCCATGACTCGACCACGGACTCGTCGCTTTTCTCTCCTCCAATTCCTCACCCACGGTCTCGCCCTTCTGGTGGGTGTTGTCCTCACCGTAGTTGGCATTCGGGCCTTACCTTCCCAGGCTGATCTGCTGCGGGGCGAGCCAACTCAAACCCTGGTTGCTGAGGCCGATCCCCAGACCACGGCCGCCGTTCCCTCTCGTTCAGGACGCTTAGGGGCCAACTTCGTGATCGATGCCACGCGCAAGGTAGGGCCGGCCGTTGTGCGGATTGACACGGAGCGGCGGGTTGTCCAGGCCGCCGACCCCTTCTTGGACGATCCCTTTTTCCGGCGCTTTTTCGGGGATGATCTTGGACCGCGGGGGCAACGGGAGCGCCGGGAGCGTGGCCAGGGGTCGGGCTTTATTACCGATACGCGAGGCACCGTGATCACCAATGCCCACGTGGTGCAAGGGGCCGACAAGGTGACCGTGACCCTCACGGATGGCCGCCAATTTCCGGGAGTTGTCCGAGGCACCGATGAGGTCACCGACCTAGCGGTGGTGCAAATCCAAAATCCCACGGGAACTCTGCCTGTTGCTCCCCTCGGTAACTCGGATCAGCTTCAAGTGGGGGACTGGGCCATCGCCATGGGGAATCCCCTGGGCTTGGACAATACGGTGACCCTGGGGATTGTCTCCAATCTGAGTCGTTCCAGTTCGAAAGTGGGGATTCCCGATAAACGTCTCGACTTTATCCAAACCGACGCGGCCATTAATCCCGGCAATTCCGGTGGGCCGCTCCTCAATGCGGATGGCCAGGTGATTGGCATTAACACAGCGATTCGGGCTGGGGCCGAGGGCATTGGTTTTGCCATTCCGATCAACACAGCCCGGCGGGTGACGCCCATCTTGGCGGAGGGCCGTGAAGTGCCCCACCCCTACATCGGTATTGCCATGGTCTCCCTGACACCGGAACTAGCCCGTGAGGCGAACGAAAATCCGAACAGTACAGTCCGACTGCCGGAGGTGAAGGGGGCCTTGGTGAGCCAGGTGATCCCTGATAGTCCAGCAGCGAAGGGTGGACTGCGGCGTGGCGATGTGATCACCGAGATAGATGGCAAGCGGGTTGACACGGCCGATGACCTCCAAAAGGTGGTGGAGCAGACCCAGGTGGGCGAGCGCCTCCCCGTAAAGGTGCGCCGGGGTGACCAAACCCTGAGCCTGACGGTTCGCACAGGCGACCGTAAACAGGTGCTGCGCCAATTGCCACCGAATCAGTAGGCGCTTAAATGGGCTGGGCAGCCTGATAACCACTGCGAAAGGGTGCCCCCCACCGCCGCCAGGCTTCCTGATTAAAGGGAGGCCACCAGCGTTGGATCAGGGCAGCTTCCAGGGCCTTGCGCTCTCGGCCGGCCGGGGGCACATCCCAGGCAAAGGCCCAGGCGATCCGTGTCTCTAAGCCGTATTGACGGTGCAGATTCAGGTAGTTGGTCAGGTAGCGCTTGCAGTCGTGGTGGCCGGCCCAGCGCTGGCGGCTATGCTGGGTTTCGCCGATGTAGAGGACTAGGGCGGCGGCCCGATCCAGGACAAAGTAGAGGCAGGGGGCATCGGTCCCAAATTGGGGTGGCAGGCGGTAAAATGCATCCCCCTGACTTGGCTGACTCAAGGGATCAAAGGCAAGGGCGGGGTGAGGCCGGCCGGCCGCTGGCGCCAACAGGCTGGGCTGATGTTCGGGTTGCCCCTGAGCGGCGGTGGCCTGGTAGGTGGCAATACGGGTCTTCCAGGCGTTCAGGGTCGCGGCATCCAGATGGACAGGGGCTTGACCCGCGACGTAGCGGCCGGGCTGGGCCATGACCCGCCATTCCTGGGTCGTGAACAGAGAGGGCTGCTGGGGTTCGGCCATGCCTAGGTCGGCCGGCCGCCATCCTGAGGTTGAACAATCGCCACCGGGTTAAGCGGAGTTGGCAACTGGGAGGTTTTGATACTGGCCATCACAGCGGCACCGAGGGCAGCCCCGACAGCCGCAGCTACACCCGCAGCAATAGCTGGCATCCAAGGATTTCCTGCTGCTGAAGCCGGTGTCGGTGTTCCCGTGCTGAGGGCCGATAACTTCGTTTCCAGGCTGGATAAGCGTTGCAGCACCGGTTGCAGATCGATTGCGGCCGGCCGGGAAGCATCGAGTTTTGCGGTCAGGACATCCAGTCTTTCCGCCACCTCTGCCCCTGAGCCAGTTGAGGTTGGGCTAGGCGATTGAGTCGCCAGTTGATCCAACCGCCCCAAGATGATCTGACCCTGCCCCGTGAGAGCACGCAGATCTAAATCTGCCAACCGCGACTCCAACTGCGCAAGCCGCTCCAGAACCGCCTGCTCGCCCCCCTTCATTCCGTCACTGACAGCCATCTGCTGCATCCTCGCCAGGATCTCCTCGGTGCGATCCGCAGGCGGTGGGGCATGGCCCAAGGCGCTCACCTGCTGCTCCAGACCGCTGAACCGTTCCTGGAGACTGGTCAGGATAGCACTCAGGCGCTGCTCAAGGGCTTCCCATTGGCCGGTGAAATCTGGGGTGAAGGTGCCACCCGTGACAGCAACACCCACATGATCGGGACTGGAGGCTAACATGGGCAGGGCGGCGTAGATGCGCTCTTCCAACTGTTCCTTGGTAAATTGCTTGGCCAGGAAATCGAATCCCACAAAGGGATAGCCAAATCGCCGCACCACCTCGTCATAACTGCTGGAAATCACGATCACAGGGGTATTGGCAAATTCTGGTTGTTCCCGCAATTTCTGGTAGACCTCGTAACCATCCATACCCGGCATCACAAAGTCCAGCAGGATCACATCGGGATGAACCTGAGCCGCCATCGCTAGGCCAGTAGGACCATCCTTAGCTTCATAGACCTCATTCCGCTCATTGGTCAACTGGTCAACCAGGGACTTGCGGATCATGAAGCTGTCATCAATCACCAAGATCTTGTTCTTGCTCACAGCCGGCCCCTTACTCGCTCCAGGTCTAGCGCGCTGTCCGGGACACCTAAAGACTTGTCCCCAAAAATGACAACGGTTTTCAACTTTCTACCAGATTTCACACCCGAGTTAGGTAACCCCGGTCACTGCCTGTCGTCTAATACGAGGCCGCGGGTTTGGGGGTGAAAGTCCACCGGCCATTTCGTGTCCTCGTTGTAGACCGCCTGCCACAGATTAGCCTCCTCTAGCCGAGCTTGCCAAAAATCTGCCCCCCGTAAATCTGCACCCATCAGGTTGGCTTCTCGCAAATCAGCTTGCCACAGCTTGGCCCGCACTAGGCTGGCACCCATGAGGCTGACCCCCTCCAGGTGGGCTTCCGCTAAACTGGCCCGACTCAGGTCAACCCCCGCCAAGTTGGCCAGCACCAGGTCAGCCCTCAAGAGGTTTGCCCCCCGGAAGTTGCGCTCGCCTGCCGCATAGTGACTCAACAGTTGACTGGCCTGGTGAATCTCCACAGCCGTCTTCTCAAGGTTTTTCACCGCCATGAGTCCTGCGGCTTCGGGGTCAAAGCCCTCTGGAAATTGGGTGCGTTTATCGTAGATGGCCCCCTGCCATTGGGCCTGACTGAGTTCGGTGTGCAAGCAAGCTCCACACAAGTTGGCCGCCCTCAGGTTGGTGTCGCGCAGGTAGGCACCCGTCAAGTCCGCCCCCTGGAGGTTGGCGGCGCTCAGGTTAGCTTCGCTCAGGTTGGCATCCCGGAGATTGGCCCCTTGCAGGTAGGCCCCCCGGAGTTGGGCTGAACGCAGACCCGCGTCTTGAAGGTTGGCGCGAATGAGAAAGCTGGAGGGGAGAATCGCACCCAGACCATGGCTGGTAGTAAGATTGGCTCCAATCAGGCAGGCTCCAGGACTTTCGAGGTGATCGAAGGCAAGGCCCTGGAGATCAGCACCGGGTAGGACAATCTGGGTGAAGTGACGTTCACCAGCCCCATAGCGGGTCAGAAGGGCGTCGCGGGTCAAGATAGGCTGTTCGAGAGACATGAGGGGCGGCCGGCCGGGATGGGCGCGTGTAACGCATTATGGGGTTATGCTACCCGGCCCAGTGGCCCACTGACAGGCATTCTCCTTATCCATGCGCCTGACAACCCGTGCCCAGTACAGCCTGCGGGCGATGCTTGACCTCAGTCTCCACGCCCAACGGGAGCCGGTTTCGGTACGCACAATGGCCGCCCGCCAGCAGTTGCCGGCCCCTTACCTGGAAAAACTCCTGATGGCGCTGCGCCGGGCGGAACTGGTGGAATCGGTGCGCGGTGTCCAGGGAGGGTATCGCTTGGCCCGGCCGGCCGAGACCATTTGGGTAGGCCAGATCTTAGCGGCGGTGGGGGAAACCCTCAGCCTGCCCCCTCGCGGCGGTGATCCCCTGGCAGATTGGGTGAGTGCCAGCCTGTGGAAACGGCTGGAGGCCCGTCTTCAGGACGCCCTGTTTGCCATTTCCCTGGCGGATCTCTACTACGACGCCCGCAGTCGCGCCGCGGCTCAGGATTTGGAGGGACAGTTTGTGGTGTGATGGGGGATCGCCAGTCAGGCCGCTACGGGCGCACGGTGAGGTGTTTCTCGATTGCCTTCCAATCCTCGCGGCGCTCCTGGAAGTTGGTCTGTACCATCGCCTCTTCCCGTGGCCATGCCCAACCGAAGCCCTTACAGCCTCTTTCTCCCCAGCGCCATGAAAAAAGCCTAACCCCCCACAGGAGCTAGGCTGGTCTTATCTGAGGTTCGAGTGTAGCTAGGTAAAGCTAGCTAGGACAGAAGGGTTGCATTAAGCAGCTTGGGCGTAGCGCTGGGCAACAAAGCTCCAGTCAATCAGGTTGTCGATGAAGTCACTGATGTAGTCGGGCCGCCGGTTTTGATAGACCAGGTAGTAGGCATGCTCCCACACGTCCATGGTCAGCAGGGGCACTTGGCCGTGGCAGAGGGGGTTATCGGCGTTGGCCGTCTTGGTCACTTTGAGGGTGCCATTTTCCAGCACCAGCCAGGCCCAACCACTGCCAAACTGAGTGGCACCGGCCGCCTTGAAGGCATCCTTGAACTGGGCAAAGCTGCCGAAGTCAGCCACAATCTTGGCGGCCAGATCGCCGGTGGGTTCACCGCCACCCCCTGGCTTCATGCAGTTCCAGTAGAAGGTGTGGTTCCAAGCCTGGGCACCATTGTTGAAAATCCCCACTTTGCTGGCGTCTCCAGCAGTGGCTTTGATCACCTCTTCCAGGGGCTGCTCATCAAAGGGCGTACCCTTCACCAGGTTGTTGTAGTTGGTGACGTAGGCGGCGTGGTGCTTGGCGTAGTGGAAACTGATGGTCTCGGCAGTAATGTAGGGCGCTAGGGCATCGGTAGCATAGGGCAGCGCCGGAAATTCGTAGGCCATACTCCAGTCCTCTTCTCAGCGTGGCGGGATGGAAAGACAAAACGTTACAGACTTTGGAGACTATATCACATAGTCATAACGATTACGAGAAACGCAAGAACAGGCTTGCCAGGGGTGGGGCCGGCCGCTGAGAATCAAGGGGCACTGGCTCAGGATAGGGAGACAGCCATGGTGGATGATCCGGCCGGCCGGCGGCCCTTTGCCCTACCTGGGGCCCGCCCCCACTATAGTCCTGATCGACCGGGGCAGGTGGAGCATCTCTCTCTCGATCTGCGATTGGATCTGGCTCAGGGACGGCTGACGGGGGTGTGTGAGATTCGGATTCGGCCGGTGCGCGATGGCATTACAAGCCTGACGCTGGATGGGGTGGGCCTGGAAATCCACGGGGCGCAGGTAGATGGGGTGGCCCAGGGGTTTAGCAGTGATGGGGAGCAGATTCAGGTAACTCTGGCGACACCAACGACGGCCGGCCGGCCGCTGACCCTGGCGATCGCCTACGGGGTGGAGCGGCCACAACGGGGGTTGTACTTCATTCAGCCCACCCCCGACCAACCGGACAAACCTATCCAAGCTTGGACACAAGGGGAAGATGAGGATTCCCGCTACTGGTTCCCTTGCTTCGACTATCCGGGCCAGTTGGCCACTACGGAGGTGCGGGTGGCGGTGCCGCGGGGCTACAGGGCGGTTGCCAACGGCGAACTCCTGAGCCAGGAAACCCAGGGGGAGTGGGCGGTCTTCCACTGGCGGCAGAATCAGGTGCATCCCAGTTATCTGGTGGCCCTGGCGGTGGGGGATTTTGCGGTGGTCGAGGACACCTGGCGCGGCCGGCCGGTCACCTACTACGCCGACCAGTCTCTGGCCGAACGGTTGCCCCGCAGCCTGGGGAAAACACCCCGGATGATGGATCTATTCAGCGAGCGGTTTGGGACGGCTTATCCCTATCCCGGCTACGGCCAGGTGTGTGTGGCGGATTTCATTTTTGGGGGCATGGAGAACACCTCCCTCACCCTGCTGACGGATCGCTGTCTGCTGGACGAACGGGCAGCCCTTGACCACTTTTGGACAGAAAACCTGGTCGCCCACGAACTGGCCCACCAGTGGTTTGGGGATTTGGTGGTGATCAAGCACTGGGCACACGCCTGGCTGAAGGAGGGCATGGCCACCTACAGCGAAGTCCTCTGGAATGAGGCCGAGTATGGCCCTGATGCCGCAGCCTACTACCGGCTGGGCCAGATGCGCAGCTACCTGGAGGAAGATAGCAGTCGCTACCGCCGGCCAATGGTCACCCATATCTACCGGGAGGCGATTGAACTCTACGATCGCCACATCTACGAGAAGGGGGCCTGTGTCTACCACATGCTCCGCCAGACCCTGGGGGAAGACCTGTTTTGGGCGAGCATCCGAGCCTTTGTCCAGACCCATGCCCACCAAACCGTGGAGACCAGCGACCTGGTACGCGCTGTGGAGGTAGCGACTGGACGCAATCTCCAATTCCTCTTGGATCAGTATGTGTTTCGGGGCGGTCATCCCGACTTCAAGGTCAGCTACGCCTGGGAATCCACCACCCAGACTGCCCAGGTGACTGTGCAGCAAACCCAGGGATCTGCGGAGGAAGATTTATTTGATCTGACGCTGCCCCTCAGCTTTGGCCTGGGGTTGGATGAGGCCGGCCGGCCGCGAATGCAGACCGTGCGGGTGCGGAGCCATCAGCGGCAACAGGTGTTTTACATCCCCCTACCCCAGAAACCTCTGTTTTTCGCCTTTGACAGCGGTCATCACACCTTGAAAACCCTGGAACTGGAGGTGGCCGAACCCGATCTGATCGCTCAACTGCGCCACGACCCCGATCCCCTTGGCCGGATCGCCGCGGCCCAAGCCCTGGGGAAAAAGGGAACCCGGCCGGCCGGCCAGGCATTGGCAGCGGCCCTCAGCGAAGACCCATTCTGGGGCGTGCGGGTCGAAGTGGCCGGGGTGCTGGGGGGACTGCGCCAGGCTGAGGTCATCCCGCTTCTGGCTCAGGGATTGGCTGACCCTGAGGTGCGGGTTCGCAAGGCCAGTGCCCAAGCCCTCGGTCAGTGCCCCTTCCGAGAGAGCTTTGCGGTTCTGCACGCTGCCCTGCAACAGCCCAACTTGCCCTACAGCCTGGAGGCAACTCTCGCCACGGCCCTAGGCAAGGTGGCCGCTGCACCCCTAGTCAACGGTGAAGACGAGGCCCTAGATAGACTGCAAGCTATCCTCAACCGGGGGCCAAGCTGGAATGAGGTGGCGCGTGGGGGGGCGATCACCGGCATTGCCCACCTGAAGACCCCGGCCGGCCGGGCGGTTGTCCTGGACTATACCCAGGCGGCTATCCCACAGGCCCTACGCTTGGCCGCAATCCGTGCCCTAGGGATTGGAGTTGCTGTAGCCGATCCCCTTGCCCAGGCTCAAGTCCTGGCCCGGTTGGAGCAGTTGGCTGGTGAAACCTTCTTCCTTACACAAGTTGCTGTGGTGACAGCCCTAGAGCGCACCGAGACCCCCCAAGCTATCCCGCTGCTGCGACGCTTGCATACCCAGAGTAGCGATGGACGGGTGCGCCGCATGGCTGAGGAAGCGATGGGCCGATTGCAAAGTCAAGGGCCGGCCGGGGCTACCTTGCAGCAGATGCGCGCCGATTTGGAAAAACTTCAGGGGGAAAACCAGGATCTGCGGCGGCGACTGGAGAAACTGGAAGCACGTCTGGCCACCCCTGCGGAGACCCCATGAGCCTGAAACTCTACCTATTGCGCCACGGAGAGACCACCTTCAGCCAAGCGGGGGGCTACTGCGGTTCCCTCGACCCCGAACTGACACCCGACGGATTGGCGATGGCCAAGGACTTTGCAACGGCCTATCAAGACTTTCCCTGGACTGCGATCTACGCCAGCCCTATGACCCGTACCCAGGCTACAGCAGCCCCCCTGGCGGCAGCAACAGGATTAACGGTGAACCTGCGGGATGGCCTCAAGGAAATTGCCTATGGGGAATGGGAGGGGCAAACACCGGAATGGGTGCAGGAGCATGACCTGCAAGCCTATATGCGGTGGCTTACGGAACCGGCCTGGAATGCACCGACAGGTGGGGAAACGGCGGTACATATCGCCAGTCGCGCCAATCTGGTGATCGCAGAGATTGAGGCCCAGCATCCAGATGGGTCGGTGCTGGTGGTGTCCCACAAGGCAACGCTGCGAATTATTTTGTGTAGTTTGCTGGGGATTGAATTGGGGCGGTTTCGGGATCGGATCGCAATGCCGGTGGCGTCGGTGAGTTGTGTGCGGTTTGGTACCCATGGCCCGTTGTTGGAGCTTTTGGGTGACCGCAGTCATCTCCGGCCAGAGTTGCGCCACAAGGCTGGTTTTTAGGGAAAGATACTAAGTTTTGACAGGGGGCAGGAACTTGGGAGCGGGTAGGTTGAGCCGTTTCTTGATGCGATTGAGACGGATCGAGGCCATCACCTCTTCTGGGTACATTTCATGGACGAACTTGATTAGGTCATCAATAGTGCAGGGTTTATCTGATCCACCCATCCAGCTATGGAACTCTTT
Source organism: Gloeomargaritaceae cyanobacterium C42_A2020_066 (assembly GCA_015272465.1). Classification (GTDB taxonomy): domain Bacteria; phylum Cyanobacteriota; class Cyanobacteriia; order Gloeomargaritales; family Gloeomargaritaceae; genus JACYLR01. The sequence goes on from JACYLR010000158.1 coordinate 16,748, forward strand.
GTGCACCTTTTCAGTTAAGGGTACCTCTATTTATTCAATCTGGCACGGGCCTGTTGACAATAGAAGACAGTAGACTGGGCACTCCAGACCAGATCATTCTCAATAGGCGGGACTATCGGCCAATTAATAGAGGTGCCCTAAAGACCATCGTGCATTCCGTGTCGATGCCTAGCCCCCATTTTCATCAGGGGCTTTCTCCTCTGCTGAATTCGGAGGAAAGAGCTTCCGAACCAAAACCTTGTCTACCCGGTTACCATCCATGTCCATCACCTCAAACGAAAAACCTCCCCAGGAAAACATATCCGCCGTACTGGGGATATGGCCGATTTGGCTGATTACAAACCCTCCAAACGTGTGATACCCCGTCGCTGGCAATTCCTCTTCGCTTAGATCAAAGTGGCGGCGGAACTGATCAATAGCCAACATGCCATCCACCAACCACGAACCATCCTCCCGTTGGATGGCCTTAGGTTCCTCCGTATCCGCTGAGGGAATGACCCCCACAATCGCCTCCAGCAGGTCATTGAGGGTCACCAGCCCCTGAATTACACCATACTCATCGACCACCAACGCCATCGGCCGGCCGGCCGTCTTCAGCAATTCCAACACCCGCAGCGCATGGGTACTCTCCGGCACATAGACCGGGTCTTCTAGGCCAAGGGTGAGGTCAAACGGCCGGCCTGCGAGGGCATGGCTGAGCAGGTTTTTGGCATCAATGATCCCCAAGACGCTATCCAAATCCCCTTGGCAAACGGGAAAGCGGGAATGGGCGCTGGCGATGATCTCCTGCTGATTTACACGGGTTGGATCACTTAGATCCAGCCAAATAATATCGGGGCGAGGGGTCATCAAAGCGCTGATTCGCTGGTCTCCCAGGCGAAACACCCGCTCGACCATGTCCAGTTCCGCAACCTGGAACTCCCCGGCCTGGGTGCCTTCTTTCATCAGAATCTTGATCTCCTCCTCGGAGACCACCGGCTCGCTGGTTTTTTGGATGCGCAGCAGGGTGAGGATACCTTCGGTGGAGAAACTGAGCAGGCGGACGGCGGGCAGTGCCCATAGGGAGAGCCGGTGAATGGGAATAGCAATAGCTGAGGCCACCACTTCTGGGTTATTCAGGGCCAATTGCTTAGGTACCAGTTCGCCCACCACCAGGGACAAGTAGGTGATGATAACGACAACCAGCGCGAAACTGATGGGCTGACTGTAGGCCCCAATCCCAGGTAGGTCAGCGAGAGATTCCCCTAGCTTTGAGGCAATGGTTGCGCCCCCAAATGCCCCATTGAGAATGCCAATTAAGGTGATTCCCACCTGGATTGTGGAGATCATCCGCGCCGGATCCTGAGCGATTTCCAAGGCGAGACGCGCCCCAGCATCCCCCTCATTGGCCCGCTGTTGCAGACGAGCTTTGCGGGAGGAAACAATGGCCATCTCCGACATAGCAAACAACCCGTTGGCGGCAATCAACGCCAGAATCAGCGTAACTTCAAAGGTCAGGTTGGACATGGTTGGGGGATACTTCACCCGGCGAGTGGCCTTATTTTACCGCTGTCACTCCGGGGCCTCAGATGCAGGAGTTACACTGACACCTAGCGGTAACCCGCTTTTTCAAGGCTGTGGTTGATGTTGCCCGATTGGCCCTTTCGTTTTGAATCCTGTGAAACACCCGGCCGGCCGCTCCTGAGCCTGGGGGAACCGGGTGTATTGGGGGCTTGGCGGGTGTTGGCCCAGGGGTTGCCGCCCGGCTATCCGGTGACGGTTCGGGTGCAGCATCGGCCCACGGATGGGGAGCGGAGCCGCTGCCGCAAGCGGTGGGTTACCCCCTCGTCTGGCCCTTTGCAAGAGATTCTGCCGGTAACTCACTTCGATCCCGGCAACTGGACATTGGCCTGTCTAGGGGATTTGCCTCAACCTATGGGGTGGCGGGCGTGGCAACACCACCTCACCTGGCAGAGTGGCCCTGGCCGGCCGGCCGCCGTCGGTCTCCAGGTCGTGCTGGACAGTTTGTGGGGGGGCTGGCAGCCGGTGCTCACCCTCAAGGGTTGGGCCACGGGGGGAGAAGCGGTGCAGGTCGTGCTCCGCAATCCCCTGTCCGACACAGTGATCGCTCACCTCCACCAGGGGTTAGACCCGGAAGCCCTAGGGCCGGCCGAATTTAGTTGGCAGGTGGAACTCCCCGATAGTTCGACCACAGGAGTTTTGCAGGGGGAAGTGCAGGTTAACCCCTGGGCCGACGGCCGGCCGGCGCGCTTTCTGCTGCTCAACCCTGCCGAAGGGGGCGAACTCAACCTAGAACCAGGGGGCGATCCGCTTTTGGGAATGGATCTGGAGGCCCTGGGGGGACTGACCACCGCCCTCTTGGCTCGCCGTGCCCAACTAGCCCAGGAGCGACGACGGATAGCCCAACTCACCCACCGCCGGGTGCATCTGCCTCCCGTACCCCGGCCGGCCGCCAGTCCCTTTTTCCGCCGCCTACGGGCTTTTAGCCAAGCTCCTCGTCCAGTACCTTAGGCCAGGCAAGGGGGGGGCTGGGTAAGCTGGGGTTCGCGGTGGAGGCCAGTCCGCCAGTCCCCGCTGGTGTCCACAGAGATCACCAAGGGCTGCTCCTGTTCCGTAAACGGTTCCAGGGCACGCAGTTGGTGGGGCAGGAGGTCTGCTGTCGCATCGGCAATATCCCCCTGGCGTTTGTCCAACCGCTGCGCCAACACCTCCAGGGGGGCATGGCAATGGAGGATGTTAACCGGCAAGTTCCGGCCGGCCGCCTGAATCAGAATGCCTTGGCGTTGCACTTGGCGGTCGTAGCGGGCATCGAGGATCACCGTCAGGCCCTGACCGGCCAGAAACAGGCCCAGTTCCTGGAGTTGGGTGTAGGTGAGGTCGGTCATCTCCGGGGTGTAGAGGCTGTCATCGCCCCGCTGGTGGAGGGGAATCCCCGCCAGATGCTTGCGTACCGCGTCGGAGCGGATGTGGATCGCCCCTAGGGTTTGGGCCAAGTGGCGGGCGACGGTGGATTTCCCCGATCCGGAATGGCCCGACATCACCAGCAGGCGACCCTGGCGCGGCCGGCCGTAGGCCCAAGCTTGGCGATAGTAGGCTGCCGCCACCTCTTGGGCACTGGCCAATTGGCTGGGGGTGAGGCCCGGATCGTCCAGAATCAGGGAGTTGACCTTGGCCCGGACATAGGCCCGTACACTGCAATAAAAGGGCAGCAGCACCGCTCCCCAGTAGTCGCAGGTGTATTCCAAATAGGTGTTCAAAAAGGCGTAGGCCAGATCGGTGCGGCCGCGGAACTCCAGATCCATCACCATGAAGGCGGCATCGTAGATCACATCGATGCAGCGAAACTCATCGTTGAACTCAATGCAGTCGAAGGCCCGAATCTGGTTCTGGTAGCGGCAGACGTTGCCGAGGTGCAAATCCCCGTGGCATTCCCGGATTTTGCCTTCCCGCTGCCGGCGCTCGAACCAGCGACTGTGATCCACCAAGAACGGGTCGGTAAACTGGCGGGTCTCCTCGTATTGCTGCTGGGTTTGGGCACGGCCGATGTAGGGTAGGGAAGCCTGGTAGTTGCCGTCCAGGGTGCGGCGAATCATGGTCAGGCTACCGAACTGGCGAATTTCGTCGCCGTGGTCGGCCTGCTGGTGAAAGGCAGCGGTTTGGCGCCCCAGGGCCTCTAGGTCGGCGGCGGTCAATTGACCGGACTCGAACAAGTGACTGAACAGACCCTCCTGGGGAAATTGGCGCATTTTCAGGGTATGTTCCACCACCGGATGGCCATTGTTGGCCCCCAATCGATAGCGGCCGGCCGGATGTTCGCTGATCGGCAGAACCTCCAGGTAAAGATCCGGTGCCCAGCGGGCGTTGAGGCGCAGTTCCTCCTGGCAGTAGTGTTGGCGGCGCTTGGGACAGGAAAAATCAAGAAAGCCAAAGTTGACCGGCTTTTTCACCTTGTAGGCATAGTCGCCGGTGAGCAGGACGTAGGAAATATGGGTTTGCAGCAGTTGGATGGGCGTCTGTACCCCGTGGGGATAGAAATCCGGCTGGAGCATCTGCTGGATCAGGGCGGGCAGGGTAACTTCGGGCATAGGGCGCGCGTCCAGTCGGTTCCCCCATCAAACCGGATGCCTCAGGGGAAAATCAAGCGGTGCGGTACGGAACTCGGCCGGCCGGAGGCAATTCAGGGAAGGCAAGGAGAGCACAAACCATGACCCGCAGTGGCCGCCCATCGATTCACATGCGCTGGAATGCTGGGGCTTCCTTGACCCCATTGGCCGCCGGGCTGGACTGGGGAGTGTGGACTCGCTTGGCGGTGGCGGTTCACCAAGGAAACCTGCGGGTTCAAGTGACCCTGGAGCCGGTCACTGCGGCCGGCCTGGCGCGGGCCGTAGCCCTTTTGGAAACCCTGGGTCAAGAAGGGGTGGAGATCACCCTGGGCTTGGCAGCGGATCATCCCGCCATCCTGACGGCCCTGGATCTGGGGCTGACGACGGGAGGGCTGACGTCCGATCAGATTCTGGAGGTGGCCCGTTTACACCTTTGTGAATCCCTGCGCCGGTCACCGTCACTGACCGCCACCACAACCGGATCAGCCAAAACCTATTCCCTAGCGGTCGCCTATGGGTTGTGGGTTCTGGGCTGGCTGGGGGTGTGTGGCCTGCATCGGTTTTACACGGGCCGAGTGGTCACCGGGTTGCTCTGGTTGTTCACCCTGGGCCTGTGTGGGGTGGGGCAAATTGTGGATGTGTTCCTGATGCCGCGTCTGGTGGGACGCCGGCCGGCCGCGGTGCTGCCTTCCCAGACGCCGCCGGGATCGCCGCCCCTGGTTGCTGCCTTTCGGGCGGAACTGAGTGTCCTGTGGCTGGCGTTGGTGGGGGTGGTGCTGGTGGTGATCTCCTCCGGCGTGTTGGCGGCTCAGTTTTGGGAAGTGATGCCACCGGTCGCCCAGTACGGCCTGCTGTTGACCTACACCCTGGGCTTCTGGGGGGCTGGGTCATGGGCGGCCGGCCGAGCCAACTTACCCCTGACCGCGGGAATGCTTCAGGCGACGGGCATCGCTCTGGTGCCAGTCAACGCCTGGCTGCTGGATCGGTTGGAGATATCGGTAGGTCTACGGCTGGCAATCCTGGCGGCGCTGCTGGGGTTGTGTGGCTGGCATCTCTACCGGATAGGTACAACCAGGTGCTGGCTGGCGGTTGCCCTAGGTTTGGTAGTGGGGCAGGTGGGTGCGTCTTTGGGATGGGGGGCCGGACTGGTGCTGGGGATAGCTACCCTGGCAACTGCCACCGTGGTCGGTCTGGATCGGGGCGGCGGCCGGCCGAGTCTGGCGTGGGTAGCCCTAGGCAGTGGCTGGGGTCTGCTGCTGGTGCGGGCACTGGTGGAGGGCAGTGTCCCCCTAGCGGATATGGGATTGGCCTTGGGGGTGGGGGGTGCGGTGCTGGGGCTGCGGATCAATTCCCTGGGGTATGGGTTAGGGATCGGTCTGTTCGGCCTGGGGTTGGCCCTGACGGTGCCCGCACCAGTGCCTTGGCAGGGCAGTCTGGTCTGTGGCTTGGGGGTGGCGAGTCTGGGGCTGCGACTGCGACGATCCGGCCGGCCGTGGATGGTCACGGGAATTGGGCTGCTCACCCTGCTGGGGCTGGCGCTGCTCTGGCAGGTCGTACCTGCGGCCGGCCGGGCCGCAGTGGTGGCTTGGGGGGAAACTTGGGCGGGGCCAGCGTTTATGCCCTGGGCCTTGGTGGGGGTGCTGGCCTGGCCCCTCGTAGCCCTGGGCATGGCGGGTACCGGGGCACTGGCGCGTCGATCTCAGGCTCCCCTGGCCCAAGCGTCCGCCATCTTCACCCTGATTCTGGGGTGTGGACTGACCGCGCTGGCTTTCCCCAACCTGGCCTGTCGCGCCCTGAATACAGCCGCTTCAGCCCTACTGCTGGCAGCCTGGGTGGCCCAACGGCCGGCCGGTGCTCGGTGGCTAGCGACGGCGAGTCAAATCCTGGGGGGGATTGCCCTAGCCTCTGGCATTGCCCTCCTCAATCTGCGGCCGGCCGGGGATTGGCGGTTCTGGCTAGTGGGGTTTGGAGCAGCGGGGGTGTTGCTCTGGGGACTAGGCGCAGTATTACCCCAGCGCTCCCCTTGGAAAGACCCCACCTGGCCCGTGGGACTGGGCTGGAGCACGGTGGCCCTGGGCATGACGGTGTTGGGTGCGGTGGCTGACGGACTGGGGATGGCCTGGCGACTCCTGCCCCTAGTGAATGCAAGCGCCCTAGCCTGGGGGGCCGGCCGGCCGCCGTTGCCGCCTCGCTTAGCGGCGGCGGTCTGTCTGATTGGGCTGGCAGTGGTCAATGGGTTGGTATGGGAGGCGGATGCGGTGGCCCTGCTGAGCCTGACTGTCACCAGTGGCGTCCTGTTGCGGCTCCTCCGATTCTTACCCCACTTGCCCGTGGCCATTGTGGCCCTGGGGAGTGCCATTCTGGCCTGGGTACGGTTCTGGGCTTGGCTGACAGTGCCTGAACCTGTGGCGGCGGCCGGCCTGATCATGGGTTTGCTGGGCCTGTGGATCGCCTGGGATCGCCTGAGACGGTTCCGCTTGATGGGCCAAGCCCTCGGTATTTGGGGCGTGGGGATGACCGCCATCATCGTAACCCTGGCGCTCCTGGTTACCGCTGGCCTCTACACCCAGGAAACGACGGCGAGTGGCCCCCTCCTGGTGGTGACGCTGGGGTTGATCCTGGCGACGGCCTACCGGGCGGTGCACCGATTTACCCTGGCGTGGGGGGCTGCCCTAGGCTTGGCTGTGGAACTTCTGCTCGCCCAAGGCATGACGCATACACCCGACCCGACCCTGGGTCTGGCGCTGGTGAATGGGGCGCTGGCGGTGGTGTGTCTGCTGGCGGCAGAGCTTTGGCGGCCGGCCGGCCGGGGGTTGTGGGGGGCAGCGCTGGGCTTGGCCCTGATTGGGGCGGGCGTGGCCCATCTCCCCTTCCGGGCGATAACTGGTGCCTTGGTTCTGCTCCTAGCTGGCGTTCTGGTAACCCTAGCCCGGCGGCAGATTCAGCACCAAGGGCTGACGATGCTGGGATTGGGCATCGGTTCCCTAGGCCTCTATGAGCTACTGCTGCACCGGCTCCTTCAGGCACCCTCCGGCCCCCCCGACCTAGGCTGGGTGATTTTGGCCGGGCTGGCGATTCTCTTGGCTTGGGGCTACCGGGGCCTGGCGGGCTGGCCGGCCGGCCAGGGATGGCTGGGCTTGAGTACCCGCAGTGCGGATCTGTTGGGTCAAGGGCATGGCGTTCTAGGGCTGGGGTTGCTGGCGTTGGCCCTGGCCGCAGATTGGACGCCGGGGGGCTGGTGGGGGGTCGGGGTGACTGGCTTGGCAGGTCTCTATGCCCTCGAACAAGGACAGCGGCGGTCACCCTGGATGGATCTGGGTTTGGGGGGCCTGCTACTGGCTCTGGCTAATGGCCTAGTCCTGAGTCTTCCCCTGGAGATCTTGCGTATCTGGGCTGGCCCCCTGAGTTTGGGGGTGGCGGCCGGCCTGCTGGTTTTTCCCTGGGGGTGGGGAGGATGGGCCATTCAACCTGCCCAGCGGTGGGCACTTGCGATTCCTGCCGTTGCCGTCCTGTTCACCGCCGATGACGTATCCTGGGTGACGCTGCTGCTGGCGGCGGCCTTCTATGCCTGGGCGGCGCAACGCACGGGCGTAATTCGGCTCAGCTACCTAAGTGTGGGGTTGCTAGCCTGGGCTTTAGCCGACCAGTTCCCCGGCTGGGGTTGGGATACGCCCCTCGGTTATGGCACCCTGGCGTCCGTTGCGGCGCTCTACCTTGCCCAGATCGATCCAGCCCTCCAGGGTTCATCGGCCCGCTCGCAACGCCACGGCCTGCGCGGTCTAGCCACCGGCAGCCTGGGGGTGTTGGCCCAACTGCAAGCCGGTGATGCCTTTACGGCCGGCCTAGGGGTGATTGGCCTGGGGTTGGCGCTGATGGCGGCGGGCTTGGGCCTGCGGGTGCGGGCCTACCTAGGCGTGGGTTTGGTGGTAGCGGCCGGCCGGGTGGCCTACCAATTGATCCTATTTGCCAGTCAGTACTCCCTAGTACTCTGGGGACTAGGGTTTGGGGTAGGGGTGCTATTCCTCTGGACAGCCGCCAGTTTCGAGACCCGCCGGGCCCAGATGCTGAATTGGGTGCAGGTCTGGCGAGTCGGCTTCCAGGACTGGGATTAGATCTGCCTAGAAACCACAAAAAAGGCGGCAGATTCCCTAATCCACCGCCCTGGCTGACCGGGTGATGTGGGGTTTACATGCCCATGCCCATACCACCCATACCCCCCATGGGATTAGCAGGCGCGGCGGCACCGGGTTCAGGCTTCTCCACCACTAGAGCTTCTGTGGTCAGGAACAACCCTGCGATGGAGACCGCATTTTCTAGCGTTGTCCGCACCACCTTGGCTGGGTCGATGATCCCCGCCGCCACCAAGTCCACGTATTCACCCGTCAGGGCGTTGTAGCCGTGGGGATAGCCGAGGGCACGCACCTTCTCGACCACAACAGTTCCAGGGGCACCGGAATTGTCCGCAATCTGGCGGAGGGGGCAGACAAGGGCGCGTTCGACAATGTTCACCCCGGCCTGTTCATCCGGGTCAGTGGCGCTGACCTTGACCGCCCCTAACCGGGCCGCCAAGTGAATCAGCGTGGCGCCGCCCCCTGGGATAATGCCCTCCTCAACCGCAGCTCGGGTGGCACTCAGGGCATCCTCGACCCGAAGTTTGACATCCTTGAGTTCTGTTTCTGTGGGTGCACCCACCTTCACCACCGCTACCCCACCAGCGAGCTTGGCGATCCGCTCCTGGAGTTTTTCCCGGTCGTACTCCGAGTCGGTTTCGGCCAGTTCTTGCCGCAGTTGAGCAATTCGCTGCCGCACCTGGGGCTGGGTATTGGCTCCGGCGGTCAGGGTGGTGCTGTCCTTGGTGACGATCAGGTGGTCAGCCTTGCCCAGCATGTCCAAAGTGGCCCGCTCCAACTGCAAGCCCATATCCTCGGCAATGACTTGACCATCGGTGAGGATCGCCAAGTCCATGAGCATCGCCTTGCGCCGATCTCCAAAGGACGGGGCCTTGACGGCCACGACACTGAGCACACCCCGCATCCGGTTGACCACCAGCGTAGAGAGGGCCTCGCCATCCACATCCTCAGCAATGATCAGCAACGGCCGGCCGGTGCGCTGCACTTTCTCCAGGATGGGCACCAAATCCGCCACCGTGGAGATTTTCTTGTCAGTAATCAAAATCAGGGCGTTTTCGTACTCGGCCACCATGGTGGCGTTGTCGGTGGCGAAGTAGGGGGAAATGTAACCCCGGTCAAATTCCAAACCCTCCACTACCTCTAGCTCGGTCACCAGAGACTTCGACTCCTCGACCGTGATCACCCCATCCTGACCGACTTCAGCCATGGCCTTGCCGATCAGTTCACCAATGATGGGGTCACTGCCCGCCGCCAAGGTGGCCACCTGGGTGATACCTTCACCTTGCACGGGTTGGGCAAGTTCCCGAATGCCTTGCACCAGGGTGGCAACAGCCTTCTCCATGCCCCGGCGCACGGCCACCGGACTGGCCCCGGCCGCCACGTTGCGCAAGCCCTCATGAATCATGGCTTGGGCAAGCAGACTGGCAGTGGTGGTGCCATCCCCAGCCACGTCGTTGGTTTTTTCGGCGACTTCGGCGATCAACTTGGCCCCGGTGTTTTCCAGGGGGTCTTCCAGTTCAATTTCCTTGGCGATGGTGGCTCCGTCATCAACCACTTCCGGTGCCCCGTACTTCCTTTCCAAAACCACATGTCGCCCGGTCGGCCCCAGGGTGACGCGCACGGCTTCGGCTACGGCGTTGATGCCCCGCTCTAGGGCGCGGCGAGACTCCTCATCAAAACTGACGAGCTTAGCCATGATTCCTCTTCTCCACGGACATTGGATGGCATTCGTGCCCCATCTTAGCACTCACCCTGGGAGAGTGCTAATGGAGAAAACCCCCGGATAACCGTACCTTGACCGGGGGCTGGCGTGTCCGTTATGGGGGGTGTCACTCGGTCAGGAATGGCTGCGGCTGGGGGTGGCCTGGGACTTGTGAGGGGCCGGCCGGCCGGTGTGGCCGTTGGTCTGGGGCCGAGGTTGAATCAGCCCGAAGCCGCCGTGGTTGCGCTCGTAGATCACGTTGATGGCGTGGGTGTCCTGGTTATAGAACACAAAGAAGTCGTGATCCACCATTTCCAGGTGTTCCAGGGCCTCCTCCACACTCATGGGGGGCATAGCAAAATATTTGCGGCGGATGACAGCCTTGGGGAGTTCAGGCACTTGGTCGTTGACGAGGCTGCCGATCAGTTCAGGGGTGTAAGAATCTGTTTGGGGCCGTTCGTGGCTAATGTTTTGCCGCTTTTCCTTGTATTTGCGTAGCTTTCGAGAGAGCTTATCCGCAACCAAATCTAGGCTGGCGTAGAGGTTTTCACTACTTTCCTCAGCCCGAATCACGCTGCCATTGGCATAGACCGTCACCTCGGCAATTTGGGTGTCGTGGATGCGGGGGTTGCGCGCTACGGAAAGATGCACATCCACTTCGGTGATAAAGCTCTGAAAGTGGCTGACAGCTTTGTTGATTTTCTCTTCCACGTAGCTGCGGATGGGGTCGGTAATGTCAATGTTTTTACCCTGAATAACCAGTTTCATGGTGGTCGCCTACCCCGTAGTATTAGATTTCCTTATCCACACGCTAGCACCGCGGGGGGGGATAGGCAGCGTCTCTTCAACCTGTTGTAATCTCTCGTTAATCTTGGTCACAGAGGCTGAGAGGCGAGCGGGATGGCTGAGGGGCGGCACGCAGAACTGTACTGTCCGGGGGTGGTGCCCTTCCCGGTGGCGTGGGCCTGGCAACAGCGGCGGCTAGAGGCCAAGTTGGCCCGGCCGGCCGTCCCCGATGCCCTGGTATTGCTGGAGCATCCGCCGGTCTATACCCTCGGCCAGGGAGCGAGTTTGACCCACCTCCGCTTTGACCCCGGCCGGCCGCCCCTGCCCCTGCACCGGATCGAGCGGGGAGGGGAAGTGACCTACCACGGCCCCGGCCAACTGGTGGGCTACGCAATTCTGGATTTGCACGCCCATCGCTGCGACCTGCATTGGTATCTACGCCAACTGGAGGCGGTGTTGATCCGGGCGCTGGCGGACATAGGACTAAGGGGTGAGCGCCATCCCCAGCACACGGGTGTATGGCTGGCGGGGGGCAAGGTGGCGGCCATCGGCATCAAGGCCAAGCGCTGGGTCACCCTGCACGGCTTTGCCCTGAACGTCAATCCTGACCTCACCCCCTTTGGCGCCATTGTTCCCTGTGGCTTGGCGGATCAGCCCGTGGTCAGTCTGGCCCAGTTTCGGCCGGCCGTCACTGTGGCCGAGATGATCCCGCGGGTCAGTGGGGCCTTCGCCGAAGTTTTCGGGGTGGAGTGGCTCAGCGAGCCGCGGGGCCAGCAGGCTTGGGCGGGGGCGGTTTGAGTTGCACCAGGGGATCATCCGGGTTGCGCAGGTCGATGTAGACCAGTCCCTGACGGGGGAGCTTCTCGGGAAGTTGGCGCATTTGATCCAGTACGGTCAACTGGGTAGGCAAACGACTGGCATCAGAGCCGAGATAGACCTGCCCCAAGTCCGTGGTCAGGATCAGGTTGCCCGCATTCTGCCAGTCTAGGCGCGTAATCCGTACCGGGCTAGCGGCGAGCAGCGCATAGAGTTTGGGCCACTCCTGGGTTAGGGCCGGCCGCCACCCCACCACCTCGAGGCCAGGGAACCGCCCCAACTGACGCAGGCGAGGGCCATAGGCCGGACTGAGTTGGTGGCCATCGGCATCGAGCAACCCCTGTAAGCGGCGGGCAGGACTACAGGTGACACAGAGCAAAACAGCCACCGGTTGCCGCTCCTCAACCCATACCTCAATCCGGGGCGGGAAAAACCGCCGACTCACCTTGACCTGGTTCACTAAGGGTTCTTGGGCCACCGCGACGGCCAGGGTCTGGGGATTGATCGCCCACACCAGTTGGGGATAGGTGATCGGCAATTTAGCCCGAACCTTTTCGGCGGGCAGGGCAAGGTTACCCCGCACCACCACCTGATCCGGCTGCCGAATCGCCCACAGGGGTTGGCGCACCGTCCAGGCTAGCCCCCCCAGTAGCCCCAGCACTGCCAAGGTACGCCACAGTTCCCGCAGAAAGGCCAAACGCTGCTGGCGACGGCGCTCCCGGCGACGTTGGCGATAGACCTCTGGATTTTGTGCGGGCCAATTATCCATAGATTGGGCGTGCCCGGCCGGCCCTAGCTACCCAGCTTGAAGGCTTCCAACACCATGCCATAGATAATCCCGATCCGCAGCGCGTTCAACAAGCCAGGCCAAGGTTTGGCCAACAACCGCAACCGGGGCGCGTGAACCAGCCAGTTGAGGGTTTCTAGGGCAATCACGGTCAGGCCGGCCGTCACCACATCCAGGCGAGCTTGCTGGCCAAACACCGTGCTCAGGGTCGAGGCCAACAGGAACCCTAGCAGGAAGGCAATGATTCCCAACGAGAGGGTACGCCAAGGATTCCCCAACCACTGGTTGAACCGGCCGCCAACGGCTCCGAAAACTCGATTCAGGCGGGTATCCTGCATGGCAACTGCGGCCTCCTTCCCTCAAGTGTAGGGCCAACGTTTCCGGGAACGGGGGGCGAACGGCGCGTCTGCCACAAGGGTCAGGACTTTGGCCCCTGTGTTCCTTTAGCGGGGTAGACTTCAGGGTGACCGGGATACCCTTGCTCCCCCGATCCCCATGACCCCGAATCCTGGTGAGGCGGCCACCGCCTGGTACATCCAACGTCAGCCCGATGGTACCTGCGAACTGATCCCGGAATCGGAGTTCGAGGAACGGGCCGACAGTTCCTCCTGGGGGCCGTACCCCAGCCGGGCGGAGGCTATTACCCGCCGGGTAGGACTCATTCGTGCAGGGCACTGTCGCCCGGTGTGATCCCATGAGTTTTCAATTCCGTCCCCTGGCAATTCCCGATGTCCTGCTGATTGAACCGCAGGTCTGGCGGGATGAGCGGGGCTTTTTTTGCGAGACCTACCGGGAAGCGCCCTTCCAAGATCAGGGAATTGGGCCGTTTGTCCAGGAGAACCACTCCTTTTCTCGCCAGGGGGTGCTGCGGGGCCTTCACTACCAGGTGCGGCCGGCCGGCCAAGCCAAGCTGATCACCGTGGCGGCGGGCCTGATCTTTGATGTGGCGGTGGATTTACGCCCCGGTTCCGCTACCCGGGGCCAGTGGGTGGGGGTGAACCTCTCGGATACTAATCCTCGGTGGCTGTACATCCCGGAGGGTTTTGCCCACGGATTTTGTGTACTCAGCCCGGAGGCCCACGTCACCTACAAGGTGAGCGCCTACTACGACCCAGCCCTGGAGCGGGGTCTCCGCTGGGATGATCCCGACTTGGGGATTTCCTGGCCCATTGATGCTCCTCTAGTGTCTGCGAAGGATCAGCATTTACCCAGTATGGCCAGTCTGAACCCGGATTAGGCCACGGTCGCGAACGGGTCAACTGGGGCATAACGTTGCCTAACCCCCATCCCTGGGCAACAATGAAGGGGGGCGAGCCCCAGAGCAATGGAGCAAGTGCGGGTCATGGCAACGGAGGTCATTCCCATCCGGGATGGGGAGTTTCAGGCGCAGGTGCTCGAAGCCACCACGCCGGTCTTGGTTTATGTGTGGGCGGACTGGTGTGGGCCATGCCGCTTGATGGCGCCACTGGTGGACAAAGCTGCCCAGGGGTGGGCCGGCCGGCTCAAGGTGGTGAAGATGCATGTGGACGAGAACCCAGAGTTGGCGCGGCTGTACCAGGTGGAGGGCATTCCCACCCTATTGCTGTTCCGGGAGGGGCAACTCCTGGCCAGCAGTGAGGGCCTTGGCACCAAGCCCGCTGAGTTTTTGACGGCGCATCTTTAGGGCCGCGATCGTGATTCCCCTCGCCCATCGCCTGGCAGGTCTGGGCCAGAATGTCTTCGCCGATATGGATCGGGCCAAGGCCCAGGCCCGTGCGGCCGGCCGGCCGGTAGTTGACCTCTCCTTGGGTTCCTCCGACCTGCCCACGGCCCCCCACATTTTGGCGGCCATTGCCCAAGCC
>JACYLR010000238.1 GCA_015272465.1 Gloeomargaritaceae cyanobacterium C42_A2020_066
GCTTACGCTTTTTTGATTCTGATACCCCGTCTGCTTGCAGCGGGGTAGTTCATTTTAAGATTATTAGGGAGAGAATATCACTTTCTTCTCCCTTTTTTGTGCCTTAAGCTTTCTTTCAACACTTCTACTGGGTGTCCGTATCAATCACCACAATAAAGGAGATGATTGCCCACACAGGGCTGCGATCCCCCAACCACCGTAGCAACATCCAGAGCAACGCAGTGCCGACCAGAATATCTGAGGCCGGCCGTAGCCACGTCAGCCACTGTTTGAGGGTGAGGATTTTTCCAGGCTTCATCGGCGGTCGGTGCATCAAGCACAAGGGTTCTTGAACTCCAGCCTAATCCGTGCCGGTGAGTTGGGGTGGGCTGCGCCCACACAGCAGAAAAGGCTGTAAGCTGAGTCTGGCCTCTGGCCGCCACATCTTCCCGGCCGGCCGGGGTTGTCAAGCCCATGATCACGGTTGAACACCTCAGCAAGCGTTACGGCTCCACCGCCGCAGTCGAGGATGTCACCTTCTCGGTGGAGGAGGGAGAAATTCTCGGATTCCTGGGACCCAATGGAGCGGGAAAAACCACCACCATGCGTATCCTGACGGGCTACATGCCCCCCAGTCAGGGTCACGTGAAGATAGCAGGCTATGACGTCCTAGCCGAGTCCCTGCGCGTCCGCCAACGCATTGGTTACCTGCCCGAAACTCCACCCCTTTACCCGGACATGACCGTGTTGGGGTATCTGGATTTTGTGGCCCGCATCAAGGGGGTCAACGCGGGTGATCGGCCGGCCCGCCTCCAGGCTGCCCTGCGGCGGTGCGGACTGGCTGACCGTCAGACTACCCTGATTCGTAAGCTCTCTAAGGGATTCCGGCAGCGGGTGGGCATTGCCCAAGCCATTGTCCACGACCCGCCGGTGATTATCCTTGATGAACCCACTGTCGGCCTGGATCCTCAGCAAATCATCCAGGTTCGCAACCTGATCAAAAGTCTGGCGGGTAGTCATACCCTTGTGCTGTCTACCCACATCCTGCCGGAAGTGGAAATGACCTGCGACCGGGTGGTGATCATCCAGAAGGGCCGAGTGGTGGCGGCGGATACGGTGGCCAATTTGGAAAGCCAGCGGACGGCTGGCCTGGGCTATGAACTTCGGGTGGCCGGGGATCTCCAGTCCCTCACAACTGCACTCCGCCAGATTCCTGGCGTGGAGCAGGCGAGTTGTACACCCCTGGATGGGGAGATGGGTATGGTGGCCGTGTACGGCCGGCCGGGGCTAGATCTTGGGCCGCAACTGGCAAGCACCGCCGTAGGCTTGGGGGTGCAGTTGTACGAACTACGGCAACAACGGGCTTCTCTGGAAGACGTATTCTTACAGTTGACCACGGAGGAGCGGATCATGCCCGCCGCCGGGGAGGAGGACAGGTAATGGGTGTGTTGTGGGCCAATTTCGTCGCCATTTACCGCCGGGAACTTCAAAGCTACTTTGCCTCGCCCCTCAGCTTTGGGATTGCTGGGGTCTACTGGTTCCTCTCTGGCCTGTTTTATATCCTGATCTTAGGGCGCATTGTTAACGCAGTGGCCCAGCAGGACAGCCAGGGACAGTTGGGCATTACCCTGCCCGCAGTCGATGTGCCCGCCGTGATTCTTGAAAACTACCTGGGGGTGCTGGGCACCCTCTCCCTGTTTATCTTGCCGTTCCTGTCCATGGGGCTGTTTGCCCAAGAGCGGCAGCAGGGCACCCTTGAACTGTTGGCCACCTCCCCCGTAACGACCACTATGGTGGCCCTGGGCAAGCTGGCAGCCGTGGTTACCTTTTTCTTCACCCTGACCCTGCCCCCGCTGATTTATGAACTGGCTACCCTGCTCACCAGCCAGCCGCCCTTTTCCTGGGGAGTGATCCTGATGGGCCATGCGGGCTTGATTTTGCTGGCTGCGGCCATCCTGGCTCTCGGCCTCTTCCTGTCGGCCTTAACGGAAAGCAACCTCCTGGCTGCCATTAGCACCTTTGGGTTGATGCTCGTCCTGTGGATTTTGCAAGCCATTGCCGATCCAATCCAAGGGCCGGCCGGCCAGGTTCTCCGCCATCTTTCCCTGCTGCAACACTTCAGCCAGTTAGCCAAAGGACTGTTGAGCCTGAGCAGCGTGGTGTTGTTCCTGAGCTATATCTTGCTGGGATTGTTTTTGACCGTGCAATACGTAGACGGGTTGCGGTTCCAGAGGGTCTAGATGATGGCACTCAAACTCAAACAATGGGCCGGCCGCTATGCCCTGGTATGGATCGCCCTAGTTCTGATCGTCGCGGGCCTGGTAGCTGGCGCCTTTGGGCCGCGTACCCAGCCTGTCGCTGCGATTGTCACCCTGGTGGGCACGGTGGCTCTTGCCGTGTGGCTGGCCCGTCAGCCCCTCTGGAACCGGCGCAGCCTGGAGGCTGGGGGCAACGCCCTGATCAAAATCCTGGCCCTCGTCGTTATTTTGGCCGCTGTCAACTTCCTGGCTGTCCAGTCGGGGTTACAGGTGGATTTAACAGGTGCTCAGCGCTTTAGTCTGGCGCCGGAGTCGAAGAAACTGGTGCAGGGCCTCCAGCAACCCGTCGAGGTCTTGATCTTTGATAAGCAGATCAATGCCGAAGCCCGCCAACTCCTGGAACTCTATCAGCGGGAAAATCCCAAGTTCCAGTTTCGGGTGGTGGATCCCCAGTCTGACCCTGCCACGGCCCAAAAGTTTGAGGTGCGCGGGTTCGGAGAGGTGCACCTAGAGAGCCAAGGCCGCCAAGAGCGTCTGCGGGAGGCCCTCAGTGAGTCCAGTCTTGCCAATGCCTTGGTGCGATTGACCCAACCCAGTCAGGGCAAAGTGGTCTACGTCCAGGGGCATGGGGAGCGGCCGGCCGAGCCGGGTCAGCGGGGCTATAGTCAAGCGATCCAGGCCCTGGAAGGCCGTAACTTCACGCTCCAGCCTCAAGTTTTAGCGGAAACCCCCAACCTACCCCAGGGCACCAAGGTGGTGGTGGTAGCAGGTCCCCAGCGGCCCTGGTTGGCGGCTGA
>JACYLR010000197.1 GCA_015272465.1 Gloeomargaritaceae cyanobacterium C42_A2020_066
GAGGAGGGCGAGGCGCGGCCGGCCGCTGAGCCTGTAGGCCAGCGCTCCCGTCACGAGAGGCACCAGGGAACCCACGAGGGCATTCAGCCAGCGATAGCCGATGGGGTTAAAGCCTCCCAGACGAATGCCGAGGGCGATCAGGTACTTGCCCAAGGGGGGATGGGCATCAAAAAAGGGGGTTCCGGTGAGATAGTCCTGGGCAAACTTGGCGTAGTAGACCTCATCAAAGACTAGAGGGTCAAGCCGGTTCAGGCCCCAGAACCGCACCGCCAGCGACAGGCCCCAGATTAGGCCCCAGAGGAAGAGATGTTCAATACGCACAGGGGTTAGGCTTTAGGGTGGAACGACTGGGAGAAGGGGGTTCAGGCATCGGTGACTTGTTGCTTGGCTTGGTCAGGACATGACCCAGAGCCATGATGAAATTACGCACTCCTAGCCTTGCAAACGACTCGCCCATTGACCTCAACAAGTTCAAGCACAAGTTCGTCCAGCATTCTGAACCAATTCCCATGCGCTTGCGTAGGGTCTTCCTCTGGGCAACTCCCCTACCGCATCACGGCCGGCCGTTCGCTAGCCCCGCCTGCCAACAGATACAACACCGCCATCCGCACCGCCACCCCACTCGTCACCTGCCGACTGACCAAACTCAAGTGGGGATCATCCATCACATCAGACGTTAACTCGACCCCCCGGTTCGTCGGCCCAGGATGCAGCAACCGCACGGCCGGCTTGCACAGCGCCAGACGTTCTCGCGTAATCCCAAACTGCTGGTGATACTCCCGCAAACTGGGGATGAAATGCCCCGCCATCCGCTCTTGTTGCAGACGCAGCGCCATAACAAAATCCGCATCCCTCAGGGCCGGTTCCAGTGACCAGTGCACCTGGGCACCTAATTCTGTAAAGCCCTCCGGCACCAACGTCGGTGGCCCAGCCAAATGCACCTCGGCCCCAGCAGCCAGCAGACTGTGCAGATTGGAGCGTGCTACACGGGAATGACGCACATCCCCCACAATGGCAACCTTTTTTCCCTGGAGCACCTCCAAACGTGGGGCTTCCGGGTCTAGTACGGTACACATCGTGAACAGGTCAAGGAGGGCCTGGGTGGGGTGGGCATGCTGACCATCCCCGGCATTGAGAACCCCCACCCCCGTGTGGCTTCGATCCATCTCCTCCGCAATCAAATCGGGCACGCCCGCCTGTTGATGGCGAATTACCATCAAGTCTGTTCCCATCGCCACCAGGGTTTTCGCCGTATCCAGGATCGTCTCGCCCTTCGTCAGGGAAGAAGTACCAGCTGAGAAATTCAGGGTATCCGCCGACAACCGTTTGGCCGCCAATTCAAAACTGCCACGGGTGCGGGTCGAGGACTCAAAAAACAGGACGGCCACCACCTTGCCCTGAAGGGCGGGCACCTTCTTGGTGCGGCGGGACAGGACAGCCTCAAAACTAGCCGCGACTTGGAGCACGGTGTCGTACTCCCAGGGCTGAAAGTCTGCTAACGACAGCAGATGTCGCCGCTGCCAAAGGTGGGTGAGTGTATCCTCCTCTGCCCTGACCATTGCCCTGCCCGCAGTTCCGTCTCAGGCCATCCCACAGTGTACGACGCCACCGCTGCTGACCCGCGCCCCTGGCTAAAATGCCTAGAGTGTTGAATTGACATCATGACCTCCACCCTCCCCACATCGGCTGTTGGCACGCACCCCCTTGATCCCCTGACTGCGGACGAAATCGCCCAAGCGGTCGAGATTGTTCGGACGGAAAAGGGGTTGGGGGAAACCTGGCGATTTGCCAATGTCGTGTTACAGGAACCGACCAAAGATGTGGTGCTGGCCAGCGAGAGAGGGGGGCGGTGCCCGCCGCGCCAAGCCTTCCTCGTGCTTCTGGATAATGCCACTGGTCACACCTACGAGGTCATCGTAGATCTCACGCGCACCCAAGTGGTCGCATGGCAGCAGATACCTGGTGTGCAGCCACGGATCATGGCGGATGAAATGGCAGAGGGGGAATTGGCGGTCAAAGCCGACCCAGCATTTCAGGCCGCCCTCGCCAAGCGGGGCCTGACGGTGGATCAGGTCATGGTCGATCTGTGGTCGGTGGGGCACTACGGTTTCGCCGATGAGGAGGATGTCCGTCTGGTACGCGCCCTAATCTGGTTTCGGGAAACCCTGACCGACAATGCCTACGCCCGCTCCGTAGACGGCCTGCGGGTCTGGGTCGATCTGAACCAGATGCGGGTTTGGCGACTGGAGGATCACACCGGCGCTCCCCTGCCCCCCCAGCCTGGCAATTACGCCCGTGAGTACATTCCCCAGTGGCGCACTGACCTCAAACCTCTAGAGATTCGCCAACCGGAAGGCCCCAGCTTTATGGTAGAAGGCTGGCAGGTGCGCTGGCAGAAGTGGCAGTTCCGGGTGGGCTTTACGCCGCGAGAGGGACTGGTTCTGCACCAGATTACCTACGAAGATGACGGCCGGCCGCGCTCCGTTCTCTATCGGGCATCCCTGGCGGAGATGGTGGTGCCCTATGGCGATCCCCGCGCCCCCCACTACCGCAACAATGCCTTTGATGTGGGGGAATACGGTGTCGGGATGCTGGCCAACTCCCTGAAATTGGGGTGTGATTGCCTGGGCGAAATCTACTATTTCGATGCCACCTTGGCGGACAGTCGGGGCCGGGTAACAGTGATTGAAAATGCGGTGTGCATGCACGAAGAGGACTACGGCATTCTCTGGAAACACACCAACGGGCGGATTAATCAGGTGGAAGTCCGGCGCTCCCGCCGCCTAGTCGTGTCCTTCATCACCACGGTGGATAACTACGAGTACGGGATCTTCTGGTACTTCTATCAGGATGGCTCGATCCAGTTTGAGGCGAAGCTGACGGGAATCGTGCTGACGGCTGCCGCCGAACCGGAGGAACAGCCCAAGTACGGTGTCTTGGTAGCCCCCCAGGTCAACGCCTTGGTACACCAGCATTTCTTTGGCATGCGGCTGGACTTTGACCTAGACGGAGTCGGCAACAGCATCGAAGAGATCAACACCGTGGCCGAACCTCCCGGCCCGGAAAATCCGCAGGCCAATGCTTTTTACGCAACGACCACCCTCCTGAAGACTGAGGCGGAGGCCCAACGACTGGCAGATGCCCATGCAGCCCGCTACTGGCGAATTATCAACCCCAATCGCGCCAATGCTTTGGGAACGCCCGTCGCCTACCGCTTGATCCCAGGGGAAAATGTATTGCCCTTTGCCCATCCCGAATCCAGCCTGATGAAGCGTGCTGGGTTCCTGGCCAAGCACCTCTGGGTGACGCCCTACGATCCAGCAGAGCAATGGCCGGCCGGCCCCTATCCCAACCAGCACCCTGGCGGTGAGGGTCTGCCCCAATGGACGCAGGCCAACCGTTCTTTAGTGAATACAGACTTAGTGGTCTGGTATAACTTTGGCCACCACCATATCCCTCGCCCGGAGGACTGGCCCGTGATGCCTGTGGCCTATAGCGGGTTTTGGATGAAGCCCGATGGCTTTTTTGATCGCAATCCGGCGCTGGATGTGCCACCCTCCACCCCAGCCCAGAGCCATTGCTGCCATAGTTAGGCTTTACCCCCTGCTCACCCATGACTTCGATCGAAGTATCCGAAACATAGTGAACCTGGAGGGGCGCTGCTCGCCTCTAGCCACCTGGTTTTTCACCTATCCGCAGGTTTGTCACGGCAATACCCTTGTTCATTCCCCTACCATCACTCATAGCTCAAACTCCACACCAGCGTAGAGGTCTCCCAGGCAAATCCCACAGGTAATTGACGAGAGTGAGATATAGGCTTCCATATCCTCATATTCAATAAATGTCCATTTTCTGGAGTCGGTTTTGATGTATTGCTCAACATGGGGAATGTATTGATCCACCAAGAGATACTCTTGGAATGTTGGAATAGTACGATAAGCCGCAAATTTTTCATCACGGTCGTAACTTTTTGTTGACTTGGAAAGCACTTCTGCAATCATCAGGGGATTGGCAATGGTGTCAGTTCGACCGTGTTGCCGTTGGAGTGGACGAGATACAACCATGACATCTGGATAGGTGTAAAGGTTGCGATCGGGAATCCAGAGTCGCTGATCAGCCACGAAAATATAGCCGATTTGAATGGGAATGAGACATTTCTTCAGATCCCTTAACTCTCCCTACCTACCCTAGAAGTCTTATGTGGACGGTGTCTGGCGGACATGGAGAGGTGAGACTGAGTGTCTCAAACCTGAATGAAACGGCTATACGTCAAGGATCAGGGGAATGAATATCTCCAGCTACACCGAGATGAGCAGCTTACGCTTTTTTGATTCTGATACCCCGTCTGCTTGCAGCGGGGTAGTTCATTTGGCTAAACGCTACCCTTTGCCCTGGTGAGAACCATGAAATGCAGTCCTACCAACACCCACGCCCTGAATTTTCAATAGCAGCCAGAAGCCCTCAATCACTGTCCCCACAGACAACCTAAGCGGCATAACAAGTAGTCAAGGGGTACCGACTCCCACAGAATCCTGGTGGGCGACCGACGCCGGAACTGGTGTTTCTGGCGTGGCCACAGCAGGAACCGGAGTCTCTGAGGTGGGTGCAGAACCCACCGAGGGGGATAAATCGACCCGATGGGTACTACTTGGGCATAGGTCAGCCAGCAGGCACTCGCTACAGAGGGGCTTGCGGGCGTTGCACACAGCCCGTCCGTGGTAGATCAACCGAATTGACCAGTTTTCCCAGTCAGGCCGGGGAATCAGTTCCATCAAGTCCCGCTCGATGCGTTCGGGTTCGGTGTGGGTGGTCAATCCCAAACGATAGGTGAGGCGTTTGACGTGGGTGTCTACCGTCACCCCAGCATTGATGCCAAAGGCGTGGGCGAGTACCACATTGGCTGTCTTGCGGGCCACCCCCGGCAGAGTCAGGAGGTCTTCCATGCGACGCGGTACCTGGCCGCTGTACTCCGCCACGATGCGCTGGCAGGCTCCCTGGATATGGCGGGCCTTGTTGCGATAGAACCCAGTCGAGCGAATCAAAGACTCCAACGTCTCTAGGGGCGCTGCCGCAAGGGCAGGCGCATCAGGAAACTGAGTGAACAAGGCTGGCGTGACCTGGTTGACCCGCTCATCCGTGCATTGAGCCGAGAGGATGGTGGCCACCAGTAACTGCACCGGGCTGGCGTAGTCCAGGGAGCAACGGGCATCCGGGTAGCGCTTCTTGAGCCGCACCAGGATTTCGAGGGCACGCTGTCGTCGGCCGGCCGTGCGCCGCAGAATTGCCACTAGAGACCCACCAGTCGAGCCGTGTCGCGAATAATCAGGAACAGGCCCAACCCCAGCAGGAGCACAAGGCCAGTCTGCATCACACCCTCTTGTACCCGACTCGGCAACGGCCGGCCGCGCAGGGCCTCCAGGAACAGAAAGACCAATTGCCCCCCATCCAGAGCTGGGAGAGGCAGGGTGTTGATGATCGCCAGATTGATGCTGATCAGGGCTGCGAACTGGATCAACCCACCGGCATTGGCGCGCGCGATATCCGCCCCCATCGCCACAATCGCCACCGGCCCCGCCACCTGTTGGGCTGTCGCCTGGAAGTTGCGCGCCAATTGGCCAAAGCCCTGCACAGTCGTATCCCAGAGGCGCTGGAACTCCTCAGCCCCTAAAACGAGGGCCTGGACTGGGTTTGCTGCTCGTGCTTGCCGAACTTGGACATTACTAGAGAGTTGAACCCCAATCTTGCCCTCACCCTCCGGTGTGGCTTCCGGCACAACCGTGAGATCCAGGGTCTGGGTTTGGCGCTGAACCATCAACCGCACCGGCCGGCCGGGACTGGTTTTGATTACCTGGACAAAATCCTTCACCGCCTCAGGATTAGCCCCCAGCGGCCGGCCGTCCACCGCCAGCACCACATCTCCGGCTTCAATCCCGGCCTGACGGGCAACGCGACTGGTTTCGCTGGCGATTTGCGGGATCACGACACCCGGCTGGTAGTCGGGCGTGGGAATACCCCAGGTGGCTGCCTGAAGCACCAGGATCAGGTAGGCAAACAGGAGATTGGCCACGACCCCGGCACTGATGACAATGGCCCGATCGCCCACCGGCCGGTTACGCATCAAATCCGGGTCGTGGCGGCTGACCGGAATTTCGGGATCGTCGTCGGGGAAGGCCACATAGCCCCCCAAAGGCAAGGCCCGCAGGCTGTACTCCGTTTCACTGCCCTGGTAGCGCCACAGGACTGGCCCAAACCCTAGGGAAAAGCGACTGACCCGAATGCCTTGGAGCCGTGCCGCCAAAAAGTGGCCTGCTTCATGCACCAAAATCAGCAGCGCCAAGACCCCAATCGCAGCCAAAACGGACATAGAAATCCCTCAGTGACCGCCCCCGGCGGCGTTTCTCCCAGGATAGCCTAGCCCAAGGGATTGACCTCAGGCTGCCAAGGGTAGGGGCGACATTCGGGAGAGATGTCGTCGGGTCAGTGCCCCTAGTCAACCGCAGTCTCAGTAGTGCTGGCTCGCTCTGCAACCAGGAGAGCACACTCAACCGTACCCCAACCCAAAAGCCATCCCCAGTCAAGACCCAGGGATGGCTATCGCTACAGACCAGACGAGGCGTTACAGGCCCTAGTCACGGCTCCCGAATAAAGCAATCATCAACCGCAGCAGGAAAATGAACAGGTTGACGTAGGTAAGGTACATCGACAAGGCAGCAGACAGGTACTGATCATTCCGGTAGGTGCGGGGAAGGATGTAGAAGTCCACCACGGCCGCCCCGGTGAAGAGCAGTACACCAATCCCGGAGATCCCAATTTCCAACCAGTTGGGGGCATACACCCCGAAAATCGCCAGGAGGAATTGCAACCCAACCACCACCACCAGCGCCAGGATACCCAGTTGTACGGTGCGCGTCAGGGCCATGCCATCCTCATCCGAGAGGTTAGAGCCAATCTGACGTCCCATGATGAAGGCTACCCCACATCCCAAGGCCGCAACGCCAATGCCCCCCAGCCCGACGCCCTCCGTCGCCAAGGCCAGGAAAACCAGACCTGCCAGGGTGTAGCCCGTGATCAAGCTGTAGGTAGCCAACAGGGGCAGGGCTACACTGTTCTTGCCCTTTTCGGCCACGCCTTGGGCCACGAAAAAGAGGATCAGGGATGCCACCACCGCCACAAAAAACGTGGGCATGAACAGGGCGGGGGAGGTGCGAATCACGCTCAGTCCGCCAAAGGTGCCCACGGCCGTCAGGACAAGACCACCGCCGACAAAGGGTAGGGCATTGGCAATGACATTCGGCCCGACCAGGCTATGATTTTGGGCTTGGCGCAGGGCCTCGCGGAAATTACTGGTATTGCTCATGGCAAATCTCAGAAATGGCTATCAACATCACATGGGGCCAGGGTCATCCCCGCCACCCTTATTCCATCTTAAGTCCCCTGCCTCTAGCCCCTCACGTCCGTAGCCGTTCCCGGCCGGCCGGGTTAGCCTGAGGAGGGGTGTTACGGAGGAAGCCGCCCGTGGAATTTCAGTTTGCCGTGCTCAGTGACCCCCACGTCACCCTGCCCCAGACCCTCCTCTCCTATCCAGGCCGGATGCACATGCTGGAGGTGAGTGTGGCAGCCCTAGAGGTTGTCCTCGACCACCTTTCCCAACTCGATTTGGCCTTTCTCCTCATCCCTGGGGATCTAACCCAACACGGTGAGCCTGATAATCATGCCTGGTTGGGGGAACGCCTCGCTAAGTTACCCTTCCCGGCCTACGTGGTGCCGGGTAACCATGATGTACCGGTCTGGGACGCGGATGGCCATTCCATTGATTGGCGCACCTTTCCCCACTACTACCGCCAAGCGGGCTACGGCGACACCGACCAACTGTACTACACCCAGGTGATTCATCCAGGGGTGCGGCTGATTGCTCTCAATTCCAACACCTTCGATACCCGTGGTCAGCTTGTCGGACGGGTAGATCCGGCCCAACTGGCTTGGCTGGAAGGCATCTTGGCGGCGGCATCCGAACCCCTGAAACTGGTGATGATCCACCACAACCTCCTAGAGCATTTGCCAGGGCAATCCCTGCACACCGTGGGTCGTCGTTACCTGCTGGAGAACCGGGCTGATCTGCTGGCACTGCTGCGGCCGGCCGGCGTTCCCCTGGCCTTCACCGGTCATCTCCATATCCAGGATGTGGCCGAATTCCAGGACTTTTTCGACATCACCACCGGGTCCCTAGTCAGCTATCCCCACCCCTACCGCATCATTCAGGTGCAACAGGCGGCCGGCCGTACCCAGGTGCGGATTCGCTCCCATCGGGTGACCCAGATTCCCGATTACCCCGATCTGCAAACCCAATCACGGGAATGGATGGCCCAGCGCTCAGCGGCGTTCATGCTTCAGTTTCTGATGCATCCCCCCCTCAACCTGGCCCAGGAGGCCGCCCAGCCCCTGATTCACCATCTGAGTTACTTCTGGGCGGAGGTCGCCCAGGGGGATGCCCGCCTCCACTTTCCCCAGTTGCCGGAGCCGGTTCGGACTTTTTTTGAGGGCTGTAGCGATGTGGGGCCGGCCGACAATCACTTAGATATTCACCTCCAGGCCCAGGGGGGCCACTCCTGGCAGCCCTCACCCCTGGGCTGAGGTGTTCAGGGGGCAGGGGCGCTGAATCGATTCCAGCGGAATGCCGCCAATTGGGGATGAGGGCGGCGACGCACTAATCCCTCAGCAATCAACTGGGCGGTGATGGGGGCCAGCAATACCCCATTGCGGTAGTGTCCCGTCGCCAAAACCAGATTTTCGTAGGGGGATGGCCCCAAAATAGGCAACTCGTCGGGGGTGGTCGGCCGGTAACCCCACCAGCACTCCTCTACCGTCCAATCCGCCAGTGCCGGGTAGAGCCACTGGGCTTCTTGCAGCAAATAGCCCAAGCCGGCCGGCGTCAACCCAGGGGTGAAGCCCACGTCTTCACTCGTGGCACCGATCACCAGACGCCCGTCCCGACGAGGTACCAGGTAGGCCCGGCCAAAGACCACCCGCCCCAGCCCCGACACACCCTGGGGGGGACGCAGGGCCAGCATCTGGCCTTTGCGCGGGAACACGGGGATATTGAGCAACGTCCGGCACCAGGCTCCGGCCGTCAGAACAATCTGATCGGCCTCCATGCGGCCGGCCGAGGTCTCCACTGCCACCACCCGGTCGTCCTCAACCACCAACCGGTGAGCCTCCCCCGTCTGAAGGGCAACACCGCGTAGCCGACACCCCTGATCGAGGGCCGCCACCAACCGTCGGTTATCCACCTGGCCATCCTGGGGATACCAATGGGCCGCGACCACCCCAGGCCCTAGGCCAGGCTGGAGGATCTCCACCTCAGGACGCAATGACTGCCCCGGCCCCATGTCCTCCACCGGGCTATTGCCACAAACCGGCTTGAGAATGCCGCAAGGCCAGTAGTCCACCGACTCCCCGGTCAGGGCTTCGAGTTTGGCGACCCAATTCCCATACATCTGCCGACTGGCGAGGGCTAACTCCAAAAACGGCCCGGGCGGCAGTCCTTCGGCCTCAGGCGCTAACATGCCCGCGGCAGCCCGGCCGGCCGCCTCCTGGAGATTCCGCCCCAGCACCTGAACCCGAGCACCCTGCTCCGCCAATTCCCAGGCAATCGCCAGCCCCATCAAGCCCCCGCCCAGGATCAGGACATCGGGGGATCTTCTCTCCATCTCCATGATTTCGGTCTAGCTTTACCCCTATCCTAGAAAATCCCCCAGGCCCAGCTCGCTAGAACATACTCTCCTGGGATGACTTTCGATAAGCCAACCCGATCCCCCTGTTAAGTCCGGGTAATAGACTGGCAAGGGATCGAGAATTAACTATAGATTGGTTAACATCTTCGGATCAGCTTCTAGTCCCAACGTGGGAGAAAGGAAAGGCTTATGAGTACCTCCGACAAGACCCCGCCTGCCGCAGAAACCGCCAAGACCGAGTCGGCTGCCCTTGCCCTGGCCGCCAAGCAAGCTGGTACTCTCCAGCCCGTGCAAGTGGAGGCTAGCGAACTCCACTTTCTCCCGGGAAATCGCCCGTCGGGTAACGCCCTCATCCCGGTCAACCACATCTTCATGAAACGGCCCGTTGCCTCCAACGATCCCTTCGCGCCCGCTGGCCTCCAGGTCTCGGCCATGGTGATGAACCGACCCGTTGCCCCCAACGACAGCCTGCAATCGGCCGGCCTGAAGGTTGTCCACATGTTCATGAATCGGCCTGTCGCTGCCAACGATCCCACCGATGTGGAAGGTCTGCCCATTCAGGCGGTGGTAATGAATCGACCTGTTGCCCCCAATGAATCCCGTGGTGTCAGCTACCTGATGGGTTTTCTGGACTAGGATCCTGGCGCACCCACAGCGCTAATCCGCCGCCGCGCCCGCGGGCCGCAATGGCCTGGGGCGTCACCCAAAAGTAGACGAAGAAAGCCTGCTTCTGGACAGGTTGGGTATAGAAACTTGCGGTGGCGGCCGGCCCACCTCGTAGAGGGCGCGTGATCAACGGCCGGCCGGCCACGGCGAGGGTGACCTGAGTGAAATCAAAGGCCAGAATGGGTCGCGGCGGCACAAGCTTGGCAGGCCCGGACAGGGTGAGGGACAACGGCCCCAAGCAGACCTGATTGGCAACCGTGCCGGCCTCTGTCCAGTCGTAGGTCAGGGTAATGCCAAGGCCCTTGGGTAGGTAGCGTCCTGCACCCAAAACAGGAGCCAAACGGCGGCGCGCCTTCTGGGTACCTGTAATCCACACCAGCCGCCAAGTGCCCTGTAAATCCTGCGGGGCGAGGGCATGGCGATGGAGACGCGCCTGGCGCTCCAGGATCAAAAGAGGCTGAATCAGTGCCTGAGCGGCCGGCCGCTGGGGAGTGTTCCAGGTTGCCACCGCCTGGAACAGGACTTGCGTGGAGTCAGGCGGAGCGTGCTGAGGCGACGTTTCTGGCATAGGACAAGCAGGTAGCCAAATGGTAAGAGAAGGGCCTCAGTCCTGAGTCAAAGCGGGTTCTGGAGAGAGCTTAACGCAAACCCGGTCTAGGCCTCCGTTACGCTGCGTTAGCTGCCTGGAACTGAATGTTAAGTCTCTGTGCAGGTTCTCTCACGGGCAACCCAGGCTTACTGAGAATGGAATTAGAAGCGTTGTCGTGTGTTGGCCTTGCTCACCGATCAGGTTTCCCCAGTAAACAGCACTTCATCTCCGACTTGATCGGCTGATCTAACCCTCCTCAAGAGAGCCAAGCCGATCACGACGGCCGGCCCTACGTCCATCCCATAGGGGGACATAACCATGTTGACTGTCAATATCCAGGCCCTGTCCAGCGAGGACAAGGCCACCGCGTGGGTTCTGCCCTTCACCGCTGTGGGCATCTCAGACATTAGCTTGGTGGGGGGCAAAAACGCTTCCTTGGGCGAGATGATTCGGGCCTTAGCCGCCCAGGGCGTGCGGGTACCCAACGGCTTCGCCACCACCGCCCATGCCTATCGCACCTTTATCCGCCAAGCCAATCTGGAAGCACCGCTGCGGGAACTCTTCAGGACACTCGACACCGAGAATGTTAAACAGTTGCGGAGCGTCGGTCGCCGAGCACGCGCCCTCATCCTCGCAACCCCCTTCCCTGCGGAACTAGAAACAGCTATCGCCAGTGCTTATGCCGATCTATGCCAGCAGTATGGCAGTGACCTGGATTGTGCCGTTCGCTCCTCTGCCACCGCCGAAGACCTGCTCGATGCCAGCTTTGCCGGCCAGCAAGAAACCTTTCTGAATGTCTACGGCACTGAAGCCATCATTGAAGCCTGTCACAAGTGCTTCGCCTCAATTTTCACCGACCGGGCCATTTCCTACCGCCAGATCAAGGGGTTTGATCACCTTAATGTAGCCCTTTCGGTCGGGGTTCAGAAAATGGTGCGCTCGGATCTAGCCTGCTCTGGGGTCATGTTTTCGATTGATACCGAGACAGGATTCAAAAATGCCGTGCTCGTCACCGGAGCCTATGGGTTGGGCGAAAACGTTGTCCAGGGCACCGTCAATCCCGATGAGTATTTTGTCTTCAAACCCACCCTCAAACAGGGCTTTAGTCCGATCCTCGGTAAGCGTCTCGGCAGTAAGGAAATTAAACTGGTCTACGATTTGGGCGGCACTAAACCCCTCAAAAATATTCCTGTCAGCGAGGAGGAACGGGAACGCTATTGCCTTGAGGATGCCGAAGTGCTGGAACTGGCTCGCTGGGCCTGCCTGATCGAAGACCACTACTCCAGCCAACGCGGTCTCTATACTCCCATGGACATTGAGTGGGCAAAGGATGGCACCACTGGGGAACTGTTCATTGTCCAGGCGCGCCCCGAAACCGTCCAATCCCAAAAGCAAACCAACCTGCTGCGCACCTATGTCTTGGAGGCGCGCAGTACAGTTCGGATTACTGGACGGGCCGTGGGAAACCTGATCGGCCAGGGTCGGGCGCGGGTGATTCTGGATGTCCACCACCTCGACCAGTTCCAAGCGGGTGAAGTCCTAGTCACTAACAAGACCGATCCGGACTGGGAACCGATCATGAAGCGGGCCAGTGCCATTGTCACCAATCAAGGTGGACGTACCTGCCACGCAGCCATTATTGCCCGGGAACTGGGGATTCCTGCCGTTGTCGGTTGTGGTCAGGCCACCACCACCCTCCACCCCGGCCAAGATATCACCGTCTCCTGTGCCGAGGGGGAAGAGGGCCGGGTCTACGCCGGATTGCTGCCCTTCCGGATTGAGGAAGTCACATTGGAAGCCCTCCCAGAAACCCGCACTCAGATTTTGATGAACGTGGGCAATCCTGACGAGGCTTTTGGTCTGGCCGCCATTCCCTGTTCTGGTGTGGGTTTAGCTCGGCTGGAGTTTATTATTACCAACCAGATTCAGGTGCACCCGCTGGCTCTCCTGCATTTCGACCAAGTGGAAGATGAGGCTGCCCGGCAACAGATCACCCGTCTGACTCGCGCCTATTCCCAGAAAATCGACTACTTTATTGAGCAACTGAGCCACGGAATAGGGATGATTGCGGCTGCATTTCACCCTCATCCCGTGATTGTGCGATTGTCGGACTTCAAAACCAACGAGTACGCCAATTTGCTGGGGGGCAAGGGATTTGAGCCGGAGGAGGAAAACCCAATGATCGGCTGGCGGGGAGCCTCTCGCTACTACGATCCCCGTTACCGGGATGCCTTTGGTCTGGAATGTCGAGCGTTGCGGCTGGTGCGGGAAACCATGGGCCTTACGAATGTCATTCCTATGGTGCCCTTCTGTCGGACGCCTGAGGAGGGACGGCGGGTGTTGGCTGAAATGGCCAGCCACGGCCTGGTACGGGGCGAAAACGGACTACAGGTCTACGTGATGTGCGAATTGCCCAGCAATGTGATCTGTGCTGACCAGTTTGCTGAGGTGTTTGATGGATTTTCAATTGGCTCCAATGATCTGACCCAACTCACCTTAGGGCTGGATCGGGATTCTGCCCAAGTAGCCCATCTGTTTGATGAGCGCAACGACGCAGTGAAGCGCATGGTGACCCTGGCTATTGAAACAGCCCACCGCTGCGGGCGCAAAATTGGTATCTGTGGCCAGGCCCCTAGCGATTACCCGGAGTTCGCTCGCTTCCTGGTTAGCTTGGGGATTGATTCGATCAGCTTGAACCCCGATACGGTGCTCAAAACCACGCTGGAAGTTGCGGCGATGGAGGCCCAGCTACGCACCTAGGGTGATCCCGCACTAGAGGTCTATTTACTGCTGCTGGTAAGGCTCTAGGGCTTGAGCAACTGCTGGGGAATTTGCACGGGTGGCCGGTTGAGCACCAGCATCAGCGTCTCTCCCTCAGGGTCTGAAGCAGTGGATGCACTGTTGACAGCGGCCGGCCGGGTCTCGGTTGTTCCTAGGGAAACCCCTAGGCCACTGCCAAGCTCCGGTTCCTTAGGTTCGGCATTCCCCGTCAGCGTAGGCAGTCCGGTGAGTGGAGTGACAGGGGTATCTGGGGGAGCGGGTGTCGTCAACGTGGGCGGTACGGGGGGCAGGGCTGCCAGTTGTTCTGGGGTGGGTTGGGTGGCCAACTGCACGGCCGGCCGGGTCTGCCAGCCTGAGACAACCCCAGCTACCAGAGAGGCGACAGCCACCATCGCTCCTGTCCAGGCCAAGCGCCGCCGCGTTCGGGTGGTCACCGCTGTAATCACACCGTCCACTAGGGCTTCCGGAGAAGTGTGTACAGCAGGCTGATCTCGTTCATCGAGGGATTGGAGGTGGGTGTGAACCCGGCGCAACTTGTCGTAGAACCGGCGAATCTCCAGATCTGTTGCCAGCAGCCGCTCCACAGTCTGCCGTTCGGCTGGAGTCACCTCCCCATCAAGGTAGGCACTCAGTAGTTCAAAACAGTCTGGCAGGGGAGAGGGATCGTGGTCGTAGGGGTGGTGAGCCATAGCCAATCTGCGGAAACAGGGTGTGAGGTTGAGAGAGCAGGTGTCCTAGAGGTTCAACCCACTCAGGGTTCGACGTAATCCTGTAACTCCAACTGAAGGCGCTGGCGGGCACGGGCAATGCGAGACTTCACCGTTCCCAGGGACACGCCTGTGATGTCTGCAATTTCCTCGTAGGCAAGGCCATCCAATTCTCGGAGCATGATGGTTGTCCGAAAGGCTTCCGGGAGTTCGGCAATAGCTTGGCGCAGCCGCTCGTAAAACTCCTGAGTGGCCAAATCTTCGGCCGGCCCTGGGTCTGGCGTCGCCACCTCCCAATCCATCTCCCCATCCCCGGTCTGGCGGGGGGCGTCCAGGGAAATGCTGGATTGATGCCGTTTGCGGCGGCGCAGTTCGTCGTAGAAAAGGTTGGTGGCGATCCGGCTTAACCAACTCCTAAACTTCACGGGGTCTTGGAGTCGCTTAATATTCCCGTAGGCTCGAATCCAGACCTCCTGCACCAAGTCGGCCCGGTCTGACCAGTCGGGAGCCAGATGATACAGCAAACGCTCCACATGGGCCTGATGCCGTCGGACTAGCTCAGTGAAGGTCGCCCGCTCCGGTCGAAGTCCCTGCTGACAGCGGGTAACCAACTCCTCAGTGGTTAGCTTGGTCACGGGTGCAGGCCGGACATCGATGGGCAACCACGAGACGGACAGCATCGAATCCATGGATGACTTAGCTCCGGCAGTACCACCCTGTAAGACGCCATGCGCTTTCCAAAGTTCCTGCCAACTCTGCCTATTGTAGTCCTTGCGGCGGCGCTGGTGAGTTGCGGCCCCCGGCCCACTCAGTCGCCCTTGCCTCAGGATCCCCAGGTCAAAGTGTTCTTCAATCAATCGGAGGCGGCGGTCTACACCGACCCCTACCGCAAGATTCGCCGGGTTGGGGATGATTTTGAGGCGATCATAGTGGAGGAAATCCGTAAGGCGTCAGCCATTGATGCGGCCGTCCAGGAGATTCGGCTCCCCCTCGTGGCCCAGGCCCTGGTAGACCAACACAAGGCGGGCAAGAAAGTGCGGGTCATTATTGAGAATAATTACAACAAGGCGCTTAGTCGGTTGGATAGTCGCGAGGCGGATGACCTCTCGGAGCACGAGAAAAGTCGCTACGAAGAAGTGATCAAGCTGGTGGATGTGAACGGCGATGGGCGAGTGACCGAGGATGAGGTCAACCAGCGCGATGCCATTGTCCTGCTGGAGCGGGGCGGGGTGCCCCTGATCGATGACACGGCGGACGGGTCGCGGGGCAGTGGCCTCATGCACCATAAGTTTATGGTCTTTGATAATCGCAAGGTGCTGATCACCTCGGCCAACCTGACCACCAGTGATGTGCATGGGGATTTCGCCACCCCTGAAAGCCGGGGTAATCCCAATTCCCTGCTTTTGATCGATGATGCTCAGGTGGCACGCATCTTCACCGAAGAATTCGACATCATGTGGGGGGATGGGCCAAGCGGCCGGCCGGACAGTCTATTTGGCGTTCAGAAGCGCTATCGGGAGCCGCAAACCGTCTATTTGGCGGGTGGGCCCATGACTATCCAGTTTTCGGCCACCAGTCGGCGGCAGGGTTGGGATCAGTCTGTAAATGGTTTGATTGGCCGCACCTTGGAGAAGGCGCAGCAGTCGGTGGATATGCTGCTTTTTGTGTTCTCGGATCAGGCTTTAGTCAATGTGATGCAGCCCTTGTTTGCGAGAGGCGTGACGATTCGCCTGCTGAATGAACCGGATTTCGCCTTCCGGGATTACAGTGAAACCTTGGATATGTGGGGGTTGGCGATTCCTCGCAAGGGAAGTTGTAAGTACGAGGATGGGAATGCCCCCTGGTCCTCCCCCAATCCGAATGTGGGGGTACCCAATTTACCCAAGGGGGATCGCTTGCACCACAAGATGGCTGTGATTGACCGGAAAACGGTGATCGTGGGGTCCCAAAACTGGACACCTTCGGCCAACCATATGAATGACGAAACCCTGGTAGTGATTGAGAATCCCACGGTGGCGGCCCATTTCCAGCGGGAAGCAGATCGTATGTTCAAGGATGAACTGAAGACGTTTAAGGGCAAAGATGGCAGCTATGAGGTGCCAAACCGCACCCTAGGGCCACCAGACTGGTTGATTCAAAAGGCCCAGAGTGCTAAGTCAACCTGTGGCTGAGCTGGATCACATTCCGGTGTTGGGGCCGGCCGTGGTGGCGGGGTTGCAGGTGCGGCCGGCCGGCCGGTATTTGGACTGCACAGTGGGCTTGGGCGGACACGCGGCCCTGATCCTGGCGGCGGCTCCCCAGGTCAGGTTGGTGGGCGTGGATCAAGACCCCCAGGCGTTGGCGCAGGCGGCGGAACGGCTGCACCCCTGGGCTGACCAGGTGACCCTGTGGCCTGGGAACTTCCAGGACTTTGATCCGGGTGATCAGCCTTTTGATGGCATCGTGGCGGATTTGGGGGTGAGTTCGCCTCAGTTGGATCGGCCGGAGCGGGGGTTTAGTTTCCGGCTGGAAGGCCCCCTGGATATGCGCATGAATCCAAGGGGGGAGTTGACCGCCGCCACGGTGGTGAATAACTGGTCAGAGGTGGATTTGGTGCGGATTTTTTCCGAGTATGGGGAGGAGCGGTTTTCCCGCCGGATTGCCCGCGCTCTGGTGGCCGGCCGGCCGTTTGCTACCACCACAGCGGTTGCGGAAACCATCCGCCAGGCGGTGCCGTCCTCCTGTCGCCGTGGCCCTATCCATCCGGCCACACGGGTTTTTCAGGCTATTCGGATCGCTGTGAACGGAGAGCTAAGTGCCCTAGAGATGCTGCTGCGCCGGGCACCCGACTGGCTGCGGCCGGCCGGCCGATTGGGGGTGATCAGCTTCCATTCCCTGGAGGATCGGCGGGTCAAGCACGGGTTTGTGGCGGATACGCGGCTGCGGGTCATCACCCGGAAACCCCTCGTTGCGGATGTGGAGGAGGTGGCGACCAATCCCCGTGCCCGCTCCGCCAAGCTCCGTATTGCGGAGCGACTTGAGCCAGATCCCCTGCCGGGTCTGGAGTGACGTAGGCTGGAACACGGTACCCCCTCCTGTCGAGAAGCTGCGATGTCTGAGTCCAACGCCCTCGCCGGCCGGCCGTTCCTACCTTTTGTGGATGCCCAAGGGTATTTGCCAGCCGAATTGCAGGGGCGAGTGGGGGTCTATGCCATCTATGACCAAGCCCAGGTTTTGCAGTACATCGGCTATTCGCGCGACATCCACCTGAGCCTCAAAAACCATCTGGTTCGCCAGCCCCACCAGTGCTACTGGCTGAAGGTCGAGACAGTGGATCGCCCTAGCCGTACCCTTTTGGAAAGCCTGCGCCAGGCTTGGTTGGCTGAGCAACCCACACTGCCCCCCGGCAATGGCCCGGAGCAGGCCCGTTGGGAAGCCCCCATCCAAGTACAAGACCTATGGACTCCCCAGGAAACTGCGGTTCAGCCGTGGGCAGACCCCAATCTGGATGATGTGGGGCGGGAACGGTTACTGAAACAGGCTGCTCGCCAACTGGAGGAGCAGATTCTGGCGCGGCTGGCCGAACGCGGTGTTCAAGAACCCATCCGGTTCAACCCCAAGCTCAAGGCGGCCGGCCGCTTGGATTTGACTTGAGGTAGAAATTAGAGCCTGTCTGACAGAAACTCGCTAAGACTCGATCCCCGAAGAAAGTCTGGCAACTCCAGGATGTGGAAGTAGACAAGCCCTCCAATAATGAGGGTGTACACAGTTGATCCTCCCAAGCCCCACCACAAGTGTTGCTTCAGGTTCGGGTTACCCTCAGGGTTGAGTACATCAAGAGTACCGAACTGGAGGAGGAGCCTGCCTAACATATTGGAAAGCCAGTACCCCGCAAGGGTGCCCGGTAACATCCAGGCCGTAACCAGGACACGCCATATCCAACCCCTAGGGCCATCGGCAAGTTATAGCTACTCCAGCTTAGGTTGACACATCAGGTTCAAAGATGTAGGTGCAACAGCCCTCTTTTTAGTTCAGAGGCTTACGTACTGGACGTGGGTCAAGCCAAGGCAATCTGGCTATAAATACGAGATCATTCCACCAGGATAGGGGTGATAGGAGATAGCCCAGCCCTACCAGCAAACTGCCCCGGCTGCGCCTCAGCCACGTGTGCATAGCCAATTTTCTATCGATAAAGTTGCTCCAAGCGGCGAAAGTCGCGCTCTACCTCCTGCCACAGGCGGCGGTTGTGGGGATCTAGTTTCAATGCCTTACGCAAGCAAGCCCTTGCCCGCTCGTACTCGCGTGTTTGAATAAGATGGCGGCCCCAGTGGTGATAGCTAATGGCTTGCCATTGGTGAACCTGGGGATCTTGAGGAAAACGCTGGGCCAGTCCATCAGCAATGGCGACGGCACGGGCAAATTGGTCCTGGTTTAGTTGGGCTTGCCATTGCTCGTAGGCCCGTAACTTCACCTTTCGATCTTCCTCAGAAAGGCTAGGGCCGGCCGGTGGGGGCGGGGGTGGTGGAGGTTGGGGCCTGCTAACAACTGGGGGCGGTGGGGCAACTGGAGGTGGAGGAGGTGCGGCCGGCCGCTGCACGCGGATCACCGGTTCTGGGGGCGGGACAGGGGCACTGTAGGTGGATTTGCGAGGCTGGGACTGGAGAAACTCCAAGAGCCGGTCATAGGCCTGGGTGACCTCGATGAACTTCTGATGGGCCTCCGGATCGCCGGGATTGACATCGGGGTGGAACTGTCGCGCTAGCTTGCAGTAGGCCACTTTTACATCCGCCAGTGACACCCCTGGCCCAAGGCCGAGAATTCGATAGCACTGGTCTGGTGTCATGTCGGCGTCGGCCGGCCCTCAATCACGCGGTCAATTAACCCATAGGTTACCGCTTCCGCAGCCGATAGGTAAAAATCCCGCTGCTGATCCCGCACAAGGCGCTCTAAGGGCTGCCCCGAGTGCTGCGCCA
The DNA here is from genome assembly GCA_015272465.1 of Gloeomargaritaceae cyanobacterium C42_A2020_066. Lineage (GTDB taxonomy): Bacteria > Cyanobacteriota > Cyanobacteriia > Gloeomargaritales > Gloeomargaritaceae > JACYLR01. Next base: position 19,427 of record JACYLR010000197.1, read on the forward strand.
AAATCTCATCCATGCGGCGGTTGAGGCGCAGAATCTCCTGGGCATCAATTTCAATGTCCGAGGCCTGTCCCTGACTGCCTCCCGCTGCCTGGTGGATCATGACGCGACAATTGGGCAAGGCAAAGCGCTTTCCAGGGGTACCCCCAGCCAGTAAAAAAGCCGCCATTGAGGCTGCAATACCCACCCCAATGGTCACGACAGGGGAGCGAATGTACTGCATTGTGTCGTAGATGGCCAGCCCAGCATGGACAGCCCCCCCCGGCGAGTTGATGTAGAGGTAGATGTCCTTGCCTGGATTATCCGAGTCTAGGTAAAGCAGGATAGCGACAATCTGGTTGGCAATCTGATCATCGATTGGTTCCCGCAGGAAGATGATCCGCTCCCAGTAGAGCCGATTGTAAATATCTACCCACTGGCTGTAGGCGGATTGGGGAAAGCGATAGGGAACCTGGGGAGTACCGATGGGCATGGCAGGACTGCTTAGGGGGCTTTGCTGTCGATCACCCGATCCACCAAACCGTAGGCGAGGGCTTCCGGGGCGGACATAAAGTAATCCCGATCCATGTCGCGTTCAATCCGCTCTAGGGGCTGACCGGTGCGGTCGGCGTAGACCTTATTCAATTGATGGCGAATGCGGACGATCTCCCGGGCTTCAATTTCAATATCCGAAGCCTGACCCCGGGTGCCACCAGAGGGCTGGTGGATCATGATCCGGGCGTGGGGCAACGCCAAACGCTTACCCTTGGTGCCCGCCATTAACAGGAACGACCCCATGGAGGCCGCAAGACCCACACAGATGGTCACCACGTCGGATTTGACATGCTGCATGGTGTCGTAGATGGCCATACCCGCGGTCACTGAGCCGCCAGGAGAGTTGATGTAGAGATAGATGTCTTTGCCGGGTTCATCGGAGTCGAGATAGAGCATCACCGCCACGATCTGATTTGCGATCTCATCGTCCACCTCTTGACCTAAGAAGATGATGCGCTCGCGATAGAGACGATTGTAGATGTCGATCCACTGGGTGTAGGGTTCACCCGGCAGACGATAGGGAACTTTGGGAACACCAATGGGCATGGAGTGTTTTCCTTGATTTCCTGATTTCCTAGACGCGGCTTAGAGGCTGGGAGCAATGGCGGGGACTGCCTTGGACAACTCTTTGGGGCTTTCCAGGACTCGGTCGATCAGCCCGTAGTCCTTGGCTTCCTGGGGCGACATGTAGAACATGCGGTTCATGTCCTGGCTGAGCTTATCCGTGGGTTGACCCGTGTTTTGGGCCAGGATTTCGAGCATGGTGGCCCGGTTGGCGAGCACTTCCTTGGCTCGGATTTGGATGTCTGAGGCTTGACCGCGGGCGTAGGCACGGGGCTGATGGAGGACAATCGAAGCGTTGGGTAGGCTGGCCCGGCTGCCACGGGTACCGCCGGAGAGTAAGACGGCCGCCATCCCCATCGCCAGACCGATACAGATGGTGTGTACCGGCGGTTTGATGTAATTCATGGTGTCGCAGATGGCGAAGGCTTCGGTCTCAAAGCCTACGGGTTCGCCATCGTAACGGGAGGTGCCGGTGGAGTTGATGTAGAAGTAAACCGGTTTGTCCGGGTCTTCGTACTGCAAATAGAGCAACTGGGCGATGATCAATTCCGTCACGGCCGGCACAATCGGCATCCCCAGGTAGATGATCCGCTCCTTGAGCAGCAGCGAGGGCAGATCCGGTGGGGGGGTACGGACGGCGTTGTCGCCGTAGTAGTAGGGGGATTGGACGGCGTGCAGGGGACTATCCATGGGCAGGGGGGTGTCAAAAGCCGGTGAGGCCGGTCTTTCTATAGTGACACACGGCCTGAGGGGCCAGCCAGGCTAACCCTAGCCGAGGGTTCTGACCCAGTTGCGGTAGAGTTGGCGGGCGGTGTGGTGCAGGTGGGGCATGGCCGCTTGGGTGGCCTGCTCTAGGGTGGTGCGGCCGGCCGGCCCCAGTACGGTTTCTAGCGCCTGACGATAGGCGGGGATTGCGTCCCAGTCCTGGATGGTCGTGGGGGTGATTTCCACATGGAATTGCAGGCCGAGCACCCGCTCTCCTAGGGCAAGGGCTTGGATGGCGCAGTGGGGAGATTGGGCAAGAGTCTGGGCACCGGGGGGGAGTTGCTGCACTTCGGCCCCATGCCATTGCAGGCAAGGAATGGTCTCAGGGAGGCCAACAAACAGGGGATGTGCCCGGCCGGCCGGGGTTTGGGTGACAGTCATCAGGCCCACTTCCGCTTGGGCGGCTTTGCCAACCTGTCCACCCAGGGCATCGGCGAGGAGTTGATGGCCTAGGCACAACCCCAGGTAGGCCATGCCCCGCTCCAGGATGGCTTCGCGAATCGCCGCCTTTTCGGCCCGGAGCCAGGGATATGAATCCTCTTCCCAGACATCCATCGGGCCACCCATCACCCAGAGGGCATCGTAACCTGCCAGGCTGGGAATCGGGTCTCCGGCATCCAGTTCTACGACATCCCAGGAAAACCCATCCTCCGCCAGAAAGTCCCGCAGACTGCCAGGATGTTCGACCGGGAGGTGCTGAAAAACCAGGATGCGGGCCATAGGGCAAGTGGGGATGGGCGGGGGGACGGGAAAATGTTATAACAAGTCTGTTTCAGGCGTAGTCCCAGCCTAGGGGCAAGCGGGGAGATGCGGCAACCATGAAAACGCGGGCAGCAGTAGCGTGGGCGGCCGGCCGGCCGTTGACCCTGGAGGAAGTAGATCTAGAGGGGCCGCGGGCCGGGGAAGTCCTGGTCAAGCTGGTGGCCACAGGAGTCTGCCATACGGACGCCTATACTCTGTCCGGCAAAGATCCAGAGGGCCTGTTTCCCGCCATCCTGGGCCACGAGGGCGCGGGTGTGGTGCAGGAGGTGGGGGCGGACGTCACCCATGTCCAACCTGGTGATCACGTTATCCCGCTGTACATCCCCGAATGTGGTCAGTGCAAGTTCTGCCGTTCCGGGAAAACTAATCTCTGCCAAGCGATCCGGGTCACCCAGGGCAAAGGCTTGATGCCCGACGGTACCAGCCGCTTCAGCCATAAGGGCCAGACCCTGTACCACTACATGGGCACTAGCACCTTCAGCGAGTACATCGTCCTGCCCGAAATCGCCGTGGCTAAAATCCGCAAGGACGCGCCGCTGGAGAAGGTCTGTCTTCTGGGTTGCGGTATCACTACGGGCATCGGGGCAGTGCTGAATACGGCCAAGGTGCCACCTGGCTCGACAGTGGCGGTGTTTGGCCTGGGGGGTGTGGGATTGGGGGCGGTGCAGGGCGCAGTGATGGCCAAGGCCGGCCGAATCCTGGCGGTGGACATTAACTCCGAAAAGTTTGACTTGGCGCGGCAGTTGGGAGCAACAGACTGCATCAACCCCAAGGACTATGACGCCCCGATCCAGCAGGTCATTGTGGAACTGACCGACGGCGGGGTGGACTACTCGTTTGAGTGCGTGGGCAACGTCAAGCTGATGCGGGCGGCACTGGAGTGCTGCCACAAGGGCTGGGGCGAATCGACAATCATCGGGGTAGCCGGGGCAGGAGAGGAGATCAGTACCCGTCCGTTTCAATTGGTGACCGGTCGCGTCTGGCGGGGTAGTGCCTTTGGCGGCGTCAAGGGACGTTCCCAGTTGCCGGGGTACGTGGATCGCTACATGGCAGGAGAAATCCAGATTGAGCCGTTTATCAGTAAGACTCTGCCCTTGGAGGCCATCAACACAGCTTTTGACCTGATGCACGAGGGCCAGGTGATTCGCTCGGTGATCCACTTCCAAGAACCCTCAGCCGCCTAGGCTAGGCAGGAGCATTCCCGGTGACTCCAGATGTGACCCTTGTGAGTAACCAGCGCTGCTTTGGGGGCTGGCAGCGGGTTTATGAGCATCGCTCGGCCGTACTGGGCTGCACCATGCGGTTTGGGGTTTATCTGCCGCCCCAAGCGGCAACCCAGGCCTGTCCGGTTCTCTATTGGCTGAGCGGTTTGACCTGCACTGAGCAGAACTTCATCACCAAGGCTGGTTCCCAGATGTATGCGGCCCGGTACGGGTTAATTGTGATTGCCCCCGACACCAGCCCACGGGGGTGTAACCTACCTGGCGAGGAGGACAGTTGGGACTTGGGCACGGGGGCAGGATTTTACGTCAACGCCACCCAGTCCCCTTGGGCCTCCCACTACCGCATGTACGACTACGTTGTCAGTGAACTGCCCGCCCTGGTTGCGACGCACTTCCCGATTGCGGCCGGCCGGCAGGGGATCTTGGGGCATTCGATGGGCGGCCACGGTGCCCTGGTGATTGGCCTGCGCAACCCCGATCAGTTCCGGTCAATTTCGGCCTTTGCACCGATTGTGGCGCCGACCCAAGTCCCCTGGGGGCGGAAAGCGTTTGCGGCCTATCTGGGAGATCAGGAAGCCGATTGGCTGGCCTACGATGCCTGTCATCTGGTACGCCACACCACTGAACGGCGGCCGCTCTTGGTGGATCAAGGGGATAAGGATGGTTTCCTGGGGCAACAACTGCGGCCGGAACTCCTGGAGCAAGCCTGTAGTGAGGTGGGCTACCCCCTGACCCTGCGGCTCCAAATGGGCTACGACCACAGCTACTACTTCATTGCCAGCTTCTTGGGCGATCACATGGCCCACCACGCTGCAATGCTGGGTATGTCCTAGCCATCGCCAGTGGCCGGCCAGACCTGTGGCCTCAGAGTCCGGCGAGCTGATCCCCTGCCTCAGCAAACTGGGTTAATCCCTGGGTGGTCAGGGGATGGGTATGGAGTTGATCAAACAGGCTCCCCGGCAGCGTTACCCCATGCGCCCCCGCTCGGGCACAACCCACCACCTGATCCAGGGTTTTCACGGAAGCCACAATGATCTGTGTGGGGGGATGGGAACCCCGCACCAGCGCCGCCATGTCCTCCAAGATCTGAAACCCGTCGAGGCCGGCCGCCAGCATTCGTCCCAGGTAAGGCGCTACATAGGCTGCACCCGCCAGGTGGGCTAACCAGGCTTGCTGAGGCTGCACCACGGCGGTGACCATCACCGGAATATCCTTCTGGCTCAGAGTGTAGGTGGCCTCTAGGCCGGCCGGCGTCATCGGGATCTTGACGACAATCCGCCGCGACAAGTCCCGCAGCCGTTTCCCTTGGGCGACCATAGCGGTGGTCTCTGCTGCGGTCACTTGAACCGTTAACCAACCTGGTTGGGCCTTAAGCAACGCAGGGATAATCTCCGCTGGCGGCCGGCCGGCCGTGGCCAGGATTGTGGGGTTTGTGGTCACGCCCGTGAGGACACCCTGACGTGCCGCCCGGACAATCACCTCCACCTCGGCCGTATCGAGCCACATATCCATAGGGGTTGCCCAACCTGCCTCTACCCTGAGCATAGCCTGCCTGTGTTCTGGGCGATTTGTTACTGTAAAAGAGGGTAGGTCGAAGGGAGCATCGGCATGTCAGGTTCCGCAGAGCAGCGCGTGGGTGGCGGTTCGGAGTTACTGGAAAAATATGCCGCCGGGGAGCGGGATTTCCAACGGGCTGATCTATTTCGCGCCCATCTCAGGGGAGCCAAGTTGCGGGGAGCCAAGTTGCGCCGCGCCAATATGTATGCGGCTGATCTGAGTGAAGCGCAGTTAGGCTCTGCTGATCTGGTGGCCGCCGATTTGACGAATGCTGACCTAGCGGGTGCCAACCTCTGGCATGCTGACCTGGGGGACGCCAACCTCAAGGGTGCGAATCTGCAAGGTGCCAACCTCAAGGGTGCGAATCTTCAGGGGGCTGATGTGACGGGTGCTAACTTCAAAGGTGCCTATTACGATGGCGAAACGGCCTTTGGGCTTGGGTTCAACCCGACCCAGGCTGGCTTGAAGAAGATGGGCTAACCCGATGCCCGCATTCACCCCAACGGTTCATGCCCTAGCTCCGACCCCCGGCCCCAAGCTGATTATCCACGGTGGGGCGGGCAGCAGCCTAACTGGCCCGGGTGCCAAGGATGCCATTCGCAAGTCGCTGCACCACATCTTAGATACGCTGTATGCCCGTCTTGCTGGCGGTATGTCAGCCCTTGAAGTGGTGATTCAAGGGTGCCAACTGCTGGAGGACGATCCCCAGTTCAACGCGGGCACGGGGGCGGTGCTGCAATCCGACGGCCAGATTCGCCTGAGCGCCGCTCTGATGGATGGCCCCGCCCAGCGATTCAGTGGCGTGATCAATGCCCAGCGCCTCAAAAACCCGATTCAGCTTGCCCAGCACCTCCAATCGCAGCCTGATCGGATTCTCTCGGAAACCGGTAGCCAGGCCCTCACCCGTGCCCTGGGATTGCCCCTTTACGATCCCCTGACGCCCCAGCGGCTCCAGGAGTGGGTGGAGGAGCAGCTTCACGGTCAGGCCGACGGCCGGCCGGCCCTCACCAATCTGGTGACGGCGACGGATCAGCACTATGGCACCATCGGCGTTGTAGCCTTGGACGCGGCTGGCCGCTTGGCGGCGGGAACCTCCACAGGAGGCAAGGGAGGCGAGTACGTCGGCCGGGTGAGTGACTCGGCCATGCCCGCAGGTACCTATGCCAATACAGACGCAGCCATCAGTTGCACCGGCATCGGTGAGGATATTGTGGATGAATGTCTGGCGGCGCGCCTAGTGATTCGAGTCACGGATGGCTTTTCGCTCCCGGCCGCCTTTGAGAAATCCTTCGCTGAAGCGGCCGGCCGGGGTCGGGATTTGGGGGCGATCGGGATTGACCGCCGGGGAGCCATTGCCTGGGGCCGCACCACCGAAGTTATCCTAGCGGCCTACCACAATGGTGAGGGGTTAGGCGATTCCCTAGAGGGTTAAACCTCCTCATCTAGAGCCATTGGACTGCTGGATGGGCCGGCCGAATGGCTGGGGTACCAGGACACCGTTGCCGCCTTCTCCCCCCACATGCCCCGCAGGCGGTGGAGGAGTTTCTCAAAAGCATCGGGCAGGGGCGCTGTACAGACAAGCCGCTCCCCTGAAACTGGATGATCCAAGGTTAATCGCCAGGCATGGAGGGCCTGTCCCGGTAGATGCACGGCCGGCCGGCCGCCGCGACTGTAGAGGGGATCGCCCACAATCGGGTGACCCCAGTGCTGACAATGCACCCGAATTTGGTGGGTTCGGCCAGTCTCCAAGCGAAACTGCACCAGGGTATGCGGCCCCAGCCGCTCCTGTATCTGCCAGTGGGTGACGGCCGGCCGGCCACCCCGTTCGACCACAGCCATGCGCAGCCGATCCTGGAGATGCCGGCCCAGGGGAGCATCCAGGGTTCCTGCGGCTACAGCCGGTGCCCCGTGCACCAGACCCAGGTATTCCCGTTTCGCCGCGCGGGTACGCAGTTGTTCCTGGAGGGCTTGGTGGGCCAGATCCGTCTTGGCCACCATCATGGCCCCCGTTGTGTCCTTATCCAAACGGTGGACGATCCCCGGTCGCTGTTGCTCACCTATCCCCGGCAAAGAGGGGCAGTGGGCCAACAGGGCATTGACCAAGGTGCCATCGGGATGTCCTGGAGCCGGGTGCACCACCAGGCCGGCCGGCTTGTTGAGGACTAGGAGTTGGTCATCCTCATAGAGGATATCCAGGGGAATGGCTTGGGGCCGGAGGTCAAGAACCGCAGGATCAGGAATCACCACCTCCAGCACATCCCCAGCCGTGAGGGCCTCATGCTTCGAGGTGCAGACCTCACCATTCAGCCACACTTGGCCCTGACGAATCAGGCGTTGCAGACGCGAGCGGGAGAGATCGGGCACCTGGGCTGCCAGCCAGCGATCGAGGCGTTCTCCGCCCTGCTCCACCGCCAGTTCTAGGACGTTCATCTGTGAGGCACGGGGCTTTACTGTTCCCTAGAGGCTAATCGATCGCCAGTCTTGGCGGGGATTGAAGCTGCGCTGGCTACTGATGCGGGTGTATAACTCCCGTTCACCGGCCGAGAGTTCCTTGTCTTTGGGGGGGACAATTTGAATCTTGGCCATCAGATCACCCCGCTCGCCTTGGCCTTGGGGCCATCCCTTGCCCCGCAGCCGTAGGGTCTGGCCGGAGCGAATGCCCGCCGGGACGCGCACGGTTACCGACCCATCGGGGGTGGGCACGTCTACCTGGGTGCCCAACACCGCCTCATCCGGCGTAATCAGCAGGTCACAGGCCAGTCGCCCCTCCTCAAACCGAAAGAAACTGTGGGGCTGGAGGGCGGCGCTCAGGTAGAGATCACCGCGTTGCTGATTGAAGGGGTTGACCGCGCCTTTGCCGCGCACCCGAATCCGCGACCCCGGTTTGACCCCCGCGGGAATGCGGACTTCAAGGGTTTCCCCCCCGATCTGAAGACGCTTCTGGGTACCCTGGAAGGCCTCGCGCAGGGTCAGTTGCAGAGAGAGTTCAGCGCCAGGGGTCTGCCCCGGCCGGCCGCTGGCCTCGCCAAAGTCTGGGAAACCACCGGGTGCACCGTAGCCTCCCCCTCCACGGGCTTCCGCCCCAAACCGCCCCAGCAACTCATTGATGAACTCTTCAAAGCTGGTGTAGCGGCCAAAGTCAAACTCGCCGAAATCACTGCTAAATCCAGCACCTCCCCCGGCCGGCCCTGGGCTAGGCTGTTGCCAGTAGCGACCGAACTGGTCGTAGCGCCGCCGCTTCTCCGGATCACCTAGAACCTCGTGGGCTTCATTAACTTCCTTGAAGCGCGCCTCAGCTTGCTGATCCCCAGGGTTGAGGTCGGGGTGGTACTTGCGGGCCAATCGCCGAAATGCCTTTTTAATGTCCTCAGCGGAGGCTTCCCGACTCACCCCGAGCACGGCGTAGTAGTCCTTGAAATCCGTCTTGGCCATAGATTGCGCCCGTGAGTAGCCCAAAAGGTCACTACCTTCAGCCTAGCAACCCTGTCGGCCGTCAGTGGGTAGGGATATCCGCCGGCCCGGATGCGCCACAGAACACCCCCACCGGCCGGCCGTCAACTTTAGAATTTGTAACGGAAACCGGTAACAGGACGCCCTATCTTAACGATCTGGGGCCTCTGCCCACTCATATTTACATACGCACGTCTTGGGTTCACGTTTTCGCGATTGAGCGCCTCTGATATGACCACCGATTTAGCACAGCGACTGCGAGAAGGGACGAAAAAGTCCCACACGATGGCGGAGAACGTTGGCTTTGTCAAATGCTTCCTGAAGGGCGTAGTGGACAAGCAAGCCTACGGTCGGCTGGTGGGCAACCTCTACTTTGTCTACAGCGCTATGGAAGAGGCGCTGCTCCAGCACCAGTCCCATCCGGTGGTTGGCCCAATTGTCTTCCCGGAACTGCACCGACGCGCCAGCCTGGAAAAGGATTTGGTCTTCTACTTTGGCCCCCACTGGCGCGAGAGCCTAGCCCCCACCCCGGCCGGCCGAGCCTACGTCGCCCGCATTCAGGAATTGGCCGCCACCCAGCCGGAACTGCTCGTGGCCCATTCCTACACCCGCTACCTGGGGGATTTGTCCGGGGGCCAGATCCTGAAGAAAATCGCCCAGCGAGCTATGAACCTGGAGGGTGACGGGACAGCCTTCTACGAGTTCGAGCAGATCGGCGACGAGAAAGCCTTTAAGGCCCACTATCGCCAAACTCTAGACAGTCTGCCCTTGGATGAGGCAACCATCGAGACCATTGTTGAGGAAGCCAACGACGCCTTCCGCATGAATATGGCCATGTTCCAGGAATTGAACGGCAACCTGATCAAGGCCATTGGCCAGATGCTGTTCAATAGCCTTACCCGTTCCCGCAGTCGGGGCAGCACGGAGGCCGAACTAGCGGCAGCCGAATAGTCCGCGGGAGGGTTGGGGCGGCGACCCCGTGCTAGCGTGAGAACAAAGCCTGTGGTTCTCGGCAGCGATCATGGTCAACACCCTCCCCACGTCACGACGGGCGGTTCAGGACTCCCTCCGGCCGGCCGTACAGGCCCTCCAAACCGAACTGGTTACCTGGCGGCGCCAATTTCATCAGCACCCGGAATTGGGGTTTCGCGAGGTGAACACGGCGGCCGTTGTCACCGAGCAGTTGCGCGCCTGGGGCTATGAACCCCAGACCGGCATTGCCCAGACCGGGGTAGTGGCCACCCTCAGCAGCGGCCGGCCGGGGCCTGTACTGGCGCTGCGGGCCGACATGGACGCCCTTCCCATCCAAGAACTCAACACTGTCCCCTACCGCTCCCGCATCGATGGGGTGATGCATGCCTGCGGCCATGATGGCCATACCGCCATCCTCTTGGGCGTAGCCCGCTACCTCGCGGCCCATCGAGAGAGCTTTGCCGGCACGGTAAAGCTCATTTTCCAGCCGGCCGAGGAGGGTCCAGGGGGAGCCAAGCCCATGATTGAAGCAGGGGTTTTAGAGCACCCCAAGGTGGATGCCATTTTGGGCCTTCACCTGTGGAATGACCTGCCCCTGGGTGCTGTCGGGGTTAAAAGTGGCCCTCTGATGGCTGCCAGCGACTTCTTCGACATCACCATCCAGGGCCGGGGGGGACACGGAGCTAAACCACAGCAAACCATCGATGCCCTCGTGATTGCTGCTCAAGTGGTGACCGTCCTCCAGACCCTGGTGGCCCGCCAGATGGATCCTCTTGAACCTGTCGTGGTCACTGTGGGACAGTTCCAAGCAGGTACAGCCCGCAATGTGATCGCGGACAACGCCACCCTGGGGGGCACGATTCGCTACTTCAACCCCGCCCTTGCACCCCAACTGCCGGAACGTCTAGAAACCCTGGTGGCGGGCATTTGCGCGGCCCAGGGTGCACACTACCGGTTGGACTATCGCCACCTCTACCCGCCGGTGATCAATGCCCCTGAACTGGCTGCCTTGGTGCGGGAGGTAGCCCAGGTGGTGGTCGAAACGCCGTCCGGCATGGTACCCAACTGTCAGACGATGGGGGGGGAAGACATGGCCTTTTTCCTCCAGGAAGTGCCGGGATGTTACTTTTTTCTGGGTTCCGCCAATCCGGACTTGGCGCTCACCTATCCCCACCACCACCCTTGCTTTGACTTTGACGAAACCGCCCTAGGACTGGGGGTGGAAATGTTTATCCGCTGTATCGAGCACTATTGTCAGCCATGCTGAGATCAAGTACCTGGGGGTTCCTGGCGGCAGCACTCGTCCTTGGCGGGGGGGCCGCCCTCTGGGAACTGGTCTGGAAACCCCGCCAAGCGGAACAGGAAATG
>JACYLR010000244.1 GCA_015272465.1 Gloeomargaritaceae cyanobacterium C42_A2020_066
ATGTTCGCCCCCATGCGCTGCAATTCGGCCACATGCCGCAGGCGATTCTCAAACACGTTTTCGGTGACTACGCTATTGCCTGTACTCAGGGTGAGGAGAGCCATAAACTGGGCCTGCATATCTGTGGGGAAGCCGGGGTAGGGCAGGGTTTCAATATCCGTTGCTTGGTATTCAGCGGCCGGCACCAACCGCAACCGACTGGGGCTGTCCTCGACCACTTGGGCACCCATCTCCTGCAACTTGGCAATGACGGCGGTGAGGTGATCGGGCACCACTGGGGCCAGGCTGAGGGGCGAGTGGGTGATCGCGCCCGCCACCAAAAAGGTGCCCGCTTCGATGCGGTCGGGAATTACTGTGTACTCGGTGCCGTGGAGGCGGGGAACACCCACGATCACGATGGTGTTGGTACCGGCCCCCCGAATCCGTGCCCCCATGGCCCGGCAGAAGTTGGCCAAATCCACCACTTCCGGTTCCTGGGCGGCGTTTTCAATGATTGTCTCGCCCTCGGCCAGGGTGGCGGCCATCATCAAGGTTTCGGTGGCCCCGACGCTGGGGTAGTCCAGGTAAATCTTTGCCCCTTGCAGCTTGCGGGCTTGGGCTAAGACCATGCCGTGTTCAATTTGGACGTGGGCACCCATGGCTTGCAGGCCGCGCACATGCAGTTCCACGGGCCGCGCCCCAATGGCACAGCCGCCGGGCAGAGGCACCCGCGCCACTCCCAATCGGGCCAGGATCGGCCCCACGACAAAAAAGCTGGCCCGCAACTGACTGACCAGCTCGTAGGGAGCCTGACCACTGCGGACGTGTCGCCCATCCAGGACGAGGGCATCGCCTTCGCGAATCAGGTGGAGGCCGAGGGCTTCCAGAACTTGCCCCATGCGTTGGACATCCACCAAATCAGGCACGTTGTGGATGCGGCAGGCATCGGAACAGAGTAGGGCACCAGCCATCAGGGCGAGGGCTGAGTTTTTGGCGCCGCTGACGGTCACCTCACCACTCAGGGGTTGACGCCCGCGAATCCGGAGCGCTTCGCTAAGGGCAGGCGGGGGCACGGGGGGCAAGGTGCTAATGGGGGTGTCCTCAGAGGAGAGAGCGGAGCTTGCCGTGATTCTACCGAATTGCTTCCGAATCCCCAGGGGTTCTAGGGGTGTTCGGTGGGGAGATGGCGGCGGAGCCAGCGTTCCAGCAGGGTGGGGGTGAGGCGGCCGGCCGGCCGGGGCAGGGGGATGTCCTGGTTCCCGAGGCGCTGATGGACGACGGGGATTTCGTATTGGTAGCGCTGCCACCAGTCGGGTTGGGTGGTGATGTCCCGGACTTCGAGGGTGAGGGCAAAGGCGGTCTGTTGGCGGAGGCATTCTTCCAGCCCCTCGCAGAGATGGCAGCCCGGTTTACCATAGAGCACCAAATAGATTGGGGTCTGGGTCATGCTGCCACTGCCTCCTTTGACGGATGAGACCCTATGGGCCATTCTCCAGGATGAACTGCCGGATGGGGTGGTGAATCAACTGGTGTGGGTTGGTTTGGGGTATCGCTATGTCCGGGAAACGGAGATGTGGTCGAGTGAAGGGGTGTCCCCGGCTTGGCAGACGGACTATCCCACACCCCCGGATTTCATCGACAGCCGGCCGGCCGTGGTCAAGTTGACCCGGAGCATTCCGCCGGAGGATAAGCAGTTGCTGAAGGAGGAGTTGGGGTTTGCGGGGTACACGGTGAGTGAGTTGACTCCCCGCCGTACCCGCCGGGCCACTATGGTTAATTGGTTGTTAGGCTATCGCCGCCGGATGCAGGCTACTGCTTGAAGGGGGCTGATTGCCCGCTCGGAGGAATCGATATCTTTGACGCACCACGTTCCTGTTTCCAGTACTTGATGCCGCATACACTGGACAAGCCTTGACGGTAACGAGTGTTTGGGGCGGCAGGTATATACAATGCCTACTAACTTTCTAGTGTCTCCATGACATATTGGACAACAGTTTCAATGATTCCTTTTGGTGCAATACCGCAATTCTTAAACGTCATCAAATCTAGAGCTTGTTCTCCATGAACCCGTATCGCCTCTGATATGAGGGCATGTATAAATGACTGTGTTGCCAATGAAATGCCGTCAAAGTCTATTTCAATCTCTTCACCCGCTGCAAGTGCAGGCAGAATCTCCTCTCTTCGGAGCCGGGCGGCCATGTCTTTATCCTCCGCGAAAGACCCAATGAGTTTAGCAAGATGAATCGATTTCACGTGAATCTAACCTTCTTGTAATAGTCTTTTCTACGAGCCTTTACTCCAATAGAATAAGAATTTCGAATCCTCTCAAGGAGTGCTGCAAATTCGACTTTATCATCAACTGTAATATCAATCCCAATTGCAGTGCCCTGCCATTTTGGCAAGTCGTTCACAACTCTATGGCTCTCCATTAAAGGATCAGTAAATAGAAAGTTCGGGTTGTCCTGCCGTCTGAGAAGTTTGTATTGAGTACCTCCAGAATAAATCACGAAGAAGTTGCCTGAGACTTTAGCAATGCTACGGATAAAGAATAGACCTGCCCCTGCGTTGGTATCATTTCCACCGATCTTTGGGGTTGCTCCAGAAATACCAGGTGTAAGTGCAAGTTTTAAAGCCTCTGCTTCTGATGTAAAGGTGTGTGATCTTCGAATGGCAGATGGAATTCCAATTCCTGCGTCGGCCATTCCTATGGCAATGCGCTTCTTGTCCCTAAAGTATTGAGCACAAACGAAGCCACCCACCTGCGATTGTGAGTGCTCAAGAACATTTCGTCCAAGTTCGCTTATAACGTACCTAATTGGATCTGCCACAGATGGAGCAGCGTGAAGCAGGGGAATGAGATCAGAGATGGCACCCCTTAGGTCTTCAGCTGTCTTGATCTGCGTCAGAGGAACGAATCGACCAGCACCCTCATGTTGTTGAATTATTCTTGGTGGATTAGCTCTGAGGTAGTCGGTAGTAGTAAATAAGTAGTGAAAGCTTCTTTAGGCCGAGTCTAGAGATGCAT
>JACYLR010000126.1 GCA_015272465.1 Gloeomargaritaceae cyanobacterium C42_A2020_066
GAATCGATCACTCTCGAAAGGCTTCACTAAAATTGGGATAAGCCCTCGGCCTGCCGGGCCAGCACTCACCAGCGAGGATTGCCACCATGGGACTGTTCGACCGCGTCAGCCGGCTTGTGCGCTCCAACCTCAACGCCCTCGTCAGTGGCGCTGAAGACCCAGAGAAGATTCTGGATCAGGCCTTGGTGGACATGCAGGAAGACCAGGTACAGATGCGGCAGGCGGTCGCCCAGGCCATTGCATCCATGAAGCGCCTTGAGCAGCAGTACCAGCAGAACGCCAGCCAAGCGGATGAGTGGTACCGCCGCGCCGAGCTTGCCCTCCAAAAAGGTGAGGAAGATCTGGCCCGCCAAGCCCTCACCCGGCGCAAAACCCACCAGGAAACCGCCACAGCCCTCAAGGCCCAAATTGACCAGCAGCAGGGCCAAGTGGAAAGTTTGAAGCGCAATCTTCTGGCCCTGGAGAGCAAGATCGCCGAGGCGAAGACCAAGAAGGACATGCTCAAGGCTCGCCTGAAGGCGGCCAAGGCCACCGAACAAATCCAGGAGGTGATGGGCAAGGTCACCACCAGTGGGGCAATGGCGGCCTTTGAGCGCATGGAGGAAAAGGTACTCAGTCAGGAGGCCCGCAGTCAGGCGGTAGCGGAATTGGCCGGGGATGACTTGGAACGCCAGTTTGCCAAGTTGGAGGGAGGCACGGATGTGGACACGGATCTGCTGGCTCTCAAGGCCAAAATGGGAGGTGGAGTCCTGCCGTCTGCCAGTCAACCCACTGCGGCCCTCCCCCAGGGTGGCGATGTGGTCGATGGGGAACTGGAGGAGTTGCGCGCCCGCTTGAACCAGCCCTAGGTTCCTCAGTTTCCCTCAGGGCTGGGCGAGTCATGGCGGCCACCCAGGTACAGTGCTGCGACTTGGGGGTCGTGGAGAAGGCTGGGGCCAGAGCCTGTAAACCGATCCCGACCATTTTCGAGCACGTAGCCCCGATCCGCCATTTTTAGGGCTTTGCGGGCATTTTGTTCCACAAGAATGATTGTCACCCCAGCCTGGTTGATGGCCCGAATCTGAGCAAATACCTCATCCACCAGCTTGGGGGAGAGGGCGGCAGAGGGTTCATCCAGAATGAGAACCTGGGGATTGGCCATCAGTGCCCGGCCCATGGCCAGCATTTGCCGCTCACCCCCCGACAGGGTACCGGCGCGCTGGCGGTGACGCTGCCCTAGGAGCGGCAATAGCTCATAAATCTGGGTGCGGCGGTTCGCCACACCGGCCGGCCGACTCTGGTAGGCCCCCATCTCCAGGTTCTCGGCCACGGTCAAGGAGGGAAACACGTTGGCGATCTGGGGCACATAGGCCATCCCCAGCCGAACCAGCTCATGGGGCGGCCGGCCGCCTATGGCCTCGTCGGCCAAGTGGATGGTGCCCTGACGGGGGGTCAGCAAGCCAAAGATGGTCTTGGCGAGGGTTGATTTACCTGCCCCATTCGGCCCAATCAGGGTGACCAGTTCGCCCCGGTAAACCTCCAGGTTGACCCCCTGCAAAATATCCAGGTCAGGGAGGTAGCCCGCCCACACCCCCTCAACCCTGAGTAGAATGTCAGCCGTCGGTGCCACAGTTCAGGCCGGAGTGGCTTGCAGATCTGGGCGCTCCTCCGGCAGGATGGCCCCCGCCACTGGGCAGACTTGGAGGCAAATACCGCAGTCAATGCAGGTACTGAAATCAATCCAGTACCAGTCCGTACCCTTGCGATTTTTGCCCGGCCCCGGATGAATGCAGGCCACCGGACAGGCGTCCACGCAATCGGCCACCCCTTCACACACGTCCGTCACAATCGTATGGGCCACGCACCAAACTCCTAGTACACCGAGTACGCACTCCACTACAAATTGTAGAGGGTGGCAGGTTTCGATACGGAATAAGGCACCCCCTTGGCGCAAACCGGCCGGCCGTGGGAATAAGGCACCCCCTTGGCGCAAACCGGCCGGCCGTGGTAGTTTTATGTACTGTGTCTAAAAATCACGGGTATGGCGAAGTATAAGCTCAAAACCCGCCGGGCCGCAGCTAAGCGCTTTGAGGTGACCGGCAGTGGTCGGATTCGCCGGCGGCAAGCCATGCGCAACCACCTGCTCCAGAAAAAGGGCAGCGACCGGAAGCAGCGGCTGGCCCACAAGCTCGATGTGCATGACGGGGACGGCGAAAACATCAAACTGATGTTGCCCTACCTCTAAACCCCTTTCCGCTCAATTGGGAGAAACGGTACCGTGACCAGGGTTAAACGGGGCAATGTTGCCCGCAACCGCCGCAACAAGATTCTGACAATGGCCCGCGGCTACCGAGGGGCAGCCTCTGTCCTGTTCCGGACAGCGAACCAGCGGGTGATGAAGGCCCTACGCTATGCCTACCGCCACCGGCGGGAGAAAAAGCGGGATTTCCGTCGCCTGTGGATTGCCCGGGTTAATGCAGCAGCCCGGCTAGAAGGAATCACTTATAGCCAACTGATCGGTGCTCTGCACAAGGCTAATATTGATCTGAATCGCAAGATGCTGGCTCAACTGGCCGTGCTTGATCAGGCGGCCTTCGCCCAAGTGGTGTCAGCCGCCAAGTCCCCCACCTAAGCCACAACGCCATGCTTCAGGGCAAGGTTGCCCTCGTGGTCGGTGCCACGGGTGGTATCGGTTCGGCGCTCTGTGCGCGGCTAGCAGGGGCAGGCAGCCAGGTGATTCTGGTGGGCCGCCAGCGCGACCGGCTGATCCAAGTGGCGGCCGGCCTGCCTAATCCTGGGGCACACACCGTCCTTCCCACCGACATTACCGACCCAGCCCAAGTGACCGCCCTGTTCGATCAGATCGGGACGCGAGCGGGCCGCTTGGATGTGATGGTCAATGCTGCGGGGGCGGGCATCCTCAAACCTTGGAATAAGTTAGGGCCGGCCGACCTTGAGGCCATGCTGGCGGTCAACCTGAAGGGTAGCTTCTACACCTGTCAGGGGGCGGCTCAGATCATGAAGGAGCAGCGGGGCGGCCACATTTGCAACGTTGTTGGCATCTTGGGGAAGCATACGATGCCCCTAGCGGCAGCCTATTCGGCGGCTAAGTTTGGGGTGGTGGGGTTTAGTAAGTGCTGGGCAGATGAGTGGCGGCGGTATGGCATTAAGGTGACCCTGTTTTATTTCGGCGGCGTGGATACGCCCTTTTGGGATACGGAGCAGGTGAATCTCAAGGTGGATCGGACAAAGATGTTGCGGCCGGCCACGGCAGCGGATGCCATCCTCTTTGCGCTCCAAGCTGAACCCCAGGCAGTTCCCCTGGAAATCAATATCCAACCGGAAAGTCATGTATTCTTCTAGGCTCTTGGCCTAGGATTAGGCTGAACTACCCCCAGGGCTGGGTTAGGGCCAAGACAGCTTTTGGCGGGTTTGGGCGCGGGGGGAAGCCACCCAGTCTGTTGCGACTAGGCTCCCGTCCCGCAACTGCCAGAAAACATGCTGTTAGCCGGACTGCGCATTGAGGCCATAGGTCGCAAACTTTTTCACCACGCGCTCAACCTCCGCGTCCGCCAGCAGGGGCGGCTCTCCCAAGGTCAGGGCCATGTAGTACTGCTGGGCCAAGGTTTCCACTTCCCGCGCCAGCCACATCGCCTTAGCCAGAGTGTTTTCTAGAACCAGTAGACCGTGATGGGCCAGCAGGCAGGCTTTGCGACCTTCGAGGGCCACTTGGGCGTGGTGGGATAGCTCTGCCGTACCGTAGGTGGCATAGGGCGCACAGCGGATAGTGGGGCCGCCGGCGGCCGCAATCATGTAGTGAATCGGTGGGATCGAGCGGTGGTGAATGGCCAGCACGGTGGCGTAGGCGGGATGCCCGTGGACAACAGCCCCTGCTTCGGGCCGCGCCTGGTAGATCGCCTGATGCAGGAGCCATTCACTGCTGGGGGCACGGGGATGATCCCAGGAAGCGGTGCCAGAGCCTGTGAACTGAACGGGGACGATGTCAGCAGCTTGGAGATTCGCGTAGGGCACCCCGCTGGGGGTAATCAGCATGCCTTCTCGATCGCCTAAGACAGCTCGCACACTCAGGTTACCGGAGGTTCCCGTCGCTAGGCCCAAGGGCTGCAACTGATTGGCGTAGTACACCAGAGATTGGCGCAGGGAATCCAGGTGGGCGTCGCCCCAGGGTTCACAGGTCATGGCATACCTGTGACCACTTCGGGAAGGTCGTCAGGGAGGGGCATAAATGCCTCGTCTGGGGGTGGGGAGTCTAGGTCTAAATCCTCATCCTCATCACTATCAGGGATGGCTGTATGAAGGTCAAAGCGCAGTGAATCAGGTTCTGCATCGCTTTCTTGAGGGCTTTGCTTGGGTTCCTGGGGCAGCGGCTCCTCCGGAGCGGGCTTAAGGAGTCCAGTCAAAGCCGTATCCAGATCCAGTTCATCCCGGAGCAGTCGATCCAGGTCATCCTCACCCCCAGGTTGATAGGTGACCTCCCGGACGACGGTGGTAAACTCTCCCGGAATCGGCCGGCCGGCCCCATCCAGGCATTCTAGGCGTACCCAATTACGGCCCGGCTGCCATCCCGACAGGAACAATGGCCCAGGTAATGGCGGTGTGAAACTCACTCCATTCACCGTCCAGCGTACTGGGCAGCCGCCAGTCGCACCTAGAGGTACCCACCAATCCAGGGGAATCGGTTCTGCCCCGTAGGCTCCCTGGGGAGAGGCCAACAACAGCGGCGGCCGGCCGGGATTTGGGGTGTGATCCCCCGATGGAGCCAGCACATGGAAGGTCACTTGGGCATAGGTGGCCGGTGTCTTGTAGCTCTCCCCCCAGGGGTAGGCCAGATACACACGCAGGGTATGGGTACCAGGCAGGAGCGCATCCAAGTGAACCCTGGGGCTGGCCAGAGGCTGGGGCACACCGGGTTGATTGTCCAGAACCCAGACCAGACGAGATGCCAGCCCCCCGGCTGTTGGTGCAGCAACGCCCTCAACTGCCAGGCTAAGGTCAACTTGAGAAGACTCCAGAACAGCCCCTGGCTGAGGCTCCAGAATCGTGACCTGAGGTTGTGCCTGATCCAGGACATCCCGCAGGGGTGCAACGAGGGCCGGGGGTGAGACTTCCCGCAGAGTAGCAGCTAAAGCAACCGCCGGCCGGCCACCTGCCAGCCCCAACATTACCAACCCCAGTAGCACACTGAGGGCTAGCCAGCGACGACGTCTACCCATGCACCATCCTCGTCAACGGGGTCAAACCACCCAGGCTCACCGCTTCTAAAGTCCCGGATTTTTCCACTACCGCCCCAGGACTTTAACTATTGTTAATACCTCTCTGGGGGTACGGGCATCCGCCTATAATGCAGACTAAGAAAACTCACCTAAGTGACGACATAACCTGTAATAACCGTTTACACACGGTTTCCAGGGATCGGCAAAGGTCTGGTTGGCCCCCCCGCAAGGACAGGTCAATCAGCCTTATTGCTGAGAGGGTGATGTTTCTCGTTCCTAGCCTATAGGAGAGGAGAGTCTCAATGACCATCAGTCCACCGGAGCGAGAGGCAAAGGTGCGGGTAGTGGTTGATCGGGACCCGGTAGCTACCTCCTTCGAGAAGTGGGCCAAACCGGGGCACTTCTCGCGGAGCTTAGCCAAAGGCCCCAAAACCACCACGTGGATTTGGAATCTGCACGCCGACGCTCACGACTTCGACAGTCATACCAGTGACCTCGAAGACATCTCCCGCAAAATCTTCAGTGCCCACTTTGGCCACCTCGCAGTGGTTTTCGTGTGGCTGAGCGGGATGTACTTCCATGGGGCACGTTTTTCCAACTATGAAGCCTGGCTGGCCAACCCAACGGGTATCAAGCCGAGCGCCCAGGTGGTTTGGCCCATTGTGGGTCAAGAAATTTTGAATGCCGATGTGGGGGGTGGCTTCCAGGGTATCCAGATCACCTCTGGGTTCTTTCAACTCTGGCGGGCCTCCGGAATCACCAATGAATTCCAGCTTTACTGCACGGCAATTGGTGGCCTGGTGATGGCAGCTCTGATGCTGTTTGCCGGGTGGTTCCACTACCACAAGGCCGCTCCCAAGCTGGAGTGGTTCCAGAACGTGGAATCCATGCTCAACCACCACTTGGCAGGTCTTTTAGGGCTAGGTTCCTTGGGCTGGGCGGGACACCAGATCCACGTCTCTCTGCCCATCAACAAGCTCTTGGATGCTGGTGTAGCAGCCAAGGATATTCCCCTGCCCCACGAGTTCATCCTGAACCCGAGCCTGATGATGGAGCTGTACCCCAAGGCGCCCTGGGGGATTCCCTCCGGTGTGGTGCCCTTTTTCACCCTAGATTGGGGAGCCTACAGTGACTTCCTCACCTTCAACGGTGGACTGAACCCAGTGACAGGAGGTCTGTGGCTGAGCGATACAGCCCACCATCACGTGGCGATTGCTGTGCTGTTCATTGTGGCGGGCCACATGTACCGCACCAATTGGGGCATTGGCCACAGCATGAAGGAGATTCTCGAAGCTCACCGGGATCCCCTCCTAATTGGCGGCACAGGTCACAAGGGTCTGTACGAGATCTTTACGACTTCCTGGCATGCCCAGCTGGCGGTCAACCTGGCTCTGCTGGGTTCTTTGACGATCATCGTCGCCCAGCACATGTACGCCATGCCGCCCTATCCCTACCTGGCCACGGACTATCCCACCCAGATTTCCCTATTCACTCACCACATGTGGATCGGGGGCTTCTTGATTGTGGGAGCGAGTGCCCACGGGGCCATTTTCATGGTGCGGGACTACGATCCAGCTAAGAACGTCAACAACGTACTGGATCGGCTAATCCGCCACCGGGATGCGGTGATTTCCCACCTCAACTGGGTGTGCCTGTTCCTCGGCTTCCACAGCTTTGGTCTGTACATCCACAACGACACGATGCGCGCCCTCGGCCGGCCGCAGGACATGTTCTCCGACACGGCCATCAAGCTCCAGCCCGTGTTTGCCCAGTGGGTGCAAAACCTGCATACGCTGGCGCCCGGTGGGACAGCACCCTATGCCGGTGCTTCAGTCAGCCCTGTGTTTGGAGGGGATGTGGTGGCCGTCGCTGGCAAGGTGGCCATGATGCCTATGGTGTTGGGAACCGCCGACTTCATGGTGCACCATATCCACGCTTTCACCATCCATGTGACGGTGCTGATCCTGCTCAAGGGCGTCCTGTTCGCCCGCAGTTCCCGTCTGATTCCGGACAAGGCCAATCTGGGCTTCCGGTTCCCCTGCGACGGGCCTGGTCGCGGCGGCACCTGCCAGGTTTCTGGCTGGGATCACGTCTTCCTGGGTTTGTTCTGGATGTACAACTCCCTCTCGATTGTGATTTTCCACTTCTCGTGGAAGATGCAGTCTGACATTTGGGGGACGGTCAATCCCGACGGCAGCATCTCCCATATCACCAATGGCAACTTTGCCCAGAGTGCCATTACCATCAATGGCTGGCTGCGGGACTTCCTGTGGGCGCAAGCTTCCCAGGTGATTGGTTCCTACGGTTCAGCGCTGTCGGCCTACGGCATCCTGTTCCTTGGTGCCCACTTTGTCTGGGCCTTCAGCCTCATGTTCCTGTTCAGTGGCCGGGGCTACTGGCAAGAACTGATCGAGTCCATCGTCTGGGCACACAATAAGTTGAAAGTGGCACCGGCTATCCAGCCTCGCGCCCTGAGCATCATTCAGGGCCGGGCGGTGGGGGTTGCCCACTATCTCTTGGGAGGAATTGTGACCACCTGGTCCTTCTTCCTGGCCCGGATCATTGCCGTCGGTTAATGCCGAGGAGACTGCTGAATCATGGCGACAAAATTCCCGAAATTCAGTCAAGCTCTGGCCCAGGACCCGACGACGCGGCGTATCTGGTACGCCATTGCCACAGCGAATGACTTTGAAAGCCACGATGGTATGACGGAGGAGAATCTTTACCAAAAGATTTTTGCCTCCCACTTCGGCCATCTGGCGATCATCTTCCTGTGGACGTCGGGGAACCTGTTCCACATTGCTTGGCAAGGCAACTTTGAGCAGTGGATTAAAGACCCCCTGAACGTCCGTCCCATTGCCCACGCCATCTGGGATCCCCAGTTTGGCAAAGCGGCAGTGGATGCCTTTACCCAAGGCGGTGCGGCCGGCCCGGTGAACATCTCCTACTCCGGCCTCTACCAGTGGTGGTACACCATCGGGATGCGCTCCAATGAGGAGTTGTACACCGGTTCCATTTTCCTGCTGGTACTTGCAGCAGTCCTGCTGTTTGCCGGTTGGCTACACCTGCAACCCAAGTTCCGCCCCAGCCTTTCTTGGTTCAAGAACGCTGAATCGCGGTTGAACCACCACCTTGCAGGTCTGTTCGGGGTCAGCTCCCTGGCTTGGACGGGTCACTTGGTGCATGTGGCCATTCCCGAATCCCGGGGCGTGCATGTGGGCTGGGATAACTTCCTCAGCACGCCGCCCCACCCGGCCGGCCTGACGCCCTTCTTCACCGGCAACTGGAGCGTCTACGCCCAGAACCCGGATACCCCCGGCCATGTGTTTGGAACGGCCCAAGGTGCGGGTACCGCCATCCTTACCTTCTTGGGTGGCTTCCATCCCCAGACCGAGTCCCTGTGGTTGACCGATATGGCCCACCACCATCTGGCCATTGCAGTGATCTTTATCATTGCGGGTCACATGTACCGGACGAACTTCGGGATCGGCCACAGCATGCGGCAGATCATGGAGGCTCACAATCCACCGGTGGGTACTCCCTTCGGTGGCATGATTGGGGCCGGTCATAAGGGCATGTACGACACCTACAACGAGTCACTGCACTTCCAGTTGGGCTGGCACTTGGCCTGCCTGGGCGTGGTCACCTCGCTGGTGGCCCAGCACATGTATGCCCTGCCGCCCTACGCCTTCCTGGCCCAAGATCAGACGACGATGGCGGCCTTGTACACGCACCACCAGTACATCGCTGGATTCCTGATGGTGGGGGCCTTTGCCCACGGCGCGATCTTCTTGGTGCGGGACTACGACCCCGATGCCAACAAGGACAACGTGCTGGCCCGGATGCTGGAACACAAGGAGGCTCTGATCTCCCACTTAAGTTGGGTGTCCCTGTTCCTCGGTTTCCACACCCTGGGGCTGTACGTCCACAACGACGTAGTCGTGGCCTTCGGTCAGCCTGAGAAGCAGATTCTGATTGAGCCGGTGTTTGCCCAGTGGATTCAAGCTGCCCACGGGAAGGCCCTCTACGGCTTCGACGTGTTGCTGTCTAATCCCGATAGCTTGGCGGCCACGGCTTGGCCCAACTATGGCGATGTCTGGTTACCCGGTTGGTTGGACGCCATCAATGCGGGTACCAACTCTCTGTTCTTGACCATTGGACCTGGGGACTTCCTGGTGCACCACGCCATTGCCCTGGGTCTGCATACCACCACCCTGATTCTGGTCAAGGGTGCCTTGGATGCTCGCGGTTCGAAGCTGATGCCGGACAAGAAGGATTTCGGCTACAGCTTCCCCTGCGATGGTCCAGGTCGGGGCGGCACCTGCGACATCTCGGCGTGGGATGCCTTCTACCTGGCGATGTTCTGGATGCTAAACACCCTAGGTTGGGTCACCTTCTACTGGCACTGGAAGCATCTGGCAATCTGGTCGGGTAACGTGGCCCAATTCAACGAGTCCTCGACTTACCTGATGGGTTGGTTGCGGGACTACCTGTGGCTCAACTCGTCCCAGTTGATCAACGGCTACAACCCCTACGGCATGAATAATCTGGCCGTGTGGTCTTGGATGTTCCTGTTTGGTCACCTGATCTGGGCGACTGGGTTCATGTTCCTGATCTCCTGGCGGGGCTACTGGCAAGAGCTGATTGAGACCCTGGTGTGGGCGCATGAGCGCACGCCCTTGGCCAATCTGGTGCGCTGGAAGGACAAGCCGGTGGCACTGTCTATCGTCCAGGCTCGTGTGGTGGGATTGGCTCACTTTACGGTGGGATACATCGTCACCTATGCGGCCTTCCTGATTGCCTCGACGGCCTCGCGTTACGGTTGATGGTCTGAGTGAAGACTCACTCTGGAATCCCCTGCCTTCGGGTGGGGGATTTTTTTTAGGGGTTTGATCTGGGATCAGCTCCAGCTAGCCAAGGCACAAGAATGACTTGGACTTGGCTTAGCCCCGATGGACAACGCTACTTTATAAGATGGTTGACGTCGCTTCACGGATGGCGTCTAGGGGAGGTTATGTCAGCAACTAACTTCAACACGAAAAACGCCACCTATCGGCAACTGATGGGCAACGGCCTCACCTACACTATCCCCCGCTTCCAGCGTGATTACAGTTGGGGCGATGAGGAATGGGAAGACTTATGGACAGATTTAATAGGCGCGATAAAGCCTGACGGTGAGCCAGCCCATTACATGGGTTATCTTGTTCTCCAAACTCGAGACGACAAATTTTTTGATGTCATCGACGGTCAGCAGCGATTGACGACACTCAGTTTAATCGTTTTGGCAGCACTTAAAAACTTACAACAACTTATCAGTCAGGACGTCGATCCTGAAAACAACCAGCGACGCTTGGAACAAATTCGCCAGACTTACATCGGTTTTCTTGACCCCGTTTCACTGGTTCCACGATCAAAGCTTTCATTGAACCGAAACAATGATAACTACTACCAGACATACCTAGTTCCCCTTATTGAGACGTTACCCCAGAGGGGGATCAGGGCTTCAGAGGCGCTCCTGCGGAAAGCGTTCGCATGGTTCGAACGCAGGGTCGCAGATTATGTTGCCACGGACGCTGAAAAAGGAAAAAGTCTGGCTCAATTTGTCGAGTCAATGAGCGACAAGCTTTTTTTCACGGTCATCACCGTCACAGACGAGCTTAATGCCTATAAAGTATTCGAAACCCTCAATGCGCGTGGGGTTCGATTATCTTCCACAGACCTGCTCAAGAACTATCTGTTCTCCGTGCTTCATCGCGAGACACAGCATGAGTATGAAATGAACGTCTTGGAGAATCGTTGGGAAGCAATCGTTGGACGACTGGGCAGTGAGAGTTTCCCAGATTTCTTACGCATTCACTGGAACAGCCGACAGCCCCTCGTTCGACAAACTGAGCTTTTTAAGACTATTCGCATCAAAGTTAAGACCCGTGAGGAAGCGTTTCAGCTACTCCGGGCACTCGAATCCGACTTAGAAACATATCTTTTCATCACCCAGCCGGCGCGGTTTGATCAGGGTAGTCAACTGCAAGATAATTTACAGACCCTGGCACTTTTCAATGTCACACAGCCTTTCACGCTGCTCTTGGCAGTCAAACGACTTCCTAGTCTCACTGAACAAGACTGGCAAATGATCGTCCGGGCCTGCGTGATCGTGGCTTTTCGGTATAACATCATCGGTAGTCTGTCCCCAAGTGAGCAGGAATCCGTCTTTAACCGTATCGCCGTGGATATAACAAAAGGCACAATCACTGCCACCAACCAGGTCATCACGGCACTTGCTCCAATTTATCCAAGTGATGCAACCTTTAAAGCTGCCTTCGCAGAGAAGAGCATTCGCACGACAAACACGCGCAAAAAGCGAGTCGTTCGATACATTCTTTGTCGTCTTGAACAACACGTCTCTGGAGGAGAGGTGAGTGAGTTCGAGAGTGATGTCTACACTGTTGAACACATCCTTCCCCAGAACCCTGGCGAGGGCTGGGATCACTTTCGTGATGAAACGGTGGAAGCCTTTGTTTTTCGGCTCGGTAACCTGACATTGATGAGAACTGCTGAGAACCGGGAGGAAGGCAACGCGCCTTACGGACAGAAGCGATTGGCCTACGGGCAGAGTCAATTTGCCATCAGCCGGAAACTGGCAGAGGATAAC
Source organism: Gloeomargaritaceae cyanobacterium C42_A2020_066 (assembly GCA_015272465.1). GTDB lineage: Bacteria > Cyanobacteriota > Cyanobacteriia > Gloeomargaritales > Gloeomargaritaceae > JACYLR01. Next base: position 11,863 of record JACYLR010000126.1, read on the forward strand.
GCCGAATGGACACCCGAACGGATTTCAGCTCGCCAGAACTGGATGGCTAATCAAGCAGCTGCCATCTGGCGGATCGCTCAACTTTCTTGATGGACAGTGCCAATGAGCCAAGGGAAGTAGATCACATAGGAAGCATAAGCACCTTTACCGGCCGGCCGGCCTCCACCCTTTCCCCTGCTGGCACCATGGCCAAGCTATTACACCCCGCTAAGCTCACGAGGTTCCCAGAATTATACAGCCCACTGGCAGGCGTGAACGTGCAGGACTCACCCCACGTCAAGCGGCCCCAAAAGCAAAACTCCCGATCCCGGCCGGCCTGGAGGGGTGCCGTTGTCTGAGCCATGACCTGCGGACAAGTCCAGGGCATCGGCCGGCCGGCCAGTTTATTCAAGGCCGGATAGACGAACCGCCAAAACCCCACCCACGCCGAGGCCGGATTCCCCGGCAGACCCACGTAGATCAAATCCGGGCCGGCCGGCCGGGGTAGGCGGGCCACCAACAGGGGTTTACCAGGCTTGACGGCCACGGCCGTGACCAGAAAGGTCGCCCCCAAGCTTTCCAGGACGGGACGCACGTAGTCGTAATCCCCCACAGAAACCCCACCGGTGGAAATCACCAGATCCGCCTGCTGGATTGCTGTGTCCAGCACCGCGCGTAGCGCCTCCGGGGTATCGGCCACAATCCCCAGGGGCATGGGTTCAGCTCCCGCTTGGCGCACCAAGGCCACCAAGGCCGGTTGATTACTGTCCACCAGTTGGCCAGGTTGGGGGGTGTGGCCGGCCGGCACCAATTCATCGCCCGTGGAGAGGAGCACCACCCGGGGCCGAGCCAGCACTGAGACTTCTGCATAGCCTGAGGCCGCCAGGATCGCCAGTTCCGGGGCACCCAACGTGGCGGGGGGTGTCAGCAAAACCCGGCCGGCCGGGGCAAAGCTGCCCTGCTGGCGGATAAAGGTACCGGCAGGCGCAGCCTGGAGAATAGCCACGCGGCTGTCCAACCGTTGGGTATGCTCCTGTATCAGGATGGTATCCGCGCCGGGCGGGAGCATGGCCCCCGTGAAAATCCGGGCCGCCTCACCAGGCTGCACAGGAACCTGAGGAACTTGGCCGGCCGCCACCGCCGACACGACGCGTAAGTAAACCGGCTGATCGGGCTGGGCCGTTGCCACATCCACCGCCCGCACCGCATAGCCATCCATGGCCGAATTATCCCAGGCCGGCACATCCCAGGGCGTCACAACGGGTTCAGCCAGCGGCCGGCCGAGGGCTTCCGTCAGGGGTACGGATTGGCGCCGGCCGAGGGGGACAACCGAGTCAAGGATTTGGGCCAGGGCAACGGTGGGTGACAACATCGCGCTAATCCTGGCTGACCGCCTTGATCCCCTCTACCACCAGTGAGGGCGTCCAGGTGGATCCCACCCATTGAGCATCGCCCCCCACATGAACAATCCGAGGGAGTAAGTCATAGACATTCCCGGCGATCATGGTGTTCTTCACCCGGCCCTGAACTTCCCCGCCACTGACCCAATACCCCAAATCGACGTTGACCGAGAAATCTCCAGCTACCCCAGCCCCACCCCCGAGGATTTGATCCACAATCAGGCCCTCCCCCAACTGCTGAATCAGGTGCTCCAAATCCCCTTCCCCAGGCTCTACCCACCAATTCACCAAAGTCGGCGTTGGGCCGCGGGTCAGCCCCGGACGAAACCCATTGCCAGTACTGGCGACACCTAACTGCTGAGCGGTACGACTGTCCGTGTAAAATCCCGCCAGCCGGCCGGCCGTGATCAACTCTAGCGTTCGGGTCAGACATCCCTCATCATCGAAGGGGCAGGCGGAAGTTCCCAAGTGGGGAAGTTGCCGACAGGTGAGGGAGGCGGCCGCCACTGACTCCCCCCGCCGCCGACTCCATGGGGAACTGCCCTCCGCCACCAACTTGCCATTCAGTGCCAACTGCGCCACATCCCAGAGTAGATCCGTCGCCTGGGCCGTCAGCAACACTGCCCCCGTCCCTTGGCCCAAGTCGGCCGGCCGGGTGGCCCAGGTGAGGCGTTGCCCGACAACCCGCACCAAACGCGCCACATCGAGGGCTTGGCGATCCTCCATGCCCTGACCGACCGCCAAAAAGTCATCCCCGCGCACCCACTCGGCCCCCAGATAGGCCCCCACACTGGATTCGGTGTAGGTGTAGTCGAGGCCCTGGCTGTTCACTAAGCGGGTGGTTTCCACTTCCTGACTAGCGCTGAAGCTGCACAGCACCTCCGGGAAATCAGTCCGCAGCGCCTCAATCGCCGTCCGGCCCCAATCCATCAAGGTTGAGAGCGGCACCGACGGCCCCAGCACTTGGATTGAACGGGTATCAGGCCCAGGCAATTCCACCGGGTCGGGGGTCTGGAGGGCACTCACCGCCAGCGCCTTTTCCACCAGCAGCTCCGGGTCAGCCCAACCATAGGCCACCGCCAATCCCGGCCGGCCGGCATGCCATAGGCGCAGGGCCACACCCCAGGATTCGGTTTCCTCCAGTTGCTTCAGGCGATTGGCCTCAAACTGCACCGGCTGGGCGTGACTGTGCACCCAATACACATCTGCTGCCGACGCTCCCCTAGTAAGGGCCAAGTCCAGCAACTGCTCCGGTAACGTTGCCGCTGGGTGTTTCCGGGTCGTCACACCGCCCTCAGGATAGACCACCCGCAGTATAGGGCACACCCAAACCCCTGCTACGACCTAGTGAGATGTAAATTTTTATAAATATTTGGCGACCCGCAACCCGTTTCATCTGCCCTCTACCCTGTGGATAAGTGGGGGGCGAGCTGTGGATAACCTGGCCCTCGCCTGTGGAAAAAATGTGGATAACTGATCCTCCATCTGTGGATAACTTAGGGACTTAGCGGCAGCCTGTGGATAATTTGGGGATAACTGGGCGACTTTTCCACAGGTTTTCCACAGGTTTTCCACAGGGCCTGATCCGGGAAACAGCGACGTGGTCGGCCTTCCAGAAAGTTATCCACATATCCACAGGCCCTACTACTATCGACTACTAAAAGATATTTATATCTTCTAGATCGGAGTAGACGGCTGTGGATAAGTCGCTCTGGGCGGTTCGAGTTAGGGGTGGTAAAGTGGTTCACAGTCTCCCAGTGTGTGCTGCATTCAACCACCCTGGAGTCAGAATTTCCGTTGCTCTCCAGCGGTTGTGCCCAGCGGCGGTATGGAACTCAATTGCCCCCAGAAGGAACTCAATACACACCTGGGGTTAGTCGGAAGAGCTGTGCCCGGCCGGCCGCCCTACCCTGTTTTGGGGAATGTCTTGTTGGTGGCCGACGTGGCTACCCAGCAACTCCACCTCACCGCCTTTGATCTGAGTTTGGCGATGGAGACCCGCTTTCCGGCCCAGGTGCAGGAGGGTGGCGCTCTGACCCTGCCTGCCAAACTCTTGGGGGAGATTGTGGCCAAGTTGCCCGATCAACCCCTAGCCTTCAGCTTTGAAGGCGAGCGGATGAGCTTGCAGACTACCGGGGTAGGGGCCAGCAGCTATCAGATTCCCACGCTGCCTGCTAGTGAGTTTCCCGACTTACCCCGCCTTGTGGATGCCCAGACTCTCGTTGTGGCTAAGGACTTGTTCCTGGCCGGGCTGCGGGGCGTGTTGTTTGCCGCCAGTGGCGATGAGGCCAAGCAGATTCTTACCGGTGTCCACCTGACGATGCAGGATGAGCGGCTAGAGTTTGCAGCCACCGACGGGCATCGCCTCGCCGTTGTCGAAACGGAGATTGAGGGGCCGGCCGGCCAGTCCCCGGCGGGCCTGAAGTTAGAGGCGACTATTCCAGCCCGGGCACTGCGGGAACTGGAGCGGATGTTGCAGCGCTATGGCGGCGATGCCCTCAATCTCCACCTGGATCCCAGCTACGCCGATTTTCAGTTTCTCCCCCCTCCCGATGCGGAGGGTATGCCGGAAGCCAGTGGTTACCAGCAACGTCTGATTAGTTGCGTCCTAGACGGAGCCTATCCCAACTACCGCCAACTGATCCCCAGGGATTTCAGCCGGCGGGTGGTGGTGAATCGAGCCGAGTTGGTGGCGGCCCTAGAGCGGCTGGCTATTCTGGCGGCCCAGCGCAACAATGTGGTCAAATTTGCGCTGGATGGGATGTCCACGCTCCGCCTCTCCGTAGAAGCGACGGATGTGGGACGCGGGGATGAGCAAGTGGCCGTCGAGATGACTGGGGACGCCCTGGAATTGGCCTTCAACGTCAAGTACATTCTGGATGGATTGAAGGTGATGGGCAGTGACCACGTGCAACTGGACTTGAATACCCCGGTGACGCCCGCCATCTGGTCGCCCCTAGGGGAAACCAAGCTCACCTACCTGGTGATGCCCATCCAGTTGCGTAGCTAATACCCGGTTGCCCAGTCCACCAGGAGGTCGAGCCAATGGCCAAAGGCCCCCCCCCGATTCTCTGGATTCTGATTGCCGGTTGTCTGGCCTACGGTGGTTGGTACGGCTACCGTCAGGGGTGGTTTGCTGCGGTGCCAACGGTGAATCTGCCCAATCCCTTGCCCCAGGACAACCGGCCGGCCGAGTCGGCGGTGGCGGTTCCCTCCTTGGACACCTCCCTGCCCAACCCCGCCGTTCTCCAGATGGATGGCAGCGTCACCATGGTCAAGTTGATGGTGGGCCTCAAGGTGGCTTACAGCCAGACCTACCCCAACCAGGCCATTACCTACGGGGTTCCAGATGGCAAGCCCAACGGCACCAATAAGGGATTGCAAGCTCTGATGGCCGGCCGCACCCAGGTGGCTGCTGCCTCCCGTGCCCTCAAGCCCGAGGAGATTCAGGCGGGAGTGGTAGCGGTGCCGATTGCCAAGGATGCCCTAGCGGTGGTGGTGGGGGTGACAAATCCCTACAAGGGCGGCCTGACGATGGCCCAACTCGCGGGGATCTTCCAGGGGCGGATCACCAACTGGTCTCAGGTGGGGGGGCCGAGCCAGCCGATCCGGGTGTTGAATCGGGCTAAGGCCAGTGGCACCCACGATCTCTTCCGAGATTTGGTGATCCCTGGTGGCAACTTCGCCCCGGCCGGCCCCAACTTTGTCACTTTTGCTCAGGATGTGACCACCCCCATCCTGCGGGCTTTGGGCACCAACGGTATCAGCTACACCACCGTGGCCCAGGCGGTCAATCAGCAGACGGTACGCATTGTCCCGATTGAAGACCAGTCCCCCACGGATACGACGGCGATTCAGCAGGGACGCTATCCCCTCAGCCGCAATCTGTTTCTGGTGGTGTCTCAGAAGACCAGTCCGGCGGTCAAGCAATTCGTTGACCTAGCCCTTTCTGCCCAGGGGCAACAAATTGCGGCGCGGTCGGAGTTTATTCCCCTCAAGTAGGGTAAGTGATCGGGTCGAGGGGAGCAGAGTTGAGGATGGCCTTGAACTTTGAGGAGCGTTTGGAACAGGTTTATGCCCTCAGTCGGCAGGTGTGGCGGGACTGGTTGACGGTTCACCATCAGACCCAGATGGGGGTCTGGCTGGTCTATTACAAGGTGGGCAGCGGCCGGCCGAGTGTGCGTTACCCCGAAGCCGTCCAGGAGGCCCTCTGTTTTGGTTGGATTGACAGCAAGGTCAAGTCGTTGGACGGGGAGCGCTACCAGCAGGTGTTTACACCCCGCAAACCGCGCAGTGTCTGGTCGAAGCTGAATAAGGGCTATGTGGCGGAGTTGCAGGCTCTAGGATTGCTGCGGCCGGCCGGCCTGCGGGTAATGGAGGCAGCCCAACAGGATGGTTCCTGGTTCAGTCTGGATGCCTGCGAAGCCCTAGTCATTCCTGAAGATCTGGCCCAAGCGTTGGCGCAGTATTCAGCGGCCCAGGCCCACTTTGAGAGCTACCCGGCGTCGCTCAAGAAAGCTATCCTTGGCTGGATTGCCGCCGCCAAACGACCAGAAACCCGCCAGAGGCGTATCCAAAGGACAGTCGAGGCGGCCGGCCGCCAGCAAAACCCGCTCTAGGTCGGGGCGATGGTGTTAAGCCTCAGCCTTGCTAAAGCCCAAGCCGTTGTCCTGGGCGTAGCGCTCCATAAAGCGGATGAACCGATCCCATTCAGCGGCACTGCGCAGAATCACCTGAGCCTCAATGGCGTGGGGTTGGCCGTTGAGGAACTTGGCGTTAACATCCCGGGTCACCAATTCCCCTTCCTCGTCCACCAGGTACATGCCCGTAATGTCACCGCTGACGGCCGATGCCTGCTCCAGAACCTTGGGTTGCTCGAAGCGAAACTTGGCCGTGCCGTTGCTGCCATCCCGCGACCGAGTCAGGCGGACTTCGGGCACCGAGTCTTCGTCAATCCCGCGGATAAACTGAATACTGGCCATCAACACTAACCTGGGTAAAGGGAATACCGTCCGGCCGCAGACCGACGGGGTATTCCTTTAGTTTAACAAGTTGTAACAACCCGTCTCATCTTCTCGTTGCGTCCCATCCCTAGATCTCCATGTTTTTGAGCATTGTCATCCCCACCTACAACCGCCGCCCCATCCTGGTGAAGTGCCTGGAGGCCCTAGAGCACCAAACGGTGGATGCAGCGCTGGTCACGGGCTACGAGGTGGTGGTGGTGGACGACGGCTCCACGGATGATACCCTGGACTGGCTGACCCCGACCCGATTTCCCCATCTGCGCCTCCTACAGCAGGATCACCAAGGGCCGGCCGCTGCCCGCAATTTAGGCGTTGAGTTGGCCCAGGGCGACACAATTATCTTCATTGACAGCGACTTGGTGGTGACCCCCAGCTTTCTCCACTGCCACGCCACCGCCCTCCAGACCGCCTATCGGGAGACAGGCCACGACCGCTGGTTCACCTATGGTCGGGTCGTTAACACCTGTAACTTTGCGGAACCCACGGCCGAACCCTTCAAGCCCACGGACTGGTCGAATGCTTTTTTTGCGACAGGGAATGTGGCGATTGCCGCCCATTGGCTGCACACGGCCGGCCTGTTTGATACCCAGTTCCGCTTCTATGGCTGGGAGGATTTGGAACTGGGGGTGCGCCTGAAAACCCTGGGGATTCAGATGCGCAAGTGCCCGGAGGCGGTGGGGTACCACTGGCACCCGCCCTTCAATCTGGAGCAACTGCCGGGGCTAATTGACCGGGAAATGCAGCGGGCGCGCATGGGGGTGTTGTTCTACCAAAAGCATCCCACCTGGGAAGTGCGGCTGATGATCCAGATGACCTGGTTGCACCGGCTGCTCTGGGGGCTGCTTTCCTTGGGGGGGCTACTCAATGAACGCACCCTGCGACCTCTGCTGTCCTGGCTGATTGCCCACGGCCGGCCGCAGTTGGCTCTGGAGATCGCTCGGATTTTCTTGAATGTCTACAATGTCCGGGCCGTGTATCGGGCCTATGCAGAGCTACGTCAAGCCTGACCGATGGCGGCCCTGCCTGGGTTTAGCTACAGTGGGCATGCATCTGGTACTGCCCTACGCCCATGACCATCACCGAAGCTCGGCCGGCCGCTGCTGTGGACTGGGTTGCCGTCACCCATGCCCTCACCCGGGCACTGGGCGCTAAGCAGGTGATCCGGCGCCGGGAAGAATTGCTGGTCTACGAATGTGATGGCCTCGCCAGCTACCGCCAACGGCCGGCCGTGGTGGTCTTGCCGCGCACAACTGCGGAAGTAGCGGCGGCCGTGCGGGTTTGTCGCCAGTTTGGAGTCCCCTTTGTGCCCCGCGGCGCTGGGACGGGCTTGTCGGGGGGGGCCCTGCCGGTGGCCGAGTCGGTGCTGATTGCCACCAACCGCATGAATCGTATCCTGGAGGTTGATCTCGACAACCAGCGGATTGTGGTGCAGCCGGGCGTGATCAACAGTTGGGTGACCCAGGCCGTCAGCGGGGCTGGGTTCTACTATGCTCCCGATCCATCCAGCCAGACCGCCTGCTCCGTGGGGGGAAACGTAGCGGAAAACTCCGGCGGCGTGCATTGCCTCAAGTACGGCGTCACCACCAACCATGTGCTGGGGTTGACGGTGGTACTGCCCACGGGCGAAGTGGTCAACCTGGGCAGTAAGGTGTCCGAACTCCCTGGCTATGACCTCACGGGTATCTTTGTAGGTTCTGAAGGCACCCTGGGAATCGCCACCGAAATCACCCTGCGTATTCTCAAAACCCCCGAACAGATTCAAGTCCTGCTTGCGGATTTCACGGCGGTGGAGGCGGCGGGTGCCACGGTCTCCGACATCATTGCGGCCGGCCTGATTCCCGCTGGTATGGAGATTATGGACAACCTCAGTATCAATGCGGTGGAGGATGTGGTGGCCACTGGCTGCTACCCACGGGATGCGGGGGCCGTTCTCCTGATTGAGATCGATGGATCGCCGGCCGATGTTGCGGAAGTCGGTGAGCGGGTGCGAGCCCTCTGTTCTCAGAACGGGGCGCGCCAGGTGCAGACCGCCACGGAACTCGAGGATCGGCTGCGGCTGTGGCGGGGGCGCAAGGCCGCTTTTGCGGCGATGGGTAAACTCAGTCCCAACTACTATGTCCAGGATGGCGTGATCCCCCGCAGTCAACTGCCCTATGTGTTGGCGGAAATCGACAAGCTGGGTCAGGCCCACGGCTACCGTGTCGCCAATGTGTTCCACGCCGGCGATGGCAATCTCCATCCCCTGGTTCTCTATGACCACAGTGTTCCCGGCGCGCTGGAACAGGTCGAGGCTTTAGGGGGAGCGATCCTGAGCCTTTGCGTTGACGTGGGCGGCAGTATTTCCGGGGAGCACGGCATTGGGGCCGATAAGCGCTGCTATATGCCCCGCATGTTTAACGAGACTGACCTGGAAACCATGCAATGGGTGCGGCGGGCCTTTGATCCGGAAAACCTGGCTAATCCCACTAAAATCTTCCCCACCCCCAAAACCTGTGGTGAGGCCGGGCGGGCCAAAGCCCAGGCATCCTTCCCCGGTTTGGAGCGCTATTGAGAGTTCTGCTTCTGATTGGGCAAGAACTGAGACGGGTAGTCCCTGAAGCCAGTCTCTAGAATTTCCATCTCTAGGGCCGGGTGTTCTGAAATAACTTCAGCCAAAGCCTCGGCCGGCCGGCTGTCCGGTAACCGCAGCGGCAATTCGAGGGGAACGCCCTGAGACAGCACTAGTGGCTCGGAGATAGATAGCCCCAGTACAGCGTCAACTTTGGCCCGTAAGTTCCTACGATTCTCAGCAAACAACAGCCAGCGATAGACCCACCACCCACTGACTCCTGTCCCCACCAGTTGTAGGGCTTCTGGCACCAAGGGCAGCTTATGCAGAGCCTGGAACACTTGAACGCCTAGGGTCAGCACCACAATACCCTGAAGACCGATCACGCCGAGCGCCATCCAATCCACAAGGGGGCGCAAATGCTGAGACTCCTCATCCAGCCGGGGTTGAGGTGCCAGATCAGAAGTCACAGGCTCCCCAATTGCAGGAAAGGGTTCTGTCAAATTCCGATCAGGCACTTGCATACCTCGATACTCTGCTTACCAAGCTAGTAACTTCTGGAACACCTGAACTCCAATCAGCACCACCAGAATCCCCTGGGCACTTGTCATCGCCAGCGCAGCCCAGTTAACTAAAGGCGCCGAAGAGCCTGAGCTTGAACTCCCTACAGAGGTAGGTCGGGACGGTGGCAGTTCACCAAGCCCCACTGCGTTGGCGAGGCCGTGCGCCTGCTGGATCACTTGCTCTTTAGATTCTGAACTACTTGATGGCCTTATGTCCAGATTGAGCGGGTTCATACCCTGGCTGGCCTTTGGATAGTCGCCTCCCTGGGGCAGGTCAAGGCCACATGCGTTATAGACATTGACAAGTCTGGCCCCTTTGCGCACAATCCGCTGAATTTCAGTATTTAAATTACCGTAGGGTACTTGAATCCGAGCGTAACCTTCATCTGTCCTGGGGTAGGTTCTGGGATGATTCCAAAGCCCATCAACGATGAGAATAACCGTTTGAGGTTGCCCTAAATCGGTCTTAGCATCCGAATCCGCATCCACAGTGATCGTCTCTCCTTCCGGCTCTCCCGGCAGAGGTAAGGCTGTTTCTGGCTCTAGACCTCGTACATTTCTGATGAAGTTCCACAATTTCTGACGATCTTTAGCGAATAGCAACCACCGATAAATGCCCCAGAGAGTTACGCTGGCACCGAGGAGTTGCAGCATCTCAGGCACCAGTGGCAAAAAGTGCAGAATCGGCAGGATTTGGCTGGCGATCATTACGGCGATAAACCCTTCAGCCCCTAAAAGAGTGGGTGTTGTCTCATTTCTAGGAAAATGAGTTGGTTGAGGCTCTGCTAAAGGGGGGGCAGGGTGTTCGATAGGAGCCGAAGAAACTGTCCTCGAATCAGGCTTCAATGCTTTGGTTTGGCTGGGTTCTGCCTCTGATTTTTCAACAGCCACCGGCAGATTCTCTGGCTCTTCTGAAGTGCCCTGGTCACCCACGGTTGGTGATTCCTCTCCGGGGTTATTCTCCGAACCGGGATTACCATCAGGCCCGTCAACCGCCACATCCTGCTCCTTGGGAGGATTAATGGTAGGTTCAGAGACCGGTAGAGTGCTCACTGGAGGAGCGACTGGCTCTGGCTGAGGTTTGACTTCAACGACCAGTGGCGGTGTGACGATATCTGGGTCAGGGATTGGAGAGTGGTTTGCTGGACGAACCTCGACGATTTGGCCCCCGGCTCGCTGAATTCGTTGTATCTCTGTCCCCATGCGACTGTAGGGAACCCGCAGCCAGCTACACCCCTGATGTTGACCTATGCCGTTGTGCTCGTTTCGCATTGCCCGGCTGGCGGGATAACCTCGGAGATTCCTACTAGAACCCCTGTACTCAACAATGTAATGCTGGTCACTCAACATGCTCCTAGCCCTTAATCCACCGCTTATTGAGACCACCATGATTCGCCTACCTCCTGCTGTCTGCTCCTGCCCAACTCCACTCTAGTTCCCCGGCCGCTTCCCTGGGAAAGTGGCTACCCCCCACCTGTTTAAAGTGCTTGGCTGCTTCTCTAAATTGTGGGCCTCAGTCCCGACCACCGGGGAGTGGGTCGTGCGAATTACGAACAGGAGTCTACAATGGAATTGTTAAGAAGTTTAACGTTTTATGAGTCAGGCCGTAGTGGTCATCGGCGGTGGGATTGGGGGGCTGACCGCAGGGGCCCTGCTGGCGCGGCGAGGTTACTCAGTCACGGTTTTGGAGCAGGCGGCGGTGCCCGGTGGCTGTGCCTCCACCTTTCGCCGGGGTGGGTTCATCTTTGATGTGGGCGCGACCCAAGTGGCTGGCCTAGAACCCGGCGGTATCCACCACCAAATTTTCAGTGAACTAGAGGAACCGCTGCCTGTGGCCGTCCCCTGTGACCCAGCCTGCGCCGTTTTACTCCCTGGAGAAACCGAGGCGATTGCGGTTTGGCGTGATCCCCAGCGATGGCAGACTGAGCGGCAGCGCCAGTTCCCCACCAGCTCGCGCTTTTGGGCCTGCTTGGACACCCTCTTCCAGGCCAGTTGGCGGTTTCAGGCCCGCCAGCCGATCCTGCCACCGCGCAGCCTCTGGGATGTGGGCCAACTCCTCCAGGCAGTGCGGCCCGACACCTTGGTGACGCTACCGTTCACCTTCTGGACGGTGACCGATCTCCTGCGCATCTTGGACTTGGAGCGGGATCACCGCCTCCGCCAGTTTCTCGACCTACAGCTCAAGCTCTATTCCCAGTGCGGTGCTGATGAGACAGCCCTGCTCTACGCGGCAACGGCTCTCAGCGTCAGCCAAGCGCCCCGCGGCCTATTCCACCTCCAGGGCAGTATGCAGGCCCTCAGTCAGCATCTTGTGGCGGCCCTGCATCGATACGGTGGCAAGTTGCGACGACGCCATCGGGTCACGCGAATTCAGGTCACGGCCGGCCGGGTTAGGGGTGTCTGGGTAGAGACGCCGCGCCGCGGTTCCTTCGAGATACCGGCCGACCACGTGGTGGCCAATGTGCCCGTCCAAAACCTAGTGAGCCTCTTGGGGGAACAGGCCCCGGCCGCCTACACCCAGCGGGTGGCCAAACTGCCCCCGGCCAGTGGGGCCTTTGTGGTTTACTTGGGGGTCGATCAGCGCGCGATACCGGTCAACTGTCCCCCCCACCTCCAGTTTCTCTACGATCCCCACGGCCCTATCGCCGAGGTCAATAGCCTGTTTGTCTCCGTCAGTCAACCGGGGGATGGCCGCGCCCCGGCCGGCCGCGCCACGATCACCGCCTCCTCCTTTACTGATCCTGAGCTGTGGTGGGGAACGGCGGACTACACCCAGCTCAAGGAAAACTACACCCGCCTCGCCCTGACCCGGTTGGCACAGTACTTTGATCTCCAGCCCAGTTGGGTTCATGTGCTCGAAGCAGCCACCCCCCGCACCTTTGCCCGCTACACCGCTCGCCAGCAAGGCATCGTTGGGGGGATCGGCCAGCGAGTGGCCACCTTTGGGCCGTTTGGTGTAGCCACCCGCACCCCCATCCCGCACCTCTGGCTGGTGGGCGATTCCACCCATCCTGGCGAAGGTACCGCGGGCGTCAGTTATTCCGCCTGGAGTGCAGTTCGGCAAATCACCGCCGGAACCTGATGGCGTTTCCTGGATTCTTATCAGTCAGGAATCGAACTTGTTAAAGTGTCTTTAGACGCATGGGGGAATGCATCATGAGCGGGCGAATGGGATTGATCCTGGGACTTGCGGTAGGCGTGATGGCAGCCTTGCCGTCCACAGCCCATGCCCAGGCCACGGGTCTGTTCAGTACAACGCGCACGGATTCCGCTGGGAATGCCACCGGTGAAGGGGTTTCAGGTTCCGAGCAGTTCTCCAACCTGATGAATCAGTTGATGTTTGCCACCCAGCAGCGTCGCCCCCAAGACTTTTTTGAAGATTCCCAGAACAGCTTGAACCGGGCCGTGGATGCCTTCCGTGCTCAGCAGCAGCAGTTACTTAAGACCAACGAAACCCAGCGTTCCGTTGAGGTCACCCCCGTTCCCTAGGATGGTTGCCCCCCGTGCCTGAACGCTACAGCCAGGACGACGTTCAGGGTATTCTGCAACGAGCCATCGCTCGCCAGGTAGATGACGTGGCGTTCACAGCGGCTCAGTTGCAATCCATGGCCGAGGAATTGGGTATCCAGCCTCAAGTACTGGCCCAAGCGGTGGCTGAATGGCGGCAGAGCCAGCAACAAGACCAGGAAATGCAGCACTTTCTGGCCTACCGTCGTGGTCAACTCAAAAACCACGGCATGAAGTACTTCCTGGTGACCAGTGCCATTCTCCTAGTTGATGGTCTCGCCCATGGTCACTTGCAGATTTGGGGGCCGGCCGGCCTAGCCTGGCCCTACTGGCTGCCTCTGGTGTGGGGTTTAGCATTGGTTTGGGATGTCTGGACGCTGGTGGATCGGGACAGTGCCGCCTACCAAAAGAAACTGAACCAGTGGCGGCGTCGCCAACAACTCCATCGCTGGGGGCAGGAAGTGGGCCAAACCCTGGAAACTCTGTGGCAGCGGTGGGCCGGCCGGCCGCGCTAACTGCTCCCTATGGGTACCCCAACGCCGCATGCTATTCGCGCAGCGCCGCCAAACTTTCCAGTTGCTGAACCTGGCCTAGGAGGCGCGCCTCCAACCGCTGACAAACCAGGTCGCACAGGTCGAAGATTAGAGGGTCGCTAATGGCGTAGTAAACGCTGGTGCCCTGGGGCTGGCGGCTGAGCAGGCCGGCTTGGCTGAGGATTTTCAGGTGCTTAGACACGTTGGCCTGGCCAAGCCCGGTCGCGTCGACAATTTCAGTAACGGTTTTTGGCCCGGACTTGAGACTGCACAGAACTTGGAGGCGGCTCAGTTCTGACAAGACTTTGAAGTAGTCCGCAACCTGGGCGAGGGCTGGGGTGGGAATGGCAAGCATGGGGACGGAAACTTCGGGAACTAGCGGTTGGTGAGGTAGCCAAGGGCGGATGCCCGCAATACGATTTGTGCATCCCTAACCATCGTACAACTAACTTGTATAACTATATGGTAATATAAAGATGCCTTAGACGAGGTCAGTCTATGCTCTTTCGCCAACTCTTCGACCCTGAAACTAGTACGTATACCTACTTAATTGCCGATCCGGTGGCTGGCTTGGCAGCCTTGATCGATCCGGTACTCGAACAAGTCGATCGGGATTTGAGCCTCCTGCGGGAACTGGGCTTGGCTCTGCACTACAGCCTGGAGACCCATGTACACGCTGACCACATCACCAGCGCCGACCGGCTAAGGCGGCAGACCGGCTGCGAGACGGTCGTGCCAGCGGGCGCGTCGGTAGCCTGTTCGGATCGATTCCTACAGGATGGGGATACCCTGACCGTCGGTACGGTGTCGATTCAGGCCATTGCCACGCCTGGCCACACGGACTGCCACATGGCCTATTGGGTGAATGGTACCCACGTATTCACGGGTGATTCTCTGTTGATTCGTGGGTGTGGCCGCACCGACTTCCAGAGTGGTGACGCTGCCCAGCTTTATGCCTCGGTGACTGAGCGTCTGTTTACCCTTCCCGATACCACCTGGGTCTATCCCGGGCATGATTATCGTGGCTTTACGGTTTCGACTGTGGCTGAGGAAAAGCGATGGAATCCCCGATTTGCCGGCCGAAGTCGCCAGAGGTTCGTCGAGTTTATGCAGCAACTCAACCTGCCTGACCCCAAAAAAATTGCTGAAGCGGTGCCCGCTAATCAGCAGTGTGGACGGGTGGCTACTCCCATCCCTGCGAGCTAGGTTGCCGGGCATTCGTTCGTCGATCCCCTCTTGTAGACCTTGGGAGTTATGGTTATGACCCAATCCTCCATCCGCTCGACTGATTTGTTGACTGTTGCTGATCTTAAGATGCAATTGGAGACCCATGCGTCTGTGCTGCTGGATGTGCGTGAGCCAGTGGAATATGCAGCGGGCCATATTCCGGGGGCGCGTCCGTTGCCGCTCTCGGAACTCGATGCTTCACAACTGACGTTTCCCCTCGACCAGCCTTTGCTGCTCTACTGTCAATCAGGAAAACGCTCGGCCCAGGCGGCTCAGCGGCTCCAGATGGCCGGCTTCACCCGTATTCATCAACTACAGGGCGGCATCACGGCCTGGCAGGCGGCGGGCTATCCCCTAGAGCGGCCGGCCGGGGCACCCATCAGTCTGTTCCGTCAGGTGCAAATTGTGGCGGGCAGCTTGGTGTTGATGGGCACCGTGCTTGGCAGTCTCGCGTCGCCCTGGTTCCTGGTGCTGAGTGGGTTTGTCGGTGCGGGGCTGGTTTTTGCGGGGGTCACCAATACCTGTGCCCTGGGGATGGCCTTGGCGCGGTTGCCCTATAATCGGCGCTTCGGTCAGTCCTGGCGGTCGAGCTAGTCATGATCACCTACTTGATTGGCCATCTCCTGAGTGTCGGCATAGGGGTCAGTCTGGGCCTGTTGGGGGGTGGCGGTTCGGTGCTGGCGTTGCCCGTGCTCGTCTACGTGATGGGCATTCCCCCTAAACCCGCGGTGGCGATGACTCTGATCATGGTGGGTACGGTGAGTGCCGTCAGTGCCCTGAGCCAAGCTCGCCGCGGCAACGTCAACCTGAGGATGGTGGCCATTTTTGGATCGACAACCATGCTGGGAGCCTACCTGGGAGCACGGTTGGCAGCCCAGCCGTGGGTGACGGCAACGGTTCAGATGACTGTGTTTGGCTTGGCGATGTTGGGGGCGGCCAGCCTGATGATTATCCGTACCGCTCGCCCGGAGTCCGGGAATCGGCCCCAGCCTCCAGGGGTGTCGGCAGGCGACTTTTACTACCAGCCCGTCTGCAAGTATTGCTGGCTGTGGTTGATGACGGAAGGGCTGGGCATCGGTGTCTTGACCGGTCTTGTCGGCGTGGGGGGTGGGTTTGCCCTCGTCCCGGCCCTTGTGCTCTTGGGCAAGGTTCCCCTGCGGGCAGCGATGGGCACCTCGTTGGCGATTATTGCCGGGAACTCGGCGGCCGGCCTGCTGGGCTACCTCAATACAGTGCCCCTGGATGGACACCTGATTGTCACCTTCACCCTGGCGGCCGGCCTGGGAGCCTTGGTGGGGGGAGAGTTGGCCGAGCGCATTTCGGTGCGGGCTTTGCAAAAGGGGTTCGGATATTTTTTGCTGGCCATTGCGGCCTTTGTCCTGCTGAAAAATGCCCTACCCGCCCCTTCCAATCAGTCTCGAGGCCAGGATTCTGCCTTTCGCCCCACGGGGGTTACGCAACCCTCTGGCTCGGCCGGCCGGCCCCTACGTGGATAACCTAGCCACAGGGGTAGATTTGGTTCAACGCGATGCCAGGGCCTCTGGAACTTACGGGTTACGATAGGAGCCTGTCTCCTGACTCGTCCCTTTGAGTACTGTTTACACCCGCCCTCTGGCCCGCCTGATTGACCGCCTCCAGCGCCTGCCTGGGGTGGGAGCCAAGACGGCGCAGCGGTTGGCCCTCCACCTGCTCAAACAACCGGATGAGGAGGTCGCGGCCCTTGCTCAGGCCCTACTAGAAGCCAAGCAACAGGTGGGGCACTGCACCCAATGTTTTCACCTATCGGCGGAACCCGTCTGCGAGATTTGCCTCGATCCCCAACGGGACAGTGCTGTGATTTGCGTGGTCACCGACTCGCGGGATGTGATTGCCCTAGAAAAGACCCGCGAGTACCGTGGTCTCTACCATGTGCTCGGGGGAGTGATTTCGCCGATGGAGGGCATCGGGCCGGATCAGTTGACGGTGCAGCCCTTGGTGCGGCGGGTGAGCCAGACGATGGTGAAGGAGGTCATTCTGGCTATCAGTCCCACGTTGGAAGGGGAAACCACGATTCTCTACTTGGGCCGATTGCTCCAGCCCTTTACCCATGTGACCCGCATTGCCTTCGGTTTGCCCGTCGGTGGCGATTTGGAATACGCCGATGAATTGACCCTGGCTAAGGCTCTTGAAGGTCGTCGGCCCCTAGATTAGGGGTGGATAGCGTCTGTGGCCTGCCCTGGCCAGTTTCTGCCCCCAATGTCGTAGCGTCAGCGGGGGTAACCCAGGGGTAAAGTGGACGTGTTGTTTGCCAGTGCTGCGGCCCATGTCTGGAACTCTGCCTGCCCCCACTCGGATTATTCTGCTGCGCCACGGGGAGAGTGACTTTAACCTACAGGGCCTGATTCAGGGACGTTCCGACACGGCGAAACTGACGGAGCGGGGGGAGCAGATGGCGCGTCAGGCCGGCCGGGCGCTGCAAGGGCTGGCTCTCGATGCTGTCTACGTCAGTCCCCTCGGTCGCGCCCAAGCGACGGCGGCGGGGATTCTAGAGGTGTTGGGGGCGACCCAGGCTGTCCCCTCCCCTGAAATCCATCCCGATTTGCGCGAAATTGACCTGCCGGCCTGGGAGGGCCTGACGCAAAAGGCGGTACGCGAGCAGTTCCCGGAGGCGTTTGCCCAGTGGCGCTACGACCCGGAAGCCTTCACGATGACGGTGCCCGGTGAAGCCAGTCCCCGCCGCCCCGTGATGGATCTGTTTACCCAGGCGCACCGCTTCTGGGAGTCGGTGTTGGCCCGTCATCCCGGTCAAACCGTCCTTGTGGTGGGGCACGCCACCATTAACCGTGTGCTGCTGGTAACAGCCCTGGGGATGCCCCCCTCGGCCTACTTCCGTCTGCAACAATCCAACTGTGGCCTGACGGTTTTACACGTAGCTCCCGGCCGGCCGGCCCAATTGGAATCCCTGAATCTCACGGCCCACCTGGATCAGCCCTTTCCCTCCGTCCGTAAAGAGAGTCTGGGGCCGCGCCTGCTCCTAGTGCGCCACGGCGAGACGGACTGGAACCGCATTGGCCGTTTTCAGGGCATCCAGGACATTCCCCTCAACACCACAGGCCAGGCCCAGGCCGGCCGGGCGGCGCAGTTTCTTCAATCGATGCACTTCGACTTTGCTGTCAGTAGTCCTTTGCAGCGATCCTGGGCGACAGCGGAGGCCATCCTCCAGCGTCACCCCCACCTGATGCTCAAACCTGTCCCCGACCTCCAGGAAATCAGCCACGGTCTCTGGGAGGGCCACAGTCATGCTGAAGTCGAGGCTGCTTTCCCAGGGATGCTGGCCACCTGGAACACCAGCCCGGAGCAGGTGCAAATGCCAGAGGGGGAGAACCTGGCCCAGGTTTGGGAACGGGCCGGCCAAGCTTGGGATGCTTTGGTGTCGGCGCATCCGGGGCAGACCGGCTTGGTGGTGGCCCACGATGCGATTAACAAGGCCATCCTTTGCCGCGCCTTGGGCTTGGGGCCTGCGGCTTTCTGGCGGATCAAGCAGGGTAACGGCAGCGTCACGGTGGTGGACTACCCAGAGGGCGCCGGCCGGCCGGCCGTGATCCAGAGCCTCAACATCACCACTCACCTGAGTTCTGGAATTCTCGACCAAACGGCGGCGGGAGCACTTTAAGCTAATTCCCCCCGCAGTCAGAAGTGCTGATTTGGGAAGCAGCTAGATATTTGCGCCCAGAAGTGTTGAAAGAGAGATTAAAGCTGCAAAAAAGGGACAGAAAATGGTATG
>JACYLR010000168.1 GCA_015272465.1 Gloeomargaritaceae cyanobacterium C42_A2020_066
CCTAACAGCTCTTGATCATCTAATAGTCATTTCACTACATCTTTATTACTACCGGAATCTCGAATCCTCAGCGCAGTGCTTTTAGAAATGGAGTTTGACAGGCAGAGAGTGGTACAGAAAGATCAGGGGTGCAGGTAAACTCGTGAGTTCTATAGCAGTCGGTCGCCATTCCGTAGGAGTTTTGGTTGATTTGGTCTGGCATCCCCAAGCTGGGGGGCATGTCAAGTGCTGGGAGCGGTTTGCCGAAGCTGCGGCCACAGCTGACCTCAACCTCGACTTAACGGTGTATTACCTAGGGCCGGCCGAAAAGGTGATTCCCCTAACCGAGCACGTTCGCTACCACCTTTTGCCGCCAGTGCTGGGCACCGACCGCTTTCCCTTCCTGCGCCAAGGGGGTGGAGACACCGATCTGGCCCCCTACCATCCCCGTTTAGCCCACCTGCTCCGTCGTCATCACATCCTGCACACTACCGACGTATTCACCTTTGCCCAGACGGCCGGCCGGGTGGCTCGCCGGCACCAGATACCCCTGGTCAGTTCCCTCCACACCGATCTGCCCAAATTTACCCGCATCTACGCCCGCGAGATTATCGGCCGCCTCCTGCCGGGTGTCCTCAATCGGTTCGCCTTTGACCGGCTGCGACTGGATGAGATGCTGGCCGCCGACATGGCCCGCAAGCTACGCCGGTACATGGCCCAGTCCGACCAGGTTTTGGTCTCCAACCCAGAAGACTTGTCCTGGGTGAGTGCCCTAGTGCCACCCGAACGTATCAGTCGGTTGCGGCGCGGCATTGACGCGGAACGCTTCCATCCCCGCTGGCGCGACCGCACCCGCCTCGCCCAAACCTACGGTATCGATCCCGACGTGCCTCTGCTCTTGTTTGTCGGCCGGGTTGATCCATCAAAAGGTGCGGATATTCTGGCCCAAGCGGCGCGGCGGTTACTGGATCAGGGCCACCGGCTCCACGTACTCATGGTGGGGGCAGGCGCGTCCCGGCCGGCCGTCCAAGCCCTCCTGCAGGAACACGTCACCCTACCCGGTGCCCTGCCCCAAACCGACTTGCCGTGGATCTACGCCAGTGCTGATGCCTTTGTCTTTCCCTCCCAAACCGATGTGTTACCCAACGTTGTGCTAGAGGCCAAAGCGGCCGGCCGGCCGGTATTCGTCTCGGCAGGCGATGGGGCGGCACAACTCATTGGCATGTCAGGCCGGGATGGGCTGATAGTTCCTAGCACTCATCCAGCATTCTGGGCCGCTGAAATCCAGCCCTACCTCATTGAACCTAGTGTGCTTCAGGAAATGGGTGCTGCCGCTCGCCACTGGGTTGAACACACTTGGCCCACCTGGCTCACCGTTCTTCAGGAAGACCTCTTCCCGGTTTGGCAAAAACTCGTACGTTCTGAAGACTCTAGCGACGTGCCCAGACACAACATGTTAGGGTAGTCTCCAGTTCTCGGTCATTGGCCCCGGTTCGCGCCCACACCTTTGTCAGCACCTGTGTAGAACCCGAAACTACCGGGTGGCTGATGAGTTGGCTACCGGGGCTATTGTGTGGTGTGTCTGTTGTCTTGCAGGGGGTCAGCATCATGGCTGTTGCTGTGGAGTGGAAGGGGCTGAGTTTAGTTGGAAGTCTTTTCCTGTTTGGTTGGGCCGTGCCCGCCTTTGCCCAGAATCCCCAACTCACAACTCCCGATCCGAA
The DNA here is from genome assembly GCA_015272465.1 of Gloeomargaritaceae cyanobacterium C42_A2020_066. GTDB lineage: Bacteria > Cyanobacteriota > Cyanobacteriia > Gloeomargaritales > Gloeomargaritaceae > JACYLR01. The sequence continues at coordinate 1,701 of JACYLR010000168.1, forward strand.
CCAGGAGCGGTTGCTTCAGCCTCCCCGCCGGCCGGCCCCTATTCCGGCTCCGGTGCCCCTGACACCTTCGCGCCCTGCCGTTCAACCCACCTCTGCTCCTGACGCCGATCGAACCTTGCAGGTTTCGCGCATCGAAGTAACCGGCAGCACCGTTCTGGGGCCGGATCAACTTGACCCGATTATCCAGCCCTTGGAAAACCAGACCGTTACCCTGGGCCAACTCCTCGCCGCTGCCGATGCCATTACCCAGCTTTATGTGGATCGAGGGTTCATCACGTCGCGTGCTGTCTTGGCAGAACAACAAGTGGCGGGTGGTGTTGTCCAGATACAGGTTATTGAGGGCCGCCTCCAGGAGATCCAGATCGAGGGCAACCGCCGTCTAAACACTGAGTATCTCCGCTCCCGGGTCAATCTGGGGGTTAGCGTTCCCCTCAACCCCGCCAAATTAGAGGAGCAATTGCGACTCCTGAAGACCAATCCCCTCCTGGAGAACGTCGAGGCCAGCCTGCGTCCAGGGGAAGGGCCTGGTGAGAGCATTCTCGTCGTTCAGGTGGTGGAAGACCCCCAACCCTTCAAGTTGTCGTTCAGTCTCGATAACTACGTCCCGCCCAGTGTGGCAGCCCAGCGAGCGAGCCTGGCAGTTGGCTACGAAAACCTTAGTGGGCTGGGGGATGAGATTTCGGCGGCCTATTCCGTGGGTTTGAACTTCTCCGATTGGGAACAAGCGGCCCTCAATGTGTACGATTTCTCCTATCGGGTTCCCCTCAACCCCATGGAGGGTACACTCCAGTTTCGGGCGGCCCTCACCAACAACCAAATTACTGATCCCGATTTTGCCGCCCTCAACGTTTCTGGTGAATCCCAACTCTATGCCCTCAGCTTCCGCCAGCCCCTGTTGCGAACCGTACGGGAAGAGTTTGCCCTGAGTGGTGGTTTCACCTGGCAACAAGGGCAGACGTTTCTGGATGGAACCGGAATCCCCTTCGGTTTCGGGCCGGATGAAGATGGGTTCAGCACCACCAGTGTGTTCAGTTTTGGACAGGACTATATTCGCCGCGATACCAGCGGAGCCTGGGTGGTCATTTCTCAACTCAACCTGGGGCTTGGCATTCTGGGGGCGACGGTCAATGAGTCGCCGGTTCCTGATGGGAACTTCCTGAGCTGGCAAGCCCAAGCCCAGCGGATTCAATCCTTCGGTAATGACTACTTGCTGATCATGCAGGGCTACCTGCAACTCAGTACAGATGGGTTGCTGCCCCAACAGCAATTCGTGATTGGGG
>JACYLR010000016.1 GCA_015272465.1 Gloeomargaritaceae cyanobacterium C42_A2020_066
CAGGCGAGAGGAGCAGGTAGGTTCGATCCTCCACCTCTAGGGTGCGCTCCACATAGCAGGGCAGGGTCAGGCCCTGATCGTCGCGCAGGGTGATCGTCTCGGGGAGATCATTGGCCTCGGCCGGCCGCTCTGGTTTGCGAGGTTTTCCCATAAACTCACTGGACTCCAAGGGTACTGTAGGGGTGCGTCCGCCGCCGGTCAAGCCAATCCTGCAGAATCAAAACCGCGGCCTGCTGATCTAGAGCGGCTCGGTAGGCCTCGCGCTGGGAACGGGCGCGCCGGGCGAGGGCCGGCCGGGTTTCCCGCACCCACTCAGCCGCAGCCCAAGAGGTGAGGCGCTCATCCACCCATTCCAGTGGCAGATTCAGGGCCTCACCGAAGCGCTGGGCCTCTCCCTCAACCCACTGGGCTTGCGGCCCCCGCTCACCTGAAAGGGTGTAGGGTAAACCCACCACCAGCACCTGTACGTGCCGCTGGGTGACCCAAGCGCGCAATTGTTCCACATCTGTCTCTAGGGAGGTGCGGCGTATGGTCGTCAGCCCAGTGGCCAGTAATCCCGTCGGATCACTGCCAGCCACGCCCATTCGCTTGTGGCCGATATCTAAACCGAGGGCTGAAACCATGGTCAGGGGCAGACGGAACGGGCCAGAGTCCGAGTTACCGGAACCCTAGACCGACTCTATTTTCCCACGAGGTGGGTTTCTAGGGCCGGCCGGAACCGCCTTCTCCCATCCATTTCCAGCCGACTGGGTACGGGGGGATGGGCGGGTTGGAAAACCGGCAGGACATCAGCGAGCTGAAGCGGGTCGAGGCCCGCAAACCGCCCCTCCCTCAGCTTGTGCCACACCGTTCGGCAGAGCAACAGGGTGTGGGCTACAGGCGTCGCACCCACCTGACGCAGCCAATCTTCCCGCGTCGGTTGGTAGTCGGCGGAAGCCAGGTACAGGCCCTGGGCTTCTCGACCCTGGAGCGCGCGGGCAAGGTGGCCCAGCAGTTGGGGGTAGAGCCAGGTATAGGCCGGGTGCACGACCCAATCCGCCCAGTGGCTGCCGGCGATGTGGGGATTGATCTGGAGCCGTAGGTAACCAATCGCGCATTGGCGCTGCGGCTCGTAGACATAGGCGTGGAGCGACGGTGCTATCCCTAGCCAGGCCTGGCAGCGCTGCCAGTGATACTCCCAGGTAGGCACCTCAAAGTCGTAGATTTGCCGATCAAAGACTTGCCGGACAAGGGGCGGCATGGTGGCCATGTCCAGTTGATAGAGCAGGCGGGCGGCGCCAGGATACACAGGCGTCAGGGGGGCAGCATCGGTGGGGTGGGCGGCTAAGGCTTGAAGGGCGGGGCCGGCCAGATGCCAATAGGTGTGCTGTGCTAGGGGATGGAAACCGTGCTGGCGACAGAGGCTGAGGGCTTGTTCGTCAGGGTGGGAAACTTCCTGAATCCAGGTGCGGGCCGGCCGGATCTCATCGAGACAATGGCGCATCAACTCGGTGCCCGTATCCAGGTCAGCCGCCACCACTTGCTCAATTTTCCAGGTGCTGTGCTGTCGGTTGCAGGGGCGTACTTGAATAAGACCCGCAGGCCGGCCGGCCGCCAGGGCCAGATAAGTGAGCCGCCGCTCCTGCCAGTCTTGCACCCACGTCCAAGCGGTACGAGGCGGAGTACCGAGGGGGGTCGGCACATGAATCTGGGTCTGCCCGCCACCGAGGAGCGCCACCAGGGTTGGGGTATCACCCAGGTGGGCCGGACGGATCACAAGTCCGTTGAGGGTCATGGATGGCCTGGGGTACGGGGGCGGATCAACACAAGGGGCGTTTGTTCATCGGCATTGCCAGCAGGGTTATCCCGGAGCGCCTGAATGAGCAGGGGCGGGGCAATACCGGAGGTCGCTGCGACTATCTTAACTGCTTTCAAATCGTTGACATCGACGATCGCCGCCTCCAAACCGGTTTCGGCCCGAATGTGATCGACGACGCCCTGGGGGTCGGCCGGCCCGAGGACAATGAACTGGTCGTAGGGGGGTAGAGTACCGGTCACATCATCAATTAAGGCAGCCTGTGCCCCGGCCAGTCGGTAAAAAAGGCCCCGAATCCCCACCAGTTTGCCCAAAACCCCCACCAGGAAGGCGAATAACACCCGTCCAGGCCCAACACTATTGATTAGTGTCTGGAGACCGCAGGCCGTGGCCAGGCTGGAGGTGGGCGTAAATCCGTAGCAGAGGCGACGGGCCAGCCACCCCGGTTCCAGATTCCCTGGGAAGAGCCAGCGCCCCTGCATGATTGCCACCGGGGTCTCCCCTAGGGTGATAATGTCGCCGGGCTGAGCCATGGGTAGGACGTAACGGCGCACCACCTCCGCTGGGTCATCCAGGTGGCAGAGCAGGTGCGTACGCACCGGAAAACACTGGGCGACGGCGGTGGTGCGCGGTTGGGGATGGGGGTCGGGTTCGGGATAGGTGAGGGGCAACACCACATGCTGGCTGCGCTGCTGACGGCCGCCGGGGCCATAGGCAATGTAATGGATCTGTACCCAGGCAACTTGGAGATCCGCCAGGGAACGCCCTTTGATATCTAGGGTGACCTGAAGCCGGGTACGGTGGCGACGCTTGAGGATATAAGCGAACCAATAGCCATCGGCGCGGGCGGGGGCATCACTGTGCTGTGGGGTCACTGTCAGATGGGTCTCAATCTCCGCCACACTGCCCCGACTCAGGAGTTGCACCTCCGCCCACACCTGGGGCACCATCACCTCGAGGCGACCACTGGGGTTGTGGAATTCCAGTCGGCCCTGCCAGCGGCAGTGCTGGGGTAATTGCACGAGCCGTTGCCATGTACCCCGGCTCAAGGTCAAGGTGCTATTGCCCGGTTGCCGGCGGTAGAGCACCTCCAATAGCCCCAGGGTGAGGCCGGTGCCACCCCCTACCCAACTTAAGACCTCTGGCCATCCCATGCGCGCCG
>JACYLR010000186.1 GCA_015272465.1 Gloeomargaritaceae cyanobacterium C42_A2020_066
AACGTGATCCTCCAGTTCAATTTCTTTGGCGATGGTGACGCCGTCATTGACGATCTGGGGGGCGCCGAATTTCTTTTCCAGCACCACGTTGCGGCCCTTGGGACCGAGGGTGACGGCAACGGCTTCAGCGAGAATGTCCATGCCCCGCTCTAGGGCGCGGCGGGCGTTGTCGTAGTACAGAATTTGCTTGGCCATGGGTGTATACCTTGCAACCAGTGAGTATCAACAGAATCAATTCGACGGGCAAAAGGGTCTAGCCGACCGTGGCCAGGATGTCCTTGTCCGCCAACAGCACATATTCTTCGGAGCCAATCTTGACATCGGTGCCGGCATACTTGGAGTAGAGCACCTTGTCGCCCACTTTGACCTCGGGTACCTGACGGGTACCATCATCGTTGCGCTTGCCAGGGCCAACCGCCACCACTTCACCCACTTGGGGCTTTTCCTTGGCGGTGTCGGGCAGCAGAATGCCACCAGCAGTGCGCTCTTCCGACTGGCTCACCTTGACCAGGACGCGTTCCCCCAAGGGCGTGACGGTGGAGACATTCAGCGTTACAGCAGCCATACTTGCGTGCTCCCAACTGAGAAAGCTAAAGGTTTAAGTGAGGCTAGAGAGGCCAAAGGCGTATCCCCCACCTAGAGGTCAGCCTAGCACTCTCCAGTCACGAGTGCTAATTTAGCCAACCTGATATGGGCCTGACAATGGCTGAGGAGTGTGGGTAACCGAACGGCCGGCCGTTGCTGAGGGGCCGGAGGCGGGCAACAATGGGACAGGACAGGATGGGTTGTGGCCTATGGATATGCGGGACGGGTTTGTGGGAACGGTGGGCCAAACCCCACTGATTCGGCTGCGCCGACTGAGTGAGGAAACGGGCTGCGACATCCTGGGTAAGGCTGAGTTTCTCAATCCCGGTGGATCGGTCAAGGATCGGGCGGCCCTGTGGATCATCAACGATGCCGAGCGGCGTGGGGTGCTCAAACCCGGTGGCACCGTCGTGGAGGGGACGGCAGGGAATACGGGCATTGGGTTGGCCCACCTGTGCAAGGCCAAGGGCTATCGCTGTCTGATTGTTATTCCCGACACCCAGTCCCAGGAAAAAATTGACCTGCTGCGGTTGCTGGGGGCGGAGGTGAAGCTGGTTCCGGCCGTGCCCTATCGCGACCCTAATAACTACGTGAAAGTGGCCGGCCGGCTGGCGGCCGAGATGGAGAATGCCATCTGGGCCAATCAGTTTGACAATGTGGCCAATCGCTTAGCCCACTACGAGAGTACGGCCCCGGAAATTTGGCAGCAGACTGACGGCACAGTAGATGCCTGGGTGGCGGCCATTGGCACAGGGGGCACCTATGCGGGCGTCACCCTCTACCTGAAGGAGAAAAACCCCCAGATCCACTGCGTGGTCGCCGATCCCTACGGCAGTGCCTACTACAGCTACGTCAAAACCGGCGAACTCCATTCCGAGGGCAGTTCAATCACGGAAGGGATTGGCAACAGCCGCATCACTGCCAACCTGGAGGGGGTGTCTATGGACGACGCTGTCCGGATTGACGATCAAACCTGCGTCAATCTGGTGTACCGCTTACTCAATGAGGAGGGATTACTGCTGGGCAGCTCCACGGGGATTAATGTGGCGGCGGCCGTTGCTGTCGCCCGCAAACTGGGTCCCGGCCATCGGGTTGTCACGATCCTCTGCGATGGTGGGGGGCGCTACCAGTCCCGTCTGTTTAACCCTACCTGGCTGGCGGAGAAGGGCCTAACACCGCAGGGGGTGTAAGGGTTGTGGCTGCACACTGTGGCCTTCCATAAAGCAATCCTGGAGATTTGTATCTGTTTACTGGGCAGGCGTAATAATCGGGGCGTCCCCGGTGTGGTTGCCTCCCATGTCTCTGCTGCACGATACCCTGGCCCTGTCGCGGCTCCAGTTTGCCCTGACGGCGATTTTCCACATGCTCTGGCCTGTATTAACCACAGGTATGGGCATTTATCTGGTGGTGATTGAGGGCCTGTGGATCAAAACCAAGCAACTGGACTATTACCACCATGCCCGGTTTTGGGCCAAGCTCTACGTGTTGAATTTCGGAATCGGAGTGGCATCAGGGTTGCCGATGGCCTTTCAATTTGGCCTCAACTGGGCACCCTTTTCCGAGGCCGTGGGCAACTTTTTCGGCACGGTTCTGGGCTTTGAGGGGACAATGGCCTTCATGCTGGAGGCCAGTTTTCTGGGCATTATGCTGTTTGGGTGGGAGCGGGTTCCCCCAGTGGTTCATTGGCTCGCCACTATTCTGGTGGCTTTCGGTGCCAACCTGTCTACCTTCTGGATCTTGTCAGCGAATTCCTGGCTACAGACCCCGGCCGGCGGTCAGTTTGTGGATGGCAAATTTATTGTTAAGGATTTTTTCCAGGCGATTGCCAATCCCTTTATGGTCAATAGTTTCCTGCACATGTTCCTCGCAACACTGGAGACTTCGTTGTTTGTGATTGGGGGCATTAGCGCCTGGTATTTACTTCAGGGACGGCATCGGGAGTTTTTCGCGAAGTCCTTCAAGATTGTCCTGGTTTTGATTATGGCCGTGGCTCCCCTCCAGGTGTTTGTCGGCCACCTCAGCGCGGAACAGGTTTACCACTACCAACCGGCCAAACTAGCGGCCATGGAGGCCCAGTGGGAAACGGCCCCGGCCGGCCGGCCGGCGGACTGGAGTGTGGTGGCACTGCCCAGCGACCGGGCTGAGACCAATATCTGGGAACTGAAGGTGCCGGGGTTGCTCAGCTATCTGCTGGAACTGAAGCCGGTTCTGGATACGCCGGTGCGGGGGTTGAAGAGCTGGCCCCAGGAAAACCGCCCCCATATGGTGGGACTCATCTACTATGCCTTCCGGGTGATGGTGGCAATTGGCATG
>JACYLR010000164.1 GCA_015272465.1 Gloeomargaritaceae cyanobacterium C42_A2020_066
AGAGACCCTTGTCGGATAAGATGTAAAGTTTTGTGTCTGTTTTCAACGCTTCTGGGTAAGGATCATTCGTAGAGTCAGGAAACATTAAGACTGACATCTGCTGTTGATGGGCTATATTTGCTAATATCATTGGAAATGCCAGATGAAAAAGGTTAGAAAAGCATGTTCAAATTCTCCGTTCTTTGTGAGAAATGTAGGTAAGACACCTATATTGCCACCAATTCATTACGAGAAGATTCACCGCACTCTTTAAGGGGGTTATGAAGGCATCGGAGAATGAGAAAAGGATGGATGCAGCAGAAGCTTATGCGCTAATTCAGCGGCAACTCTATCCCACTCAATTAACTTACATCCAAAAACTTGTCTTCCTAGGAAGCTGGAATGGCAAGAGCTACGCTGACCTAGCTCAGGAAACAGGATATGACTTTAATTACCTCAAGGAAGTTGGATCACAGGTGTGGGGGTTGCTCAGCAACGCCCTGGGAGAGCGGGTCACCAAGAAAAACCTAGCCCTCGTAATTCAGGGCGGCGGAGTCTCCCCTTTGGGGTCTACCCGCAGGCTGGCGACGACTTCAGGGCGACCCGGCCGGCCGTTGGGGGCGAATTCCGGCGTCTACGTGATGCGTCCGCCGTTAGAGAGTAACCTGCGCCAGGCCATCACCCAGCCGGGGTGTCTGCTCCACCTGGAAGGTCCCCAGGGCACCGGCAAGACTTCCCTAGTTCATCACGTTCTGAGTGAGGTGGCCTACATGGGATGGAGCACCGTCTACCTGAATATGCATCAGGTGGATGGGGCAATTCTGGCAGTGCCCCGTGCCTTCTGGCGGTGGTTGTGCACCTGTCTTACCCAGGCCCTAGGACTGGATGAGTCTGTAGATACCTACTGGAATGAGGACTTGGGAGGCAAGGGTAGTTGCACTTCGTTCCTTGAGTACGCCTTATTGTCAGCTAACGACCGGCCTCTGGTGCTCGTACTAGATGACCTTCAGGTGCTGGAGAACTACCCCCAAGCGGCCATGGAACTGGGGCAATTATTGCAAGTCTGGTACGCTACCCTCGCCCATCCCACCCTCTGGGAACAACTGCGACTGGTGCTCGTCCACCGTCCCCTGATCCACCTGGATGCCGCCTGGATGCCACCCCTGGTTCACGGTGAGTTCTCCCTCCAAACCTTACCTTTCACCCTGGAGCACGCGCAGATTTTGGCTGAACGGCTGGAGGTCACGGCCGACCCGGCAGCCCTGGAGGATTTGGTGGCTTTTGTTGGGGGCAACCCCTACCTGGTGCATGCGGGTTTGGTGGCAGGAGCGTGGTCACAACCAGAGGCGTTGCTACACCTTGAACCCGTGCAACAACATCTAAGCATCAAGGAGCACCTGATCAACAGCCATGCGCTCTTGACCCATGTGTGGCACCAGTTTCTCCACAATCCCGACCAGGTATCCCCCCAGAACCGCTGGGTACGGATACTGGCTCGCTTGGGCTTAGTTCGCCATGAAGGCGATCAGCCAAGCATCAGTTGCCGCCTCTACCATCAAGCGCTAGCCCACATCGGCGTGTAGCCACGGACGGAAACCCGGAGCCTACAGGCCGGCCGGGCGGGGGGAGTACCCTAGAGTTAGCCTGTTTCTCGGGAGGCCGCTGGTGAGTACCCCCAATCCCTCGTCATCAGAGCCAACTCCTCCGCCACCCACCGAATTAGCCGCCCTAGCCCACTGGTTGAGTGTGCCGGAAAGCGAGGGGGAACCTCATGTAGAAGCACCGCCGCCTCCCGCATCGGGCTTGGCGGCGCTGGCTGCCCTGCTGGAGAATGAAGCCTTTCAGGAGAGCACTCACGAAGAATCAGAGGCCGGCCAGTCAGTCTATTTTTGGCCTGCTGAACTGATGGATGACCGAGAAGAAGAACTAGACTCCGCTGCCGACAGGCCCAGGAGTGCCCCATTTCCTGGCCCAGACCCAGGGACTGAGGTTGCACTAGAAGCCGAGGTGGAAACCCCCTGGGCAGCCCTGGATTTCCCCGATCTGCTAACTGACACAGGAGGAGAATCGTTAGGGGAAACGTTCGCCACGCCATCCCTCATCCTGCCTGATGAGCCAGCTTCCTCCACACCTGTTGATGCAATCGACATGGGCTGGCCATCTGACACCCCCCGGCCGGCCGGCCCCGTCACTGAAGCTATCAAGACCCTAACCCAAGCAGTGATTGAGGGAAACCCAGGAAATGTGAAAGGTTGCCTGGAGGAAATCGGACGTCAGTACTCGGCCTCAGAAGCTATCCGCATTTTCCTGGCGGCCAGCCGTGGTGCGATCGATTAGGCCCGGCCGCTGTCCATTCCGGCTCGCTGCCCTGGCCCCAAAAGCCCTCAAACTTGGTAACCCGCACATCCCCCTGAATCTGCACCTGGCAGGTTAGCCGTCGGCCAGCATCAATACGGTGCGGAGCCAGATCAAGACGCGCCTGCTCCCGCCACTCCATGGGCGTAACGTCCCCTTCCACCAAGGCGGCGCAAGTCCCGCAGGTACCCAAACCCTGGCAGTTGAGGGCCACCGCCGCCCCGTTGTGTACTCCAATACCATGCTTGAGGAGGACTTGGCGTAGGTTAGCGCCTGCCGGACACTCGATAGATTTGCCCTGGGCTGTTACCCGTGGCATAAGTCAACCCTCCATTGCACTTCTCTCAATATCTTTACATATCTTTACATAAGGCAGCAAGTGAGTGAGCGGCCGGCCGAGGGGCCCAGCGGTTCTTACCCATAGAGCCGCTTAACCAGCCCCTTGAAGATAGAGATACAGCTGATTTAATTTGCCATGCAACGCTATCCGTCAACGATGGGCTAAGCTTGACGACGTGTCTATTGAGGAGTAGCCTTCCATGCCCTACAGCCTTGATTTAAG
>JACYLR010000146.1 GCA_015272465.1 Gloeomargaritaceae cyanobacterium C42_A2020_066
CCTTGGTGAAGGCCACCGCCACCCGCCTGGCCACTGACCTGAAGGCAACCCTGAGTCCCTGGACCGTCTTAGGCCCCGCCCCGGCCTTCATTCCCCGCATCGCCCACCGCCACCGCTGGCAGATTCTGGTCAAAGGGCCGGCCGGCCGAGAACCCTGGCCCGACCTAACCTACCTCCACGCCCGGTGTCCCCAAGGCGTGAGCCTTACCCTGGATGTCGATCCCCTGGAACTGCTCTAGTCCGATGAATCCTGAAACACGGACTTTAAGGCTGCCCGGGCCGCCAAGTGACTGCGTGTCGTTGTCAGGATTTCCGCTTCTCGGCGCAACCGCTGGGCGGTGTCCTGCAATTCCAACAGAGCCTGCTGTTCCATCGGTGCCCCCTGAAAGTTACCCGCCACCCAAAAAGACAACTCTCGGGGCAACTGGGGCAGGTTTTGGGGGAGGCTCACCTCCTGGTCGGTTAATTTCACTGATAGGCGCACTACATCCCGCAGTAAGGTCTCCACTTCCTCTGCCAAGGGATAAAGGTCTTCCTCGGTGGCGGCCTCCTCCAGCCACTCCACTAGGCCCACCCGGTAGGGCTTTTCGCGCACGTAGTCCAGCACCCGGAACCGCTGCTGCCCCAGCGTGAGAATCAGCATCCGGCCATCCTCCAACTGCTCGTGGCGCACCACCTCCGCACAGCATCCCACCTCCATGGCGCGGCCCTCTTGGGGGTTCCACATCACCACCCCAAACCGTCGATCCCCCTCCAGGATCGTGTTCATCATGATCCGGTAGCGGTACTCGAAAATGTGTAAGGGGAGTGGATTGTTCGGGAACAACACCACTTCAGGCAGAGGAAAAATTGGAAGCTCTCGCACGGCGATCGAGGAAGAAGCCATGAGTCCTGGTATTGCGAGTTATTAAGCAGCCCCTCCCACTGTAACCCAGGGACGTGGGGAGATTGGCGAGGAAAGCCCGATCCGCACTCTGTAACCCCGTGTTAAGGACGCGCCCCGGTGCGGGCACCGGCCGGCCCTCGCTAAAATGTTACCTACCGCATCTCCCGCCCCCAAGCGCCTATGTTTCCCCAGCAACGACCGCGCCGTCTCCGGAGTCGGCCTGAACTCCGCCGCCTAGTGCGCGAACACACCCTCACCGTCGATGACCTGATCTACCCCCTGTTTGTCGTTCCTGGTCAGGGCGTCGCCCAAGAAGTCAGCTCCATGCCGGGAGTGTTTCAACTCTCCGTAGACAAGGCAGTGGAGGAAGCACGGGAGACCTACAATCTTGGGATTCCCGCCATCATTTTGTTTGGCATTCCTGAAGCCAAAGATGGCGATGCCACGGGTGCCTGGCATGACCACGGCATTGTGCAACAGGCGGCCACCGCCATCAAAGAGGCTGTCCCCAACCTGCTGATCATCGCCGACACCTGTCTGTGCGAGTACACCCACCACGGTCACTGTGGCTACCTGGCTGACGGTGATCAGACAGGACAAGTCCTCAACGACCCCACCCTAGATCTCCTGCGTCGCACCGCCGTTTCCCAGGCCCAAGCGGGGGCCGATGTGATTGCACCTTCTGGCATGATGGATGGCTTCGTCCAAGCGATCCGCACGGCCCTTGATGAAGCGGGCTACACCGATACCCCGATTCTGGCCTACAGCGCCAAGTATGCCTCCGCCTACTACGGCCCCTTTCGGGAGGCGGCCGACTCCACGCCCCAATTTGGTGACCGACGCACCTACCAGATGGATCCCGCCAATGTCCGAGAAGCCCTCAAGGAAGTGGCCCTTGATGCTTTGGAAGGTGCAGACATGGTCATGGTCAAGCCGGCCCTCGCCTACATGGATGTCATCTGGCGGGTCAAGGAGGCTACCCATTTGCCCGTAGCCGCCTACAACGTTTCCGGGGAGTATGCGATGGTCAAGGCTGCTGCTCTCAACGGCTGGATCGATGAAAAGCGCGTCGTACTTGAGACCCTGACTAGCTTCAAACGTGCCGGCGCCGACATGATTCTCACCTACCATGCCCGCGATGTCGCCCATTGGCTCAACTAGCCCGGTGGACTGCGTAATTCTGAGGGGGCGATTACAAAATATTACGGGCCTTGAGTCCTGGCAACCGCCATGACCCAGAATAGACCGTGATTCAGCCTGGCCTCGCCCAATCCCTGGGTTCGCCTGGAGACCGGAGAGTTTCAGGCCCTGATAAAATCCCTGGGGGGCTACGCCCCGATATGCGCGGTTGAGTCGGGTTCCTGGGACATCAGTCCGGGGGCCTGGTTGATAAACCACCATACCGTCCCGTTGGAGGAACGTTCTTCATGAGCATTGTCACCAAGTCGATTACGAATGCCGACGCCGAAGCCCGGTATCTTAGCCCTGGGGAGTTGGATCGGATCAAGAGTTTTGTGACCTCGGGTGAGCGGCGGCTGCGGGCTGCTCAGATCCTGGCTGACAACCGGGAGCGGATCGTCAAGGAAGCTGGCCAACAGTTGTTCCAGAAGCGCCCGGATGTGGTGTCCCCTGGCGGGAATGCCTATGGCGAAGAAATGACCGCCACCTGCCTGCGTGACTTGGACTACTACCTGCGCCTGATCACCTACGGGGTGGTTGCCGGGGATGTGACGCCGATTGAAGAAATTGGCCTCGTGGGTGTCCGGGAAATGTACAACTCCCTGGGAACGCCCATTCCTGCTGTGGCTGAAGGTGTCCGAGCCATGAAGTCTGTCGCTGCGGGCCTGATGGCGGGCGACGATGCCATGGAAGCTGGCTTCTATTTCGACTACATCATCGGTGCGATGCAATAAGTCTGCAACCTGTACCGCTTGCTCTTTGAACCGTTTACGAGAGAGAAGGACTCAAAACCATGCAAGACGCTATTACCGCGGTGATTAATGCTGCCGATGTCCAGGGCAAGTACCTAGACAGCAGTGCCATTGACAAGCTAAAAAAGTACTTTGAGACCGGAGAACTGCGGGTTCGGGCTGCCGCTTCGATCGCTGCCAATGCTGCGTCGATCATCAAGGAAGCTGTGGCCAAGTCCCTGCTGTACTCTGACATCACCCGTCCCGGCGGCAACATGTACACGACCCGTCGGTACGCCGCCTGTATCCGTGACCTGGACTACTATCTCCGCTATGCGACCTACGCCATGCTGGCTGGGGATGCGTCCATCCTGGATGAGCGGGTTCTGAATGGCCTGAAGGAAACCTACAACTCCTTGGGTGTTCCCATTGGTGCCACTATCCAAGCTATCCAAGCGATGAAAGAAGTGACCGCCAGCTTGGTGGGACCTGATGCCGGCAAGGAAATGGGCGTCTATTTTGACTACATCTGCTCTGGCCTGAGCTAGGTCACAACGGATTAGTCTCGGTTGAGGGAAGGCTGGGGATTCAGTGCTAGGAGCTAGACCTTTTGAGTGGCGTGATCTGAGCGTTACTTTGATGGACTAGACCCTGGTTGGAACACCCAGCCTTCTGTTTGAACTGTTGTGATATCTACCCTTTCCTGCGTGCCTTAAGGAGCTATTTCCGATGCGCATGTTCAAAGTGACGGCCTGCGTGCCCAGCCAAACTCGCATCCGTACCCAGCGAGAGTTGCAGAACACCTTTTTCACAAAGCTCGTTCCTTACGAAAACTGGTTTAAGGAGCAGCAACGTATCCAAAAAATGGGTGGCAAGATCGTCAAGGTGGAACTGGCGACTGGCAAGCCAGGCATGAATACGGGCCTGCTGTAGTCAAAGCCAAGTCACTCTGGGTAGAGTCTGTTGTCTGCCTGGGGCGAAGGTTGGAATCGTCATTGGTTGAGGGGGCCGCGCTGGCTCCCTCTTAGTATTTAGCGTGATGGCTTGGGCATAGCAAGGCTGAGGTGCAATGTCTGTTCCGCACATTGTTAAGTTTACGTAGGGTCAGTACTGCTGCCGCAGTCTTATGTAAGGCTAGCGCCTCTGCACCTATCGGACTTGGCAGGCTTGCCAACCCATGATGGCTAACCCGCGCTCGGCTGAATTTGCTGCGGATGTGCAGAAGTGCTGGCTCCGAAACCATCCCTGGGGACTTCAGTGTACACAGCCTCCGATTCGCCTCGGTGCGTCTACACGCTACAACGGGGTAACGGCTGCGGCCACCTTTCACCCCCGTGTTCATGCCTTCATCTCAAGAGCCGACCCCGGCCGGCCGTCTGGTATCCACGGCCCTGGAATCGGAGCTCCGCCGCTCCTACCTGGAATATGCCCTCAGTGTCATTGTTGGCCGTGCCCTGCCCGATGTCCATGATGGCCTCAAGCCTGTGCAGCGCCGCATTCTCTATGGCATGTACCGGTTGGGTCTCACGGCCGGCCGGCCGCACCGCAAGTCGGCCCGGGTGGTGGGGGAAGTTCTCGGTAAATACCACCCCCACGGCGATCAGTCGGTCTACGCCGCCCTCGTGCGCTTGGTGCAGGACTTTAACTGCCGCTACCCCCTGGTGGATGGGCAGGGGAACTTTGGTTCTGTGGATGACGATCCGGCGGCGGCGATGCGCTACACCGAAGCCCGGCTGACGCCCCTTGCCCAGACCCTCCTGCTGGATGAGATCGATCAGGGCACGGTCTCGTTTCAAGCCAACTTTGATAGCTCCGAGCAGGAACCTCAAGTCCTGCCTGCCCAATTGCCCCTATTGCTCCTCAACGGTTGCACGGGCATTGCCGTCGGCATGGCCACCGCTATTCCCCCCCATAACCTGGGGGAACTGGTGGATGTCCTCCTGGCCCTGATTGACTATCCTCACCTCACGGAGGATCGCTTTCTCGACCTGCTGCCGGGGCCGGATTTCCCCACGGGGGGCCGACTGCCCATGCCCCAGGAGGTGGCCCAGGTTTACCGCAGTGGGCGGGGGCCAATCACCCTGCGCGGCATTGCCCACAGCGAAACGATGCGCCACGGTCGGCGCAATCGCCAAGCCCTGGTGATTACCGAATTGCCCTACCAGGTGTCTAAGGCGGCGTGGATTGCCCGCGTGGCAGAACTGGTTCAGCAGGGTCGCCTGGAAGGGATTGCCGATCTTCGGGACGAGAGCGACCGGGAGGGGCTACGGGTGGTCGTGGAACTGCGTCCGGGCTTTTTGCCGCACCAGGTGGAGGCCCAACTGTTTCACCACACGCCCCTGGAAAGCCAGTTCCATGTCAGTCTTCTGGCGGTGGTGGACGGCCGGCCGCAGCACTACAGTCTGCGGGAGTTACTGGTCACCTTCCTCAGGTTTCGGGAAGCCACCCTAATCCGGCGCTATCGTCATGAATTGACCCAGGTCAGTCAGAAACATCATCTCCTGACAGGGTTGCACACGGCGATCGCCAACCTGGAGCAGGTGTTCCTCATCCTCCGGCAATCGCGCAACCCGGCGGCTGCCCAGGCCCGTTTGGTGGAGCAGTTCGACCTCAGTCAGGCCCAAGCGGCGGCCGTCCTGGCCACGCCCCTGGGTCGCCTCACCCAGATGGAGGTGGAGCAGGTGGAGCAGGAACGGCAGAAGTTGGCCGACCGCATGACCCGCCTCCGAACCCTGGTCGATCAGCGCCCCGAACGCCTCAAGGACTTGAAGCGCGCCCTCAAGGCCCTCAAGCGCCAGTTCCAGGATGAGCGCCGCACCCGCCTTGGCCCGGATCGGGATGGCCCCACTGTCCCTCCGGCGGCCGGCCGGTTGCTGCTGACGGTGCGGGGGATGGCCGAGTGGCACACGGACGAGGCTCAAACCCAGGCCCAACTGGCGTTCCCGATTCCCCAGGTCTTGCCCCGCAGTGCCGATCCCCCCTGCTGGAGTGGCTGGGCGGCCTCTGAGGATCGCTTGGCCCTGTTTACGCCGGCCGGCCGGGTGTGGATTCTGCCTGTAGCCACCTTGCCCCAAAACCAAAAAGTCGCTCTCCAGGATTGGGGCTGGGGGGGAGACGCGCCCCTCTTGGCTGTGCTGGTGACGCCTGCATCCCCGGCCGTGATCCTGGCCAGTCAGCGGGGCCGTCTCTGGGTGCTGGCCCCCGATACCCTCTGGCAGCAGACTTGGACGCTCCCCGCTGATGATGTCCTTGTGGCTGTGGCGGCCGGCCCCCCGGAGCAGTCGTGGATTTTGGCCAGCCAGTCGGGTCGTGTGCTGCATACCCAGATCACCCTGGCCCCTGGCACCCACGGCCGGCCGGGCCTGAGTCTGGAAGCGGGGGATCAGCTTGTCGCCTGCCTCGGCCTGGATGCGCCGGCACCCTTGGCCGCGGTCAGTTCCCTCGGAGCGGTGGCGTGGATCGAGAGCGAAGCCCTCAAACCTGCAAAATTAGGGGCGGCCGGCCGACGGATTGCCAAGCAGGGTTGTGTGGGGCTGGTGGCCGGCCGGCCGGGGGCGACCCTGTACCTGCGTACGGATCGGGGCCGATTACTGTCGCGGCCGCTGGAGCCGGGGCCAGGGCCATCTCTGGTAGGGAACGAGCAGGTGGTTCAAGCCTGGGCGGTGACAGGTGCTGGAGAGTGAAACCCCATTCCCTCGGAAGTACCTCAGTACCACAAGATCATGCCTGGGTTCAACTCATCTTGGTCACGTATTCAGGTGCGTGGTGACCTGTTGGCATCAACATTCTCGAAACTAGCACAATGGGCACTTCCTTCTGTCGTATCTGGAATAGATGAAATTATGTCGTGAAGCCATCTTCCCGGTTCGCACTCTGGAATCTCTTCTATTTCCCTAATCTCATCCCAATTGACCACCGCAACCCACACATGCTCTAATTGAGAATATTCAACTATTCCATTAACTTCCAGATTTTCACTATAAAAAGTAAGCTTCTGGCCATTGTGTAATGCAATGTTCTTGATGGTAAGATCTTCGATTGTGCCGATACAATTCAAGCGAAGGCGACCTTGAGTATCAGCATTATGAAAATCAGCAAATACCCTAGCTTTCTCCGCTAAAGCTTGCTTTGTGTCACTATTCTCATCCTGTACTGTCGGTCTTACTATGCTCATTTCAAGTTCCTGGGGTTATGTGGTCTGGCGAGGTCTAGGGATCGTGGGCGTTAAGAGGGCGCTGATCTGCTCTGGGGATAGACCCACTAAAGGGCACCTCTATTAATTGGCCGATAGTCCCGCCTATTGAGAATGATCTGGTCTGGAGTGCCCAGTCTACTGTCTTCTATTGTCAACAGGCCCGTGCCAGATTGAATAAATAGAGGTACCCTAAAGTTGCATGGTTAGGACTTCTACCCGAGGTTCTAATGACATCTCCACCAGCTTGACGGATTTTCTCTACAGTCGTGAGACCAAGCTGCCTATGGGGAATAGTTGCGGCTAGTTGCTCAATAGATACACCTAATGTACATTCTACCGAAACTCCTGTTACACCGCTGGGATGGGTACCTGTGCCGCGCCGGATGTCATCGGGAAGATTGCGACCTCCTCGAATCACTAGGGCTTCATCTGGAATCCTTTCCACACGTCGAACTTCTAAAATCTACAGATTAAGATAGATGGCCCGAGCATCCCAACTCAAATGTCTAACGAGAGTGCATGGGGAAAGCATCGGTGTCCCACATGGGGCATGTACTACGGATTAAAGGATGATGAAACCACGGTGAACATCGGCAGCGCAACGGTTGCCCGCTGACGCGTCTACCCAGAATGTATAGGTCGCCGAACTGGCTGGTCAGATCCTTTGGCCATAATGCCATAGGTACATACCTTAGTCTTGGGGCAAGTTCCTTACACATCATTCCCAAGCCCCCCCGCCGGGCTAGCTGTCCCCCAAGCATTGGTGTTAGAGTCGCGCCAACGTCCCTTTTCCCGGCCGGCCATGGCGACTTCCACCGGTTCCGAGTCCATCACCCTATCAACCCTTGTCCAGCGCCTCATCCAGTTTTGGCAACAGGGGGTTCGGCCGGCCCTCACCCTCAGCGTCTTTGGGATCACGATCATCACCCTCGTGCTGCGGGTTCCGGTTGTGGGTATCCTGGCTGCTGCTGCATCGATCCTGCTGGGGGTGCAACTGCTGTGGCAGCCGGTCAACGAATTTGTGCAGGAACTGGCCCCTCGTCAGTGGCCGGTGGTATTGGGAACCCTCACCTTCCTGGCCGGTGGGTTCAGTCTACTGCTCTGGAGTCTTCAGGGCCGCACCCAAACCATCAACTGGGAGGTGGTATCGGCCCTGGGGGAGAGCATCGGTGCCCTGGGGCAAATCCTGGTGGCGGTGCTGGCGGCGTTTATTGCCTGGCGGCAGTACGTCAACACCCGGGAACTGACCCAGCAGCAGAACCGGATTACCCAACAGCAAACCATTGACGCCTACTTCCAAGGGATTGCTGACCTTGCCCTGGATGACCAGGGGTTTCTGGAGGACTGGCCCCAGGAACGGATGTTTGCCGAGGGTCGCACGGCCGCCATCCTCAGCAGTATCGATGCTGAAGGCAAGGGTAAGGTGATTCGCTTTCTGTCCACCTCTCGCCTGCTCACGCCCCTGAAGCGGGATCAACGCCTCGGCCGGCCGATCCTCGATGGTACGGGCCTCTACGAGGAGGATCGGGTTCATGGTGAGCGGGTGATTGACCTCGATGCGATGCTGGCAGGGGCTGACTTGGCCGGGATTGACCTGCGCCTGGTAGATTTCAGCAACGCCAACCTCACCCAGACCAACTTCAGTCGCTGCAATCTGATGGGGGCCAACTTTACCGGAGCCATTCTGGATCGCGCCCAGTTTGTCGGGGGCGATCTGCGGGGGACGCGATTTTTTTACGGCCGGCCGGATCAGGCCAGTCCCCGCCAGCCCCCCGATTGGGGCCAACCCGCCAATTTCCAAACTGGGGCTGGCACTGGGGCAATTATTGAAGGCTGCAACTTTACAGGGGTTCGCCATCTGGACGAGGAGCAGCGCTATTACTGCTGTGCCTGGGGTGGCAGCAAGACCCGCAGTACCATCCCCGGCGGCTGCGAAGGGATTCCCAACAAGCTCGGTCGCTAGGGCCTGCCCGGCACGGCTCCATTCCGGCGCAACCTGATGTCGATGCAGCCGGAGTCGGTTTAGGTGGACGGCCGGCCGAACTGGAGGTGGTACACCGTGTCCTCCTGATCCGTTTCCAGGCGCAGGTCTGAACGGGGATAGGCCACACAGAGGAGGGCGAAACCCTGCTCCATCAGGCTGGGACTGAGGCCCATCGCTTCCGATTGATCCACCTCGCCACTGTGGAGCTTGGCCGCGCAGGTGGTGCAGACGCCCGCAGTGCAAGAACTGGGCAAGTCCAGGCCGGCCGCTTGCGCCGATTGCAACACCGTCTGCTCGGGAGAGAGATCAATGGTGTAGGTCTGGCCACGGTGCAGTATTTCTGCCTTGTACACCATAGGAGGGGGGCATGGACGGCGTGTCCTACTGTAGCACTGGCGGCGGGGTCGGTCACGGGCCACTCAGCCCACAGTCCCGCAACCAGGCAGCCAGGGCTAATCCATAGGTTCTGTTGGTGGTGTCCCACAGGGGACCCAGGGGGCCGGGGCCAGGGTAGGGGCTAGAGCGGGTCAGCACTTGGCGCAATGTCCAACCCTGGGGAGCCGGAGCCAGGAAAATCCAGTGGTAGTGCTGGGTGTAGGTGGCGTACAGCCCATCTGGGTAAATCCGTTCCAGCGTGGTGAGGAAGACCTGCTGGGTTCCTGCCAGATCCCCAGGAGGCACCCCATCTAAAGGCAACGGCTGGGTCTCCGGCCGGCCGGCAACCAGGACATACCTGGGGGTTGGGGTTTGGGGCAGGGCACGGGTGGCGTAGTCAGGCAGGGCATTGACGAGGGCCTGGGTCAGTTGTTCAAGGTTCAGGGGTTCCCCAGGACAGAGGTTACTTGCGGCCGGCCGGCCGGGGGGGGCCTCAACGAGGAGATAGGTAGGGGGTGGAGGTCTCCAATCAGCAAACATCAGGGCACGGCGGAGATACAGCCATCTCCTATTCTGGTTGATAGGGGTTGCGCTCAATATCCTATGCCTACATCCTGTTCCCTTGGCCGGTTTCAACGGTGGCAAGTCCACCCCGCTCTCCTGATTGGCCTGGGAACATTCGGGTTTATCCTGGCCACTAACCTCAGCCTAAAACTGTTGCTGGAACCCAGTTACCGCAACCTGGAAGTGCGGGATGTTGAGCGTAATATTACATGTGTCCAAGTTTACATGGAGCAACGGCTGAAAGCTATGGCTGCCACCGCCCAAGACCATACTGCCTGGGATGCAAGTTACCGCTACATGGACTTCTCCACGCGCGACTTTGAAGACGAGAATTTTCAGCCCGAAATGCTAGGAAATCTAGACCTCTCGTTGGTCACTTTCGTCAACCTCCAGGGCCAAGTGATCTTCAGTCGCGTCCTGAACGCCGACTGCACCCAGTCCATCTCCCTGCCCAGTGATTTCCTGCGTTATGTCCAACCCGGGAGTCCTCTGCAAGCGGCTGCACATGTGCCTGAGGGCCGTAGGGGCTATTTGCTCCTAGAAGGTCAACCCTGGCATTGCGGTTAACCTGTCCTCACAAACGTTCTTGCAGGGCCACCAAGAGGTATCTGCATCGTTGGTAGATCTCTAGATGCCCAGTTGGCCGAGAAAATTCGCCAGACCCTTGCCTTTACGGTTTACCTAGAAACGCCTTCTGACCACGCCTCAAATCACCCCGTTGCTGTAACCCCTCTCAGCACCAGCAACGTGCAGGGGCATTACCACCTCTTTAACCTCTACGGCCGGCCGATTGCCGAATTGGGGGTGGAACAAACCCGTGAGGCGTACCAACAGGGGCTGAGAACCCTCAAAGCGATTAGTCTTGGCCTGCATCGCGATGGGCCACAGCCTGGGCTTGGAAGTGGTCGCAGAGGGGATAGAGCATCCCGATCAACTGGCCTGGCTACAAGCTCACGCCTGTGATTATGCCCAGGGCTTCCTGTTCGGCCGGCCGCAGCCCTTGGACAATTTCCAAGACGGGTGAGTGCGTCCTGATCAGTTTCATGCACGGATCAGCCAGAGCTAGCGCCCACAGGAGCACTGACCTAGGCAGCATTGGGGCACGCACTTCAACCCAGGTCAGATGGAGGGTGGGCGTAGAACTGCTGGAGAGTCCTGGCCTAGCGATTGATGCACCTGCCGCTACTGCCAAATAGGCCGCAAGCTTTCCTGACGTTGCAGCCAATCCTGGAGCGCCAGAGGATTGGAAGCCTGGCCATAGTGAAATAGGAAAACCCCGTCTTCAGCGCGAATCACGCCGTAGTCTCCAGAACGGAGGGCCTCATCCAGGGCTGGCACAATTTCCTTAATGCGCTCCCGGGCATCTCGGAATGCCACCTGATAGGTTGTTATGTAGCCCAAATCGGCCACCGCGTACGCCACCGGCACAACTTGACGCTCATCATTCCGCACCGCCAGCATGGGCAGCCGAACGACCATGCGCCGACTGGAGAGGTGGGGGATAATTTCCGTCGTTGCGGCGACGGGTGCATCCCCGGGAATCTCTGCCAGCAAGCTGCGAATATGTCCCGCGTGGCTCCACATTTGCCCCCAAGAAACATAGACCCAAGGCTGTACCGAATCGGGAATGACAAACGAGAAGGTGCGCCAGGGATTCGAGATGACCGTAAAGAAAATAGAGAGTCCGATGCAAATTTGCCAAAAGCGACGAAAACGCGGCGTGAAGCGCTCCCGATGGGACTTCCACCAAAGAATAGCCCCGTACATCAGTGCTGGAACTAGGGTGATTGCATAGCGAATATTGATCGCTAGGGCATCCCCTTTTTGCTGGAGGAGGCGTTTGAGTAGGGGCGGAAACACCATCAGCCAGGCAGCCGGGGAGACGGCTGAGACAAAGGCAAGGGGTAGGAATTGGCCGACCAAGTATTGCACCGTACGCAGCGGGCGGCGGAACACCAGCGCCAGAAACTGGATGGGATTGGTCAGCATGCCCCGCAGGATATCTAGGGTAGATCCCACCTCTTCATCCGTTCCCAGTTCACCGAAATAACCCGGCAAAAATCGACGGGACAGGTCATCGGAGAAAAGCGGCATCAACACATTAGTCACGGTCACCACATAGGCAAAGCTGAGGATCATCAACCCCAACCCAACCCAGCGGTATCGCTTTTGGGTGAAGAAATAGAGGCCAAACCCAAACACCACCAGACCCGTATCCTCGCGCACCATCAAGGTGCCGACCACCAGCGGCCAAAACCAGAACCAGCGCCCCTTGGCTAGGGCAAGGAGCCAGCCAAAGACGAGCAAAGGCAGTTGGGAGGAGTCGTGGAAATTGCCCAGGGTTGGCCCCAGAACGGCGTTGGCCCCATAGAAACTGGCGGTGATCAGTACAGCAATTTGGGGGGAGAGATAGTGCTGCGCAAGGAGGTAAAGCACCCATCCCGCCGCCGTGATTTGAGCAACTTGTAAAACGACTAGGCCGGCTGCTGAGCGAAACAGTCCGTAGACCGGCAGCCAAAACATCAGGGCCGGGGTGAAGTGCTGGCCGAGGCGGTGGTAGAAAACGCTGGGGACATCCCCGTCCATGCGTACAGCCACTGAAACGCCGGATGAAAGGGAACTCTGGAAGAAGCGTCCGTGGAGGCTGTTCCAATAAACCTGGTTAAAAATGCCTTGGTCGTAGGTGGCGTAGAAGGTGTAGTAGCGGTGGAGGCCGCCAAGCAGCAACACAAGGGCCACGACCAGGGCCATACCCCAGACTTGGTGGCCAGGCTGGGCCCAAAAGCTAGGGCGGTGGCGCGCAGCAGGGGCTGGATCAGAGGCAGAAGACATGGGAATGGCGGGCGGCCGGCCGAAAACACCGCCTCTTACCGTACCGCATGGAGGAACCCCGGTGATCCCATCCAGATGAATCAGGGCCTAAAAACACGGTGGGCCTGATCTCAGTGACCAGGCCCTTACGGCACGGGAAATAGGTTGTGCAATGAACTGACTCTCAGAGATAAAGAACGCCAACAGAACTAACGTGAACACAATCCACAGAACAACCTCATGCTGTTTGGCATAGCTGAGTCTATCCAGACCCTGATGCGGCTCTCTTAAAGTCAAATCTCAGAATGAAATTGACCAGCCCTTGCGGCTATACCATCCAATCCTCAATCAAGAATAATCCCGTTTCCGCAGCTTCAATCGGCGGTTCATCAAATGAGGCGGGCATTACTCCAATCGTGGATCTCGGGATTGAACTATGGTTGGTCAACAGCCGGGAACACCACGCTTTGACCGGGGGGTAGAACCAAGTGTTTTTGCCTGGTTTGGTGCTCTGTTATCAAGATAACACTCCCTTTTTAAGCTGGGGGTACTGTATCCCATTTTTGACACAACTTCATGGTTTGTTAATCCTCGCATTGGGTGTTGATGGGTGTGGGCCTATACTTAGGTGCGAAAGGCTAACCTGGCGCCGCCAGTCCCCTGCGGTGGCGAAACCTGTGGGCAATGTCGACCGCAACTGGCCCAGTGGTTCACTTGATGGGCGTAGGGGTATGGGTGTGGGTTGAGAGACGGCCGGCCGCGGCGGCCTGGGTTATAGTATCGGCAGGAATCAATACTGCCGAAATCAGTAGATAGGGTTTCTGGGGTAATCCAGGATTGGCCGAAGACCACAGACCTCCCGACTTTGTGATTCATGCCCCCCACCTCCTGCCCACTGGTTATTGATTCGACTCCCCCTGACTCCTGGGGAGAGCGCCGCGGGCCGGCCGGCCAAAACAGGGGCACACGGTCTTACCCAGGCTGGTCGGATGACTTAGGCTGTCCCCTCGCCTGGTGGCCTTGGGGGCGCGACACCGCATCTGTGGGGATCCTATGGATGGGTTGCTAGTCGGTCAGAAGGCCATCCTGGAGATGATCGCCCGGGGGGTAGACCTACACACCGTTCTGACCCAGTTGGTGCTCACCCTAGAAGACCAGGGGGATGGCCTGATCGGCTCCCTGCTGCTGCTGGACGGGGACGGTCGGATGCACCACGGGGTTGCCCCTCACCTGCCCCAAGCCTACGTCACCGCCGTGGAGGGCGTGGCTATTGGGCCGCAAGTGGGTTCCTGCGGAACGGCCATGTACCTTCGGCAACCGGTGATCGTCACGGATATTGCCCAGGATCCCCTCTGGGAAGCCTACCGGGAGATTGCCCTGCAATTTGGTTTGGCGGCCTGTTGGTCGGTGCCTGTCCTTGACCAGAAGGGAGAACCCCTGGGCGCATTTGGTTTGTACTACACAGCGCCCCGTGCCCCCTCCACCTGGGAGTGGGAGTTGCTCAAAACGGGGCAGTCCCTGGCGGCGATTGCCCTAGAGCATCACCGAACAGCCGTTGAACTGGTGCGCTCCCAGGCCCGCTATCGTCAGTTGTTGCAGGGAGCGGCGGACGCTATCTTGGTCGCGGATGTGGATACGGGCCTCATCCTGGAAGCCAATCAGAAGGCGGCCGAACTGCTGGGCATCCCCGTCGCAGCGCTGGTCAGGCAGAAGCATACTGTCATCCATCCCCCTGATCAAGCGGATGAGTATCGCCAGCTTTTTCTGAATCACGCGCAGCAAGGGGGCGGCGTTGCCGGGGAATTGGAACTCTGGCACCGGGCCGGCCGGCCGATTGCCGTAGAGGTGCTGGCCAGTGTGATCGAACTCGATGGCCAGCGGGTGATGCAGGGGATTTTTCGAGATATTCGTGACCGCAAACGCGCTGAAGAGCGACTCCGCCAGCGAGAGCAATCCCTGGCTGTTTTGGTACAGCTTCAGCAAACCCTCCTGGCCCAGCCCGACTTGACGGATGTGGATCAGCAAGCAGTCCTGGCGCTTTTGGGGCCGGCCGTGCAGGCGGATCGGGTGATTTGGGTTCTCGACTCAGGGAACAGGGGCACGCCGTCGTTGACCGAGTGGACTCAGGCAGGAGGGGTGGCACTGGGCCGGGACTGGGTGATGACCATCCCCGGTTGGCAGCCCATGGTTGCCCAAGGCGCGATGATTGTGGGGCTGACGCAAGCCTTGCCGCCGCAGGTGCGGGTGCCCCTGGCCCACGCAGGTGTGGCCGCCATTCTAGTGCTGCCGTTGCAGGTTCAGGGCCGGCCGGCCGGCCACCTGGTGTTTGAACGCACGACTGTAGCCCAACCCTGGGATGAGGCGGAGGTTGACCTGCTCCAGGCGGCGGCAGCATCCCTGTGTCTAGCTCTGGCGCGCTCTTGGGCGGCATCCGATCTGCTCCAAAAACAACAGCAAGCCCTCAGTTTGGCTGATGTGGGCCTCAAAATTCAGCAGGCTTCGGATTTGGAGAGTATTCTCGATGCTGCCGTAACTACGGTTCAGCGTTGTCTGGGGGTGGATCGGGCCGTGATTTTTCAGGCGATGGCCGCCGCCGCGCCGGTGATTGCCGCCGAGTGCTTGGGGCCAGACCGTCTCCCGTGGACGGCAGACGTCGCGACCCTCAAGGTGTGGCTGCCCGACCTGACGGCCCACGGAGTTTGGGCGATTCAGGGTGACGTCCCTGGAAAACATCCCCTGGGCGAGGCTCTTCAGTGCAGTGCCTGCTTGAGTGTCCCCATTTCTCAGCAAGGCCAACCCTGGGGATTATTGATGGCCCACCATCACCTACCCCGGCAGTGGCGGCCGGCCGAGGTGGAATTACTCCAGCACTTGGCTAACCAGGTGGGGATTGCCCTGCACCAAATGGTCTTAACCGCCGCCCTGCGCCAGCGAGAGGCCCAGTTCCGCCTAGTGGTCGAGACCCAGACCGAACTGATCTACCAAACTGATGTCCAGGGTCGGCTCACCTTTGTGAATGCGGCCTTCTGCCACTACGCCGGCCGGCCGGCCGAGGTTCTCCTGGGACAGCCCTTCTGCCACCCCTTGAGTCCTGTCGATCAGGAGCGCTTTGCGAAACTGCTGGCCACCGCCGCCACCCGGCCGGCCGAACCCCTGGAATGTCAGGCACAGACCCCTGACGGGCCGCGCTGGCACCAATGGACAGCCCATGTGTTGCACGATGCGTTTGGCCAACCCCTCGGCTGGCAGTGTATGGGGCGCGAGGTCACCGAATGGAAACAGCTTGAAGCCCAGTTGGTACACGACGCCCTCCATGACCCCCTCACAGGTCTGCCTAATCGCGTCCTGTTTATGGATCGACTGAGCCAGATTGTGCGGCGGCGGCGTGCCTCCGAGAACCAAGCCTTTGCCGTCCTCTTCCTGGATTTGGATCGATTCAAGGTCATTAACGACAGCTTGGGGCATCTGGCCGGCGATCAACTGCTGGTCACCCTGTCCCACCGACTCCAGAGCACGCTGCGCACCGGCGATACGGTGTCTCGCCTAGGGGGGGATGAGTTTGCCCTCCTGCTCGACAACTTGGCGACCTTGCAGGATGTAGACATCGCAGTCCAGCGCCTCCAAGCGGCGGTGAGCGTTCCCATTCACCTGAGCGGTCATCCAATCACTGTATCCGCCAGCATCGGCGTCGTCTTCCAAACTGCCGGTGGGGCCTCCCCTGAAGACCTACTTCGAGATGCCGACCTCGCCATGTACCAAGCCAAAAAGCAAGGCCGGGCACGCCATGTGGTCTTTGCCAGCCCCATGCATACCCAGGCCCTTGCCGATTTACGCCTAGAAAGTGACCTGAGGGGGGCCCTGGAGCGGGGTGAGTTTCTTCTGCATTACCTGCCTGTCATGGATTTAGTGCGGCACCAAGTCGTAGGGTTAGAGGCTCTGCCGCGCTGGCACCATCCAGAGCGGGGTCTCCTGCCGCCGAGTACATTTATCCCCTTAGCTGAGGAGACGGGGCTGATCCTCCCCCTGGAAACCTGGGTTGTGAGAACCGCCTTAACCCAGATGTCCACCTGGCAACAGCGCTATCCCCATGCTGGCAAGTTGGGCCTCCACCTGAATGTATCTAGCCAAAACCTGACCTCCGATCTCGTTTCTCAGTTTCGCGCTCTGCTGGCAACGACAGCTTTATCGTCAGCCCAGATTACCCTGGAAATCACAGAGACAGCTCTGCTGACTGCCGGTGACCACGTCCAGGACATCCTGTGTCAACTTCACGCTCTGGGCCTACAGCTTGGGGTGGATGACTTCGGGGCGGGTTATGCATCCCTCAAACACCTCTACAAACTACGCCTACAGTCACTTAAAGTGGATCGCTCCCTTATCGCAGACTTAGCGGCAAGTCCGCCAAGCCGTGAGCTGATCCAGGCTATCCTTGTCCTCGCCCAGAGTTTAAATCTAGTGGCGGTCGCCGAGGGCATTGAAACAGACCAGCAGGCCGCTGAACTGCGTGATCTAGGCTGCCACCTGGGACAAGGTCTATTATTCGGCCGGCCGTTGTCGGCCGCGGCTGTAGATGCACTGCTGGCGGGCCAATTCTCTGGGACAACGGAGGTAGTGGCGGGTGGTCGCCCGCCCCATCGATCTGAGGCTTCTCTCAGTCCGAGTTTGTGAGTGGATCATCCCCCCAATCCCTTACACTGCCCTTGAAAATCTAAAAAAACAAACCCGGACGCAACCGACCGGGTCATTTGGACATCAATAGGAAGCCCATACTAGCAATGCAATCTAAACCCTACTCCATAGCAGCGTTCGCTCCGGACACCACCTCCAGGATTTGCTGAGTGATGGCGGCCTGACGAGCCTTGTTGTAGGACAGGGTGAGGGTTTTGATCAGGTCACCAGCATTGTCGCTGGCACTGTTCATCGCGGTCATCCGGGCTGCTAACTCACTGGCTGCTGATTCCTGAAGCGCCCGCAGCACCTGGTTATTGAGGAACAAGGGGAGGAGTGCGTTCAGGATTTGCACCGGATCCTGCTCGAAAATCATGTCCTGCGGGAAGACTTCAGCCGCCTGGGCCGGCCGAGTTTCCCGTTCCACTGCCAGTTGACCTTCGCGGGTGGTGAGCCGGAACAACTCATCATCGGCTGGTTCTAGACCCTGGGGTAGCAGGGGCAACAGGGTCTGAACCACGGGACGGGAGCTGATCAGGGAAATAAACCGGGTGTAGATCAACTCCACCCGATCCACCTCCTCCGACAGAAATAGGGCCAGCAGTTCCTCCGCAATCGCCGTTGCTTCTGCAGCGCTGGGAATCTGATTGAGGTTGGTGTAGGAGCGGTCGATGGGCTGCTGCCGTCGACCGAAGTACTGGGTGGCCTTACGCCCCACGGTAATGTAGGTGCAGGCCAGACCTTCGGCGGACAACTCCTTGGCGCGGTTCTCGGCGCGGCGGATGACGTTGCTATTGTAGGCTCCACAGAGACCCCGATCTCCCGTGATGACCAGCAACCCAACCCGCTGCACCGGCCGCTGTTTGAGCAAGGGCAGATCTACATCCTCCAACTGCAAGCGAGACTGCAAACCGTAGAGCACTTGGGCGAGCCGATCGGCAAAGGGTCGAGTTGCCAGAACTTGCTCCTGGGCCCGCCGCACCTTAGCTGCCGCCACGAGGCGCATGGCCTCTGTGATCTTTTTCGTGTTCTTTACCGACTTAATCCGATCCCGGATCGCCTTCAAGCTGGGCATATCTCCCCCTAGACCGTAGCCATAAAGGCTTGCTTGTGCTCGGCAATGGCCGCTTTGAGGAGGGCCTCAGCCTCAGAACCCAGTTTTTTCTCGCCCCGCACCAACTCACCATACTGGGGTTTGCGAGTCCGGAGGTACTCCCGAAGGCCCGCAAGGAAGGGCGCAACTTGGGGGATGGGCACGTCATCTACGTAGCCGTTGGTGCAGGTGTAGATGGTGGCCACCTGCTCTTCCACAGAAATCGGAGAATACTGGGGTTGCTTGAGCATTTCCCGGAGACGCTGGCCACGGGCCAATTGGTCTTGGGTGGCCTTGTCTAGGTCGGAGGCAAATTGGGAGAAGGCTTGCAGTTCGTCAAACTGGGCCAGTTCCAACTTGAGCTTGCCGGCTACCTGCTTCATGGCCTTAATCTGGGCCGCTGAACCCACCCGTGATACTGAGATGCCGACGTTAATGGCCGGCCGGAGCCCGCTGTTAAACAGGTCAGCAGAAAGGAAGATTTGACCATCAGTAATTGAGATGACGTTGGTGGGGATATAGGCCGAAACGTCCCCAGCTTGGGTCTCAATGATCGGCAGGGCAGTCATGCTGCCCCCACCCAGGGCATCGCTCAGCTTGGCAGCGCGCTCCAGCAGGCGAGAGTGGAGGTAAAACACATCCCCGGGATAGGCTTCCCGTCCCGGCGGCCGGCGCAGCAGCAGTGACATTTGCCGATAGGCTTGGGCCTGCTTGGAGAGGTCATCGTAAATGACCAAGGTGGCCTTGCCCTTGTACATGAAGGACTCGGCCATGGTGGCACCGGTATAGGGGGCCAGGTACTGTAGGGTGGCCGGATCATCAGCGTTAGAAGCCACCACAATGGTGTACTCCATAGCACCCCGATCCGCTAGGGCGCTGACGACATTGGCTACCGAGGAAGCTTTTTGGCCGATGGCTACGTAGACGCAGACCACATCCTGACCTTTTTGGTTGAGGATGGTGTCGATGGCGATCGCCGTCTTACCAGTTTGGCGGTCGCCAATGATCAGCTCCCGCTGGCCCCGACCGATGGGAATCATGGCGTCGATGGCGGTAATCCCAGTTTGCATCGGCTCGTAGACGGAGCGACGGGCAACAATGCCAGGAGCCGGGGACTCTAGAAGGCGCGACTCATTGGTTTCAATAGCACCCTTACCATCGATCGGCCGGCCGAGGGAATCGACAACCCGGCCAATCAGGGCATCCCCGACTGGGATTTGGGCAATCTTACCCGTACCCTTCACAGAACTGCCTTCCAGGATATTGAGGCCATCGCCCATCAACACGGCGCCCACGTTATCAGCCTCCAGGTTGAGGGCAATACCGACGGTGCCGTCTTCAAACTCGACCAGTTCACCGGCCATCACCTGATCGAGGCCGTAAATGCGGGCAATCCCATCGCCCACCTGGAGCACAGTGCCGACATTGGCGACCTGGACATCCTGGTCGTACTGCTCAATCTGTTGGCGAATAATTTGGCTAATTTCGTCGGGACGAATGGCTACCATGATCTTTCCTTTGGGTCGAGGGTTAGGGTGAAAGCCAGGGAATTAGGCAGTTGGTTGACTGAGGCGAGCGGCCAAACGCCGCAGTTGGCTGCGGAGACTGGTGTCAATCACTTGCGACCCCACTTGCACCGTAAAGCCTGCCAAAAGCTCCGGGTCGACCGTTACGGTCAGGTCAACCTGCTGGGCACCAGTTAACCGCAGAATATGGCTTTCCAAGGCTGCACTTTGCTCCGAGGTCAGGGCTGTTGCGGTGGTCACCTGAGCTAAGGCGGTTCGGGTCAATTGACGAACGAGATCCTGGAATGTGGCTCCAATCGAGGGCAGCAGGGCAATCCGGCCCCGATCCACCAGAAGCAGCAAGAAGTTGAGGCTGGTGCTGCCAACCCGAGTGCCAAAAACCTGGCGGATCACGGCTTTCTTGGCCTCAGTCGCCACCAACGGCCGGCCGAGAAACGCCTCTAGCTCAGGGGTGTCAGCCAGAGTTTCCAGCACCAATTTCATGTCCCGATCCAGAGTTTCCACTTGATGGCTACTCTCCCCTAAGGCCAGGAGTGCTTCGGCATAGGGCTGTCCAACCTTGGCTAGCAGACTGTTGCTGCTCATCCCACACCTCCCAAACGAGCCAGTGCCCGATCCGTGAATTGCCGTTGCAGGTCGGGGGTCAGCCGGTGCCGCAGTTGCATCTCCACCTGGGCTAGGGCCAAGGCAGCCACCTGCTGCTGAATTTGGCTGGTGGTGCGGCCGGCTTCAGCCCGCAGGCTTGCCGCCAGGGATTCCTCCAAGCGGGCCAAGTCAGCCTCAGCCTGTTTAAGCAGAGATGCCCGCAGTTGCTCAGCGGCCTGCTCCCCCTCCTGCCGAATCTGGGCTGCCGTTTCCTGGGCACGGGCCAGCTTGGATTGAGCTTCTTGGAGGCGCGCCAAGGCATCTGATTGGCGTTGCTCCGCATCCTTGAGCGTGGTTTCGATGGTCTGGCGGCGATCGGTCAACAGGCGAGTCAAGAAGCCACGCCCGAAGTAGATCAACAGCCCCAGGACGATGACGATGTTGATCAGGTTGGTTTGCAGCAGGTCACCGTTGAAGCGCAGACCCGCTTCCGCCGCTTCAGTAGCCAACAGGGGTACAGGTGCCATAGGAGAGTCGGAAAGGACAGTGGACTATAGAGAGCCCAAGAGCTTGTGGAGAATGGAGTCACTTAAGGTGCCCACCTGTTGCGCCAGTTGTTCCAAAGCGGCCTGTTTCTGGCGCTCGAGGTCTTGGCGGGCGGAATCTAACTGGGCTTGAACCTGCTGCTGGGCAGCTGCCAAGCGGTTACTGGCTTCCTTCTGGGTCGTTTCGAGTACGGCGGCCAATTGTTGCTGAGATGCTCGCCGAGCCTGAATGAGTGACTCTTCGTACTGGCTGGCGGCCGCGTCAGCCTGGGTCTGGGCCTCTTTGGCCCGACTCAAATTGCCACGCACGTAAGCGTCCCGCTCGTCTAAAACCTGCAAGAGGGGCTTGTAGAGGAGGGCATTCAGCACCACCATCAACAGGAGGAACTGAAGGGCCATCAAGGGCAGGGTGGCATCCAGGTCAAACAGCCCACCCTCCGCCTCAACTGCCTCCGCAGCCGCTAGGAATAGCCATGGGGTCATGGGATACCTCTATTGGAAGAACCAGAGGGCCGGCCGAACCAAGCAGGGGCCGGCCACTCAGGCTGACCCGATTAGCCAGCAAAGGGATTGGCAAACAGCAGCACCAGCGCCACCACCAAGCCATAAATCGTGAGCGCTTCCATGAAGGCCAAGCTCAGCAGCAGTGTGCCACGAATTTTGCCCTCGGCTTCAGGCTGGCGGGCAATACCTTCCACCGCCTGGCCAGCGGCACTCCCCTGACCAATGCCAGGGCCAATCGCCGCCAGACCCACGGCGAGGGCGGCAGCCAGAACGGAAGCAGCAGACGTCAGAGAATCCATGATGATCTTCCTTGTTAGGCGTGAAGGGCTGGAATCCAAGTACAAAGCGTATCAGGTTTTGGGTTACGGTTCGCCGCGGATTTGAGGGCGCACCTAGTTGTGGGCTTCCTCGTGACCGTGATCCTCCAGGGCCTCGGCAATGTAGGTGGTTGCTAGGGTGGCAAAGATCAGGGCTTGGATGGCACTCAAGAACAACCCCAGGATCATCAGCGGCAGAGGGACAAACAGGGGCACCAGCAACACCAGCACACCTACGACCAGTTCATCGGCCAGGATGTTGCCAAAGAGACGGAAGCTAAGGGAGAGCGGCTTGGTAAAGTCCTCAATGATCTTGAAAGGCAGCATGATCGGCGTCGGGTAGAGGTAGCCGCTGAAATACCCTAAACCCTTGCGACTCAGCCCCGCGTAAAAGTAGGCCAGGGAGGTGAGGAGGGCTAGGGCCGCCGTGGTGTTGATGTCGTTGGTACTGGCTGCCAGTTCCCCCTCCGGAAGCTCGATCAGCTTCCAGGGCACCAAAATCCCCGACCAGTTACAGGCAAAGATGAACAGAAAAAGAGTGCCGACAAAGGGCAACCAAGCTCGATACTCTTTTTCGCCCAGTTGGCCACGCACCAGTTGCCGCAGAAACTCGAGCACGTACTCCATAAAGTTCTGCCAGCCCTTGGGAATCCGCTGGGGGTTGCGGGTACCGAGCAGGGCAGCGACTAGCAAAATTCCAATCACCACCCAGGAGGTGATGAACACTTGGCCGTGAATCTTGAGGTTACCTAGATGCCAGTAGAGGTGCTTGCCCACCTCCAAGCTGGCGAGGGTTCCGGGGAGTAGCAGAGGGTGCATATCACCAGGGGGTAGGGAAAACGGGAACTTAACCCACAAACGCCGGTTCAGCGCGGCACTAGGGTGCGGATGGTGTAGAGCACAAGGGCGGCCTTATAGGTCAGAAACCCCAGAACTGCGGGTAGCATCTGCAGGGAGTCCCAGCGGGCAGCCACCAGTACTAGAGCTACCAACAGTCCAAAGCGAGAGAAGCCCACTTTGGATTTGCCTTCGCCAATCCGATCGACACTGCGCGCCAGCAGGCCCAAATAGGCTAGACCCACGAGGGAACCCACCAGGTAGCTGAGCGCAATGTTGAGGCCATAGACCCCCCAGACCGTCAAAAAGCTCACTCCAGAGACCGCTGCGGTGAGACTGGCCAATTCCAGTTTCAAACGCTCGTATTCCCCCAAAGACTTGGTTTCAGTCGAGGCGGGGGTCGGCGGCTCGGTGGTGAGGGTGTCCGTCGGGGGCACGCGGGTCGGGCTGGCAGGGGTCAGAATCCGCAGAGAATCATACCACGGTGGACTACACCGGCCGGCCGTGGATTCAGTGAGGGGGCCTAGCCCTCGGTAGAATGGTCAAGGGGACACTCACAACGGCATCCTAAGGTTTTTAAGGAATCCAGGCCAGGTTTTGTCCACGCGTGTCCCGACGATATTGTTGCCCTTTCACACGGTTTGGTGACGTTATGGCAATCAAAGACAATCCCCAGCCCTCCCGCGGTCGGCTGATTGGCAACATTCTGTTTCTTGTGGGGGCGGCCCTGCTGTTCATTAACATCTTTTTACCGAATTTGTTTGGTTCTTCCACCCCTCAGGTGCCCTATAGCCTGTTTATTCATCAGGTCGAGGAAGGAGATGTAGCGCGGGTCTCCGTAGGCCAAAACCAAATTATGTACCAAACCAAAGAAGAGGACGGCCGGCCGGCCCAGGTGTTGGCCACCACGCCTATCTTTGATCTGGAGTTACCCAAAAAACTGGAAGCGAGTGGCGTCGAATTTGCGGCTATTCCCCCACCCCGCAACAATTGGCTGACCAGTATTCTCGGCTGGGTGATTCCGCCCCTGATTTTCGTGGCGATCTGGCAATTTTTCATCGGTCGTGGCGGTGGTGCTCCCCAAGGTGCGCTGTCAATTAGCAAGAGCCGAGCCAAGGTCTATGTGCCGGGTGACGACTCCAAGGTTACCTTCGGTGATGTGGCAGGTTGCGACGAGGCCAAAGCGGAGCTGGTGGAAATTGTCGATTTCCTCAAGTCTCCCGAACGCTACACTCAAATCGGGGCACGCATTCCCAAGGGCGTGTTGCTGGTTGGCCCCCCTGGTACTGGCAAAACCCTCCTCGCGAAGGCCGTTGCTGGCGAAGCCGGGGTACCCTTTTTCAGTATTTCCGGTTCCGAATTCATTGAGCTATTTGTGGGGGTGGGGTCAGCTCGGGTTCGGGATTTGTTTGAGCAGGCCCAGAAGCAGTCCCCCTGCATCATCTTCATTGATGAACTGGACGCTATCGGCAAGTCCCGCTCCAGTGGCGGCTTTTACGGTGGCAATGACGAGCGAGAGCAGACCCTCAATCAACTCCTGACGGAGATGGATGGATTTGCGGCGGTCGGCGCGACGGTGATTGTTCTGGCGGCCACCAACCGCCCGGAAACCCTTGATCCGGCCCTGCTCCGCCCTGGCCGGTTTGACCGGCAAGTGCTGGTTGATCGGCCTGATCTGAAGGGACGGGAGGCCATTCTGCGTATCCATGCCCGCAAGGTCAAGCTGGGGGACGACGTAGACCTACATACCCTTGCCGCCCGCACACCTGGGTTTGCGGGGGCTGACCTGGCCAACCTGGTGAATGAGGCTGCACTGTTGGCGGCCCGTAACCAGCGCCAAGCCGTGAGCCAGGCCGACTTTCAAGAGGCGATTGAACGGGTGGTGGCGGGGCTAGAGAAAAAGAGTCGCGTCCTGAACGAATCCGAGAAGCGCATTGTGGCTTACCACGAAGTCGGCCATGCCCTGGTGGGGTCGCTGATGCCGGGCAGTGGGCGGGTCGAGAAAATCTCGATTGTCCCCCGCGGCATGGCAGCCCTGGGCTATACGTTGCAACTGCCGACCGAAGATCGGTTCCTCCAAAGTGAGGGTGAATTGCGCGGTCAGATCACGACCCTTTTGGGAGGCCGCTCAGCGGAGGAAATTATCTTCGGGGATGTGACCACCGGGGCCTCCAATGATCTACAGCGAGCCACAGATTTGGCTGAGCAGATGGTGACCACCTTTGGCATGAGCAAGGTGTTGGGGCCGCTTGCCTACCAACAGGGCCGGCCGGTTGCCTTCTTGGAGGGAGGGATGACGCCCCGTCGCGCCATCAGTGAACAAACCGCTGAGGCTATTGACCAGGAGGTCAAGGATATTGTGGAAACTGCTCACCAGCATGCCCTTGCAATCCTGCGCCAAAACCGGGAGTTGCTGGAGCAGATTAGCCATCAACTACTGGAGGTGGAAGTGATCGAGGGAGAGGAACTTCAAGTCCTATTGAGCCAAGTCAAGCCTATGGCCCTAGCGACTCCTCTCACGGCCTGAGCCAGCCTGAGCCTTGAGTACATCGTCCACCTACTGGCGTTGTCTGCCCTACCTCCAGCCCTATCGCGGGCTGGGGGTTCGGGCGCTTGCCTGCACCCTGGTTTTCATCCTGTCGATGCCCCTCTTGGCCCACTTGGTAGGGATCATCTTGCCCTTGGTGGGTCAGGGAAACGTGGGGCGCCTGACCCAGATGGTCTTGCTCACCTTGGCTGTACTGGCCGTTCGAGGCGGTTTCCAGTACGGTCAAGATGTCCTGACGGCAAAACTGGCCCTGGGCGTGACCTTGGATTTGCGCCTAGCGGTGTATCGCCATCTCCAAACCCTGGACCCGGACTACTTTGAAACGACGCCAGTCGGAGATCTGACCTATCGGCTCACCGAAGATATCGATCGGGTGGGGGAGGTGGTTCATAAAGCCTTTCACCAGTTTGTGCCCTGCGTGTTGCAGTTAACCGCTCTCCTGATCTACATGGTCTATCTGGATGGCGTTCTGACCTTGACGACCTTAGTCGTGGCCCCCCTAATTGCCCTGTTGTTGGGGGGATTTGGTCAGCAACTGCTGGTTCTGGCGCGGCGTAGTCAGGATCAGGTGTCGGATATGGCGTCGCTGCTGACAGAGGTGTTTGGGGGGATACGGTTGGTACGAGCTTTTGCCGCCGAAGCGCACGAACTGAAACGGTTCCACCACGTGGCTGAGCGCAACCGCCTCGCCCGCTTTCGCACAGATCACCTGAAGGCGGTGGAATATCCGGTGGTGGGTTTGGTCTATGCCCTGGGGGTACTGGGACTGTTTTGGATTGCCGGTTGGCAGATTGGTCGAGGTGCTCTGTCACCAGGGGAGCTGGCTGCCTTTGCCGCGGCGCTGGCCCTGCTCGTTGACCCCATCTTATTGACGACCGCCAACTACAACGAATTCAAGCAAACCGAGGCTTCCTTAGATCGGGTCTTTGATCTGTTTAACCAACACCCGCGGGTCTGCAATGCGGCCGATGCGATTCCCCTGACGGGGGTGATGGGGCAGGTGGTCTATGACCAAGTCAGCTTTGTCTATCCCTCCGGCCGGCCGGCGCTCACTGATATTACGCTGCACGTGAAGCCGGGGGAAACCGTGGCCTTCGTTGGGTCTTCTGGAGCCGGCAAAAGTACGCTGGTTAATCTACTCTTGCGGTTCTACGATCCGACGGCCGGCCGGGTACGCGTCGATGGACTGGATATCCGCACCGTAACCCTGGAGAGTCTGCGACGGCACATTGGTCTAGTCCCCCAGGAAACCCTATTGTTCTCCGGCACTGTGGCCCAAAGTATCGCTTTTGGCCAAGAGGAGGTACCCTTGGCCCAGATCGAAGCGGCGGCCCGGATTGCCAATGCCCATGAGTTCATCTGTCAATTGCCCCAGGGATACCAGACCTGGGTGGGTGAGCGTGGTGTCAACCTGTCGGGCGGCCAGCGTCAACGGATTGCCATTGCCCGCGCCGTCCTCCTCAACCCCAGAATTCTGATTCTGGATGAGGCCACCTCGGCCCTGGATACGGAGTCGGAGGCCCTGGTGCAGGAAGCCCTAGAACGGTTGATGGCCGGCCGCACTGTCCTGCTGATCGCCCACCGCCTGTCCACGGTGCGCCGGGCGGATCGGATTGTGGTGCTGGAGGCGGGGCGGATTGTCGAGATGGGCACCCATGCCGAACTGCTGGCGGCGGCCGGCCGTTATACCCAGCTTTATCACCCTGACAAGGGGGCGGTGTCAGGTCTACTGCCATGAGTGCTGAAGCTCAACTCCGACAGTGGATGATAGCCCAGGGTCTGACCCATTGGCGGGTACTCCAAACGCGCAGTGGCCTGTCTCGTGCCCAGATGCGCCATCTGCGTCAGGGCCAGATCGGTCGATTACGACTGGCGGAGATTCGAGCACTGGCAGCCTGCTTGGGCGTAGGCTGGGCTGATATTGCAAGCCTCGAACCCGCTTTGGCTCTGGAATTGCCTAGGGATGTGGCGCTAGAAAACCAGCTTTTAGATAGCCTGGAACCTTTTCTACGCCAGTGGCCAGCAGCAGTCTATGCCGTCCGCCAGCGTCCCGCCCTACCCGCCAGCAAACTCCTGCCCCTGCTCCAGCCCTGGGAAAAGGTTCTGAGTGCACTCCACTTAGAAGCCGTGGGTCAGGTGGGAGAATCCCTAGCCTTTGATCCAACCCATCATCAGAGCCTCGGGGAAGCGGTGCAGCCCGGCACTCCTGTACGGGTGCGGTATCCAGGGTATCGCCACCGTGGCCGACTGTGGCAGCGTGCCCACGTCAGTCCTCTGAAGGCTGAGGGTGCCCATCGTGGACATTTGGGGTAAGGGACAAGTTCTGCCATGACCAACACCGTGGATGTGGTGATCCTGACCAACGGCCCTGGCGAGGTTGCCACCTGGGTGCGGCCGGCCGTTGCCGCCCTGCGGGTGCACTTTGCTGCCCTCGGCCAATCCCTGCGTATTTCTGTTGTTCTCACCCCTTGTCCCCACGCCTCCGGTCAAGAGGCGGCTGTGCTAGCCCAGGATCCGGGGATTGACCGAGTGCAGTCGCCTGAAGGATTCTTTCCCTTCCTCCTCTGGGGCCAAACTCAACAGTCTTGGGATTGGCAGCCCCAGGGCCTCGTCATTTTTCTAGGTGGAGATGCGTTCTATCCGCTGCTAGTGGCCCGCCATCTCGGCTATGCTACCCTGCTCTATGCCGAAGAACAGGTGCGCTGGCCCCACTGGTATACGGGCTTGGCCCTCCGCCACGAAAACCTGATGGCCCAGGTGCCCCGCCGCGCCCGCGCCAAGGCCCAAGTCATTGGGAATCTGGTTGCCGCTCAGGGAACCAGCCGGCCGGCCGAGCATGAAACCACCTGCCGGCCTCTCATTGGCCTCCTCCCCGGCTCCAAACCCGTCAAACTGACCCAGGGAGTTCCCTTTGCCCTCAGTGTGGCCGAAGTTCTCCACGCCGCCCGCCCCGATCTGGACTTTGTGATTCCGCTGGCCCCCACCCTCAGCCCTGCGACCCTGGCAACCTACGCCTTAGCAGAGCATAATCCCCTGATTAAAACCCTCGGCTGGACAGAGGCACATCTGGAGAATCCTCAGGCTGAGCTGACCCCTTACCTGGTCACGACCCAAGGCGTACGGGTTCAGGTGTGGCAGACCTTCCCTGCCCACGGCCTCCTCGCCCGCTGTCACCTCTGTCTGACCACTGTTGGCGCCAACACCGCCGAATTAGGGGCACTGGGTGTTCCCATGCTTGTGGTGGTACCTACCCATCTTCCGTTCAAACAGATGCGGGCTTGGGGCGGGCTGCCGGGCATTCTTGCAGGATTACCTGGCATTGGGGGTTGGGTCGCAGACTGGACAACCCGTTGGACTCTGAGTCGCGCGGGCCTGCTGGCTTGGCCGAATATCTGGGCCGGCCGGCCGATTGTGCCGGAACAGGTTGGGGCACTCACGCCTGCTCAAGTTGCCGCTACCATGCTCGAACTCTTGGAGCCAGAGCGTTTAGCCCGGATGCGGCAGGAACTCCTCCAGGTTCGGGGTTCCGATGACGCTCCCCAGGCTTTAGCTGCAATGGCCGCCAAACTGGTCGGTTACGGCTGAGCAAGGGGGCCAGTCTGCACTGAGGGGTTAGGGGTGGGAGCGGTGGAAGCGAATGCCGAGTACCAAGTCGTAGAGAAACCCCATTAGACTTTTGGGTTCCCACAGGCCCAAGGTCAAGGGTGAGCCGTGCGCCTCCAGGGCCGGCCGCATCGCGTGATAAACCCGTTGATAGCGATACCAGGGCACCGATGGCCACAGGTGGTGCACAAGGTGGTAGTTCTGGCCGAGGATGAGGAGGTTGAGCACGGGGCTGGGATACACGCGGGCGTTAGTCCAGCGCTCTTGGCTCTGAAAGGGGCGGTGGGGCAAGTAGTCGAAGAACAGGCCCAGCGCCAAGCCCACCACAAGAGCTGGAGAAAACCAGAAATTGAGGATATAGCCCAGGAACCCGTATTGGCAGGCTGTCCAGACA
>JACYLR010000203.1 GCA_015272465.1 Gloeomargaritaceae cyanobacterium C42_A2020_066
TGGGCCTGCGCTACTTCATCTGCGATGGCCACGGCATTCTCTACGCCCGCCCCCGCCCCCGCTACGGCACCTACGCCCCCATATTCACCGAAACCGGGGTGGCGGCCTTTGGTCGAGATCACGAGACGTCCCAGCAGGTCTGGTCTTCAGAAGTGGGCTACCCCGGCGACCCGGTCTACCGGGAGTTCTACAAAGACCTGGGCTGGGAAGCCGACTACGAATACATCAAGCCCTACATCATGCCCAACGGCCAGCGCAAAAACACGGGCATCAAATACCACCGGATCACCAGCCGGGGCGGCGGTTTGGGGGAAAAGGCCCTCTACGATCCCTATTGGGCCAGGGAAAAGGCGGCGGAACACGCAGGTAACTTCATGTTCAACCGGGTGCAGCAGATCAGCCACCTCTACTCCCTGATCCAGCGCCCGCCGATCATCACTGCCCCCTACGACGCTGAACTCTACGGCCACTGGTGGTACGAAGGGCCTTTGTTCCTCGACTACCTGTTCCGCAAGAGCCACTTCGATCAAAAGACTTTCCAGATGACCCACATGGCGGACTACCTGCGCGCCAATCCCACCCAGCAGGTTTGCCGGCCGGCCCAATCGAGTTGGGGCTACAGGGGCTTCCACGAGTATTGGCTGAACGACACCAACGCCTGGATCTATCCCCATCTGCACATGGCGGCGGAGCGGATGATTGAAATCAGTCGCCTCGACCCCCCCGATGAACTGACCTGGCGGGCCTTGAACCAAGCGGCCAGGGAACTCCTTTTGGCCCAATCCTCAGACTGGGCGTTCATTATGCGGACGGGCACGATGGTGCCCTATGCGGTGCGCCGTACCCGCTCCCATCTCCAGCGATTCACCAAGCTCTATGAGGACATCAAGGAGGGCAAGGTGGATGGAGACTGGTTGGCCCAGGTGGAAACCATGGACAACATCTTCCCGGATATTAACTACCGTACCTACCGCCCCCTCAGTTAGGGGGGGGAGGGTACAGCCCATTCCTCAAGTCGCTCGGCTGTCTGGATCAGCACTGGGTTGATGTCTTTGGGTTCTCACTCGGGATCGGTCATTCCCATCCCGCCACAGATTCAGAGTCAGGGCAGCCCTTTAGGCCACCGTCGGTTGCCCCAGATACGCCTCCAGAACCTGAGGGTTGGCCTGGATCTCCGCAGGGGTGCCCGTCGCCAGGTTTCTCCCTTCAGCCATCACCCACACCTGCTGACAGAGCGACATAATCACATCCATGTTGTGCTCAATGATCAAAAAGGTCAGCCCTTCCCGATTCCAGCAGAGGATATGTTCGCAAATCTGGTTGATGAGGGTGGGGTTCACCCCAGCCGCAGGCTCATCCAACAGAATTAACCGGGGCCTAGCCATCAGGGCGCGGGCCATTTCCAGTAGCTTGCGCTGCCCGCCCGAAAGGGAACCGGCATAGCTATGGGCCATGCGCGCCAGCCCTACACAGTCCAGCAGAGCCATCGCCTCCTGACGCAGTTGCCGCTCCTGCCGCCGCACCCGGCCGGCCGGCCGCCAGGCCCAGGGCAACTGCTCACCCGCTTGGTGGGGAGCCGCCAGCACCACGTTGTCCAACACCGAGAGACGGGAGAGCACCCGCGCCACCTGAAATGTCCGCACCAAGCCTCGGTGTACCACCGCATGGGCCGGTAACAGGTGGATCGGCCGGCCGGCCAGATGCACCTCCCCCTGATCAAGGGGAATGGCATTGCACAGCAGGTTAAACAGGGTGGTTTTACCGGCTCCGTTTGGCCCAATTAAGCCCGTAATGCTGCCGGCCACCACCTCCAGTGACACTCCATCCACAGCCCGCACCCCCCCAAAGGCTTTAACGACCTGGCGGGCCACCAACAGGGGTTCGGAGGTAGAGGCTGGGGACTCAGCGACCAAGGCTCAACTCCTCCTGCTTACCCAACAGGCCCTGGGGCCGCCAGATCATCAGTGCCATCAGCATCAAGCCAATAATCATCACCCGCAACGCACCCAAGCGGCCCCCATCCAGGGGAATGACCGCCGGGAGGGCGAACCGGGTCAGGGAGTCGTACAGCCAGAAAATCAGTGCCCCCAACAGAGTCCCCACATTACTGCCCGCACCCCCCAGCATGACAATAATCCACGCCTGGAACGTGATCAGGGAAATGAACGCTTCCGGGTTGATAAACGTCAACTGCCAACTGTAAAACGCGCCAGCTAGGCCCCCAATAGCGCCCCCCAAAACCAGGGATTGCAGCTTGTAGCGCACCACCGGTTTCCCCAGGGCTACCGCTACCTCCTCGTCTTCGCGAATCGCCTTCAGCACGCGACCCCAGGGAGACTGCGCCAGTTGTTCCAACAGGAAGAAGGTGAGGGCTAACGCAATCCCCAGAACCACCAAAAGGCGAGACTTATACTCACCCCGCAGCAGGCCACTCAGCCCTGCCCCATAGACCAGCAGCAGCAGCAGGGCTGTTCCCGCCAAAAACCAGCGGCGCCGCAGCAGGGGTGCCCGCCAGGCCCGTTGAAGGGTTCCCCAGCCACTGCCGACAGCCAGGGTCCAGGCCCCTATCAAGATCCACTGCTGCCAGCCCGTAGCGCCAAACCGGGCCAAGGGGAGGGGATAGTTATACAGTCCCAGTGGCCCCTGGGTCAGCCATTGTTCATTGAGGGCCACCAGCCGCACCAGTTCGGCCGCCCCAATTGTGACGATCCCCAGGTAATCTTGACGCAGCCGCAGGGTCACCGCCCCAATCACCACCCCCAGGCCGGCCGCCACCCCCATGCCCAAGAGCGTCGCCCAGCCCCAGGGGAGTGGCCCAATGCCCCAGGCCGGGATGCCCGTTTGGCTGATCAGAACGGTGGTGTAGGCCCCCAGGGTCATAAAC
>JACYLR010000174.1 GCA_015272465.1 Gloeomargaritaceae cyanobacterium C42_A2020_066
CCAGTGACCCCTTCCGTGTGAAGGAAGTGCGCTACCACTGTGCTAATCGCCCGCGGCCTCTTAGCCTACCATAGTCAC
Organism: Gloeomargaritaceae cyanobacterium C42_A2020_066; assembly: GCA_015272465.1. Taxonomy (GTDB): domain Bacteria; phylum Cyanobacteriota; class Cyanobacteriia; order Gloeomargaritales; family Gloeomargaritaceae; genus JACYLR01. The sequence goes on from JACYLR010000174.1 coordinate 79, forward strand.
TCATTCTGGGGATAGCGCTGCCACAGATCGGTGACTTGGCGCAGACTCTGATAGCTGCCCTGACTGAGAATGAGATGGTCTAAGACCGGTATATCCAGGAACCGGCCGGCCGCAAGGAGTTGCTCCGTCAGGTCTAGATCGGCGGTGCTGGGATCCAGGCTCCCGGAAGGATGGTTATGGCCGACAACAAGACGGGTCGCCCCCAGGCGGATCGCTTCTCGAAAGATTTCTCGGGGATGGGCGAGGGTCTCGGTTGCTGTGCCGACGGTAAGGACGCGCGTGCCCAGCAGACGGTGCTTGACATCGAGCAGCAGGATGGCAAACCGCTCTACGGAAGACCACATCAGGTCGGAGCCGAGGGCCGCGGCCGCCAGTTCCGGCGTGTCAATGGCGGTTCTTTCCAGGGGCCGACTCAGAAAGACGCGTTTTCCCAGTTCAATGGCGGCCAAAATGGTGGTTGCCTTGGCAGGCCCTACCCCTGGAATTTGCATCAGTTCGGCGGGGGTGATGTCCCGGAGGGTTGCCAGGGGTTCCTGCTGGTGGGCACCCAGGGTCTGGAGGAGGTATTGACCCAGGCCGAGGGCGGAGAGCTTACCCGGGCCTTGGCCTGTCCCTAGGAGGATAGCCAGCAGTTCGGCGTTGGCCAAAACGGCCGGCCCTTGGGCCAGGAGTCGCTCGCGTGGCCGTTCCTGACTGGGTAGGTCCAAAACCCGGACATGGTATCCGCTAGTCATCGTGCCGCTTGCACCCAGGGCAACCCCTGGCTAGAGTAGGGATCGGTTCGTTCGCACTGTAGCTGTTCCGGCTGCCCAACGCCTATGGCACGCTCAAAGCTCACGTTGGCTGACCGGGAAGCGATGGCCCGCCGCTACCAGGAGGCTGGGGATACGGTCGCTACCCTTGCTGCCGCCTATGGTGTGAGTAGTAGCACGGTGATCCGGCTGCTGCGGGAAGTGCTCACGGAGTCCGTTTACGAATCCTTGGCGCAGCAACGACGGGGCCACGGCCGCCGCCCGGCCGAGGCTGGAGGTCAGCAAATGGCCCTAGGAGAAATCCCTGAAGCGCCCGCCGCCGCCCCCGAACCCCCTGCCCCCAAGCCCCTAGTGGTGGCCAGGTTGGGAGAACGTCTGGCTCGCAAGCGCTCCCAACTTCCAGAGCAGACTGACCCGCCTGAGGTCTCTGAGACCCCCAGGGTTGATCCACCGGCCGGCCGCTTGATCCTGCCCAAGGCTATTGATCTACGAGAACTCGGCTCAGCGACTGAAACCCCTGAGAAACCTGAGGCCCGGCCGGCCGCGGACGCCCTCCCAGAGACACCGCCTGCCGAGCCGCCCAGCACCGACACTGGGCCAGAGGTGCCAGACTCCGACACCGAGAGCAGCACCCCTCCAGAACAGGCAGCCCTGTCCGAAGCCTGGGACGACCAAGCTGAGGGCGGCGACAGCTGGGAAGACGGCGATGATGACGACGACGCTGAATTTGCCTCAGGCCATGAGCCAGACCTGAGCGCCGGGGATCTACTGGCGGGTGAAGGTATCCAGGGGGCCGACTTACGGGTGGAAACCCTCACCTCTGCTGTCCTGCCCAAGAGTTGTTTCCTGGTGGTAGATCGGTTCGATGAACTGGTGACTCGCCCTCTCCAGGATTTTGGAGACCTGGGGCCGCTGCCCGCTGATCAGACCGAAAGCGCCATTTTGCCGGTGTTTGATAATTCGTGGGCTGCGAAGCGCTTCATGCGCCGGGGCCAACGTCTGCTCAAAGTGCCCAGCGGTCAGTTGCTGCATCCCGACAAAACGGGGCCTTACCTGCTGGCCAAGGGGATTAGCCATCTGTTGATGAATGGCCAAATCTACCGGCTGGAACCGGATGCTCCCCTGGATGTGGTCGAGTCAGTCGAAATGGGCCTGGGGAAATAGCCGGCCGGCCAGGGCTTCGTAGGTTCCCTCAAATGGACAGTGGCCGTAGTGGGGACACGCCCGACAGAAGCGGCCCTCGGTGTAGCGCTCTAGGTTGACCCGGTTGAAGTAGTAGGGTTTGCGGCTGAAGGTGCTGGCTACCCACTGCCAGGAGAGGTTGTTACTGGCGGGGTCTCCATCCAGGAGGTGCCGGAGGAACCAATGTGCCCCAACCTGCCAGCGGACGCGGCACCAATGCACCACGTAGGCGGCCAGCCACAGACGAGCGTGGTTATGCAGGTAGCCCAGGGTTTGCAAGTCTTGGCTGAAGTGATCCATACAGGCCCAGCCGGTGGCCCCTGCCTCCAGATTCTCTGGGAGCACGGTGGCGTAGTCCTCGGCGGTGAAGCCGGTTTTGTAGGGTTCTCGATCCTGCCAAATGCCCTCGCCCCAGACCCGATAGAGCCGCTGCCAGTAATCGCGCCAGGCCAGTTGCTGGAGGAGTTTCTCGGCGTCGGCCGGCCGGCCGGCTTTGGCGAGGGCGGTGCGGCGTACCTGGGCAAGGCTGACAACGCCGTGGCGAAGGTAGGGGGAGAGGTGGGTAACGGCCCCGTCTAGGTCGTTGCGGGTGGTTCCGTAGACCTGGGGTTGAATCTGTGCCAAGCGGTCGCGGGCAGGCTGCACACCGCCTAGGGTGGGGCTGGCGGGGCCGGCCGCTGCTGGAAATTGGGCCTGCACGTAGGCAATCAGGTCGTCCCGGCTGGCAAACTGCCGTTGCATGTCGGCCGGGTTGGCGGGGGAGGGGCTTGTCACGAAGGGTGAGGAAGGGTTATGCTTGTAAAGCACGACGCGGGGTAGAGCAGCCTGGTAGCTCGTCGGGCTCATAACCCGAAGGTCAGTGGTTCAAAT
>JACYLR010000199.1 GCA_015272465.1 Gloeomargaritaceae cyanobacterium C42_A2020_066
CACGGGATCACTCGGAGCGGATGCTGCGGGCCTTTGGAGCATCGATTGAGACCGACCCGGAACTGGCGCGGGTCACCCTGCGGGGGCCGGCCGAGCTCCGGGGGCAGCGGGTGATTGTCCCTGGGGATATCAGTTCGGCAGCCTTCTGGATGGTGGCGGCGGCCATTACCCCAGGCTCGGACGTGGTGGTGGAGAATGTGGGGATCAACCCAACCCGCACTGGGATACTGGAGGTGCTGGCGGCAATGGGGGCAGACATCACCCAGGAGAATCGGCGGGAAGCGGCGGGGGAGCCGCTAGCAGATCTACGGGTGCGTCATTCAGATCTGCGGGGCTGTCGCATTGAGGGTGACCTGATTCCCCGACTGATTGATGAGATTCCGATTCTGGCGGTGGCGGCTGCCTTTGCCCAAGGAGACACCCAGATTCGGGACGCGGCGGAATTGCGGGTCAAGGAGAGTGACCGGCTGGCAGCGATGGCCCAGCAGTTGACACGGCTGGGGGTGGCGGTGACGGAACAGGCGGATGGCTTAGATATTACGGGCGGCCGGCCGTTGCGAGGCACTGAGCTAGAGACCTACGATGATCACCGGATTGCCATGAGTCTGGCGGTTGCGGCCCTAAATGCCTTCGGGGAAACCACCCTGGGGCCGGCCGGGGCAGTGGCGATTTCCTATCCCACTTTTTGGCAGACGCTGGAGTCGCTGCTCTAGGGAGGGTTCCCTGAAGACAAAGCAACTAGAGCGTTGGCCCTAGTGGTTGGACTTAAAGGGGCTCCAAGGCGATCCAGAAGTTTCAGCCTCGGAATTGGTTTGATTATAGCCAGATTGCCTTGGCTTGACCCACGTCCAGTACGTAAGCCTCTGAACTAAAAAGAGGGCTGTTGCACCTACATCTTTGAACCTGATGTGTCAACCTAAGCTGGAGTAGCTATAACGCAGCAGTTTCTGAAGGCTATCCAGCAGGGTGATTCGCTCAATAGCCCCATAGAAGCCGTTCTGAAATCTAATAACCCTCAATTTTTCCCAAGCGAGTTCCTGGGTAAAAGTGGTTGAGAATCTGGAGATAGCTATAGTTTTGCTGCGCCAGCCGGTTGGCCCCATGCTGACTCATGCCTCGCCCCTTAAACACGTCTGTCACAATATCATCGGTCGCTGCATACTGAGTCATCACCACACCACCCTTGTGGGTCAGTACCTGGCCCCGCGTCGCATGGACAGCCTGGAGAGTAGCTGGGTGTTCAGAGTGTAATCCCTTGTAGACCTGATGCCGCTCAGTTGCACCAATGTCGTAGAGGCGATCCACCGGACGGAGTCGCTTGAAAAAGGCGTAGGAGCGGGCCGCCACCGCCTGGGCCATGAGGGCTGCGGCCGGCCAACTGGGGTACATCTCCGCCCCCACCACGCTGTAGAGATAGGTGTCCAGTTCCACATAATTAATCGCTAGTACCCCTTGACTACGGGGATAGAGCAACACCTGTCCTCGATACCAGCGATCTCCCACATACACCAACCCCTCAGGGGCCGGCCGCACCCAGAGGTAACCAGAGCGCATCGCCCCCAGGCTTACATACCCCTGATTAAACTGGGCCATCTGGGCACGCATCGGCGCAAGTTGCCCGGCCGGCCGGCCTTGGGCGTCAACTACTGTGGCCGTCGTGGAACTGCCCAGGCGCACCTGGCGAGAACCGTTGGCAATGGCCACCCGCAGGATGACTTGGGCGACGGCGGGGATTGGGATCAGCCCCAGACTCAAGGCCAGCAGTGCGATCCATACCCTCCGTAACGGCCGGCCGATCATCTCTAGGAGGAACTCCGCAACCGCCCAAACCGCCGCTGTCGCTCCTGATAGTTCAGCAGGGCGCGGTGAAACTCCTCCGGGCCAAAGTCAGGCCAGAGGGTTTCCGTGACGTAGATTTCTGTATAGGCAATTTGCCAGAGGAGGAAATTGCTGACCCGCATTTCGCCGCTGGTACGGATGAGCAGATCCGGGTCGCCGCTTTCGGCAGTGTAGAGATGACGGGCAAACAGTTCCTCATCAATGGCATCGGGTGCCAGTTCACCGCTCTGGACGCGGACGGCAATCTCCCGGCAGGCCCGGACAATCTCTTGGCGGCCGCCGTAGTTGGTGGCCACCGTGAACTGAATGCCGTCGTGATCCTGCGTGGCCAGCATCGCCCGCTGGATTTCCCCCTGGAGGGTAGCGGGCAGGGACTGTAAATCCCCCACAAAACGAATCCGCACCTGCTCAGCAATCATTTCCGCAAGTTCACGCCGCAGCACGGCCTCGAATAGGGCCATCAGAAACTCCACCTCGACCCGCGGCCGGCCCCAGTTCTCCGTGGAAAAGGCGTAGGCAGTCAGTGCCCCAATCCCCCAGTCACGACAGTAGCGCAGTAGATTCTTGAGCGTTTCCACCCCTCGCTGATGTCCCAGGATGCGCGGCAAACCCCGCTCCTGTGCCCATCGCCCATTGCCATCCATAATCACCGCCACATGGGCGGGCAGGCGCTGGGCGTCCAAATCCGGGGGCAAAGGATGGAGAATCGTGGACTCAGGCATCAGGAACCCTGGGGAGGCGTTGGCCCCAGCAAACGGGTCAACAGTTGGCGCAGTCGAGTCACCGGCCGCGGGGTGGCAAGTTCCGACCGAGGACGGACAGCGGAGTCGCCTCCCCCCCCCAGACGGGTCTCTAGCATCTCCCGCAGTTTGGTACTGGTGAGTAATCGATGCAGGTGACCGCGTTCGGCCAAGGAGATTGAACCCGTACCTTCAGATACCACAATACACACACAGGTTTCCAGCCGTTCGCTCAAACCCAGCGCGGCCCGGTGGCGGGTGCCCAACTGGGGCGAGGCCGGTTGCTCGGACAAAG
>JACYLR010000082.1 GCA_015272465.1 Gloeomargaritaceae cyanobacterium C42_A2020_066
AGCCATTGGTCGGAATCCCCAGCTTGCCCAGGTGCTCCAGCCCGTGGTGCAGATTGCTGCTTCTGTGCCCGCTACGGCCCTCTTTCCTGTGCTGCTTCTCTCCCTGGCTCGGCTGGGGGGTGGCCTGGAAATTGGCTCTATTGCCCTGATGATGCTGGGCACCATGTGGTACATCCTGTTCAACGTGATTGCCGGTGCCCAGTCCATTCCCTCGGAGTTATTTGAAGCGGCCCGGGTCTACCGGCTCTCCCTGCTCCAGCGCTGGCGAACCGTGATCCTGCCGGGCATTTTCCCCTACCTGATCACCGGCATCATCACGGCTGTGGGGGGAGCCTGGAATGCCAGTATTGTCAGCGAGTACGTCGAATTCCAGGGGCGAGTGCTGCAGGCTCCTGGGTTGGGGGAGACGATTTCCCAGGCCACAGCCGACGGCAACTATCCCCTCCTCCTGGCCGCCACAGGTGTGATGTCCTTGCTGGTTGTGCTCACCAACCGCTTGGTCTGGCGGCGTCTATACCACCTTGCTCAGGAAAAGTACCAGTTACTCTAGGGCCTCTAGGTGGGGGTTGCCCAGGTTCCCCCCATCCTGAGGTGGAGGCACTAGCCTAGAGGGGATGATCATCGGCCGGCCGCTGTCCATGGAGCATCTCCTCCAGTCTCTCTTGCATGCCGTAGCTGAGGGCAAACTCTCCCCCAATGCTGCCCTAGAAAAACTCCGTTTCCTGCCCCTGGAAACCCTAGAGGACATTGCCTGCCTCGATCACCACCGCAGTCTGCGCACCGGATTTCCGGAAGTGGTCTGGGGGCCAGGCAAGACACCCACCCAAATTGTGGCCATCTGCAGGCGGCTCGCCCAGCAGCAGCCCTTGGTTTTGGTCACCCGGTTGGAAATGGCGGTTTATGCCCAGGTGCGCGCTGACCTGCCTGGGCTGCACTACAATACCGTGGCGCGGCTTGGTTTCCTGGGAACCCCTCCCCAACAGCCCCTCCACCCCGGTTTGATTGGGGTGGTGGCTGCCGGAACCGCCGACTTGCCCGTTGCAGAGGAGGCCGCCGCCACAGCCGAACTCAGTGGGTTCCAGGTGGCCCGATTTTGGGATCTGGGCGTTGCCGGATTGCAGCGCTTGCTCTACCACTGGCCTGCGATGGCCAAGGCCCATGTGTTGATCGTGGTGGCTGGTATGGAAGGAGCTCTCCCCAGTGTCGTCGCTGGTTTGGCCGCCTGTCCGGTGATCGGTGTGCCCACCAGCATTGGCTACGGTTCCCACTTCCAGGGCCTCACACCTCTGTTGGCCATGCTCAACAGTTGTGCCGCGGGGATTGGCGTGGTCAATATCGACAATGGCTTTGGCGCCGCAATGCTGGCTGGCCAAATTCTGCGCACGGCCGGCCGACTCCAGGGGTCTGATAAAGTGGGTCAATAGCCCGACCGGGCCACATCCCCGTAGTTTCCGGTTTTGCGCTCCCCGTGACCACTCTCCAGACATCTCCCCGCACCACTGCGGCTTGGCCTGGCATTATTGAGGCCTTTCGTTCCCATTTGCCAGTCACGGACGCAACGCCGATTGTTACCCTGCGAGAGGGCAATACGCCCCTGATCCCTCTGCCCCGGGTCTCTGCTGCCATCGGACGTCAGGTGGAGGTGTGGGTTAAATTCGATGGCCTCAATCCCACGGGCAGCTTTAAGGATCGGGGCATGACCCTGGCGATCAGCAAAGCAAAGGAAGCTGGGGCCGAAGCGGTGATCTGTGCCAGCACCGGCAACACCTCCGCCGCCGCGGCCGCCTACGCTCGCCGCGGGGGCCTGCGGGCCTATGTCCTTATCCCCGATGGCTATGTCGCTCTGGGCAAGCTGGCCCAAGCTCTGCTCTACGGGGCCGAAGTTCTGGCCATTCAGGGCAACTTTGACCGCGCCTTGGATATGGTGCGCCAGGTCGCCAGTCGATATCCGGTAACCCTGGTCAATTCCCTCAATCCTTACCGGCTGGAGGGCCAGAAGACGGCGGCCTTTGAGGTGGTGCAAGCCCTCGGCGATGCCCCCGACTGGCTGTGTATTCCCGTGGGTAATGCAGGCAACATCTCTGCCTACTGGATGGGGTTTTGCGAGTACCACCAGCAGGATCGCTGCCAGCGGCTGCCCCGGATGATGGGGTTTCAGGCGGCGGGGTCAGCGCCCCTAGTGCTTGGCCAACCCGTGGAGGCACCGGAAACTGTGGCCACCGCCATTCGCATCGGCCGGCCGGTGAACTGGGAGCGCGCCCTAGCGGTACAGCACGCCAGCCAAGGGGCCTTCACGGGCGTCACCGATGCCGAAATCCTCGACGCCTATCGATTCCTGGCCGCTGAAGAAGGGATATTCTGCGAACCCGCTAGCGCCACCTCGGTAGCCGGATTGCTCAAACTTAAGGATCAGGTGCCTACGGGCGCGCGGGTGGTGTGCGTTCTCACCGGCAATGGCCTCAAAGACCCGGATGCTGCCCTCCAGCACAATACAGCCCAGCAGCGGCCGGCCGTGCCTCCTGATCCTGCACAAGTGGCCAAAGCGATTGGCTTTTGATGCCATGACGCCCGGCGCGCTGCCGATGGCAATCCATCCGGTCATCACCGTTGCCGAACTGGTTGCCCGCCTTGATGACCCGCGTCTCGTGGTGGTTGATTGTCGGTTTGACCTCAGTCAGCCCCCTCGTGGTCGCGCCCTTTACGACCAGGGTCACATTCCTGGGGCCCACTATTTGGACTTGAACCGCGACCTGTCTGGCCCAGTGAGAAACCACGGTGGGCGTCATCCCCTGCCCGATCCCGGTGATCTAGCCCACACCTTAGGTGCGATGGGCGTCACGGCAGACTCCCTGGTGGTGGCTTACGATGACTCTCGTCTCGCCTTCGCCGCTCGCCTCTGGTGGCTGATTCGCTACCTAGGGCACCCCCAGGTGGCGGTCTTGGATGGGGGCTTTGCCGCCTACCAAGCGGCCGGCCGACCGACCACAAGGGCAGTGCCTGGCCCCCGTCCGGGTCAATTCACACCCCAGATCCAGGCGGCGTGGGTCGTCGATCGGGCTACGGTTCAGGCCCGCAAAGACCTCCCCCAGGTTGCGCTGGTCGATGCCCGAGAACCGAGTCGCTACCGCGGCGACTACGAACCGATCGATCCCGTAGCTGGTCATATTCCGGGTGCTCTCAACCTCCCCTGGCAAGCCGCCACAACCCCAGAGGGCCTTCTCCATCCCCCAGACGTTCACCAAGCCAACTGGCAGCAGGTCTTGTCCCCTCACACCCAAGAAGTCATGGTCTACTGCGGTTCTGGCGTCACTGCCTGTGTCAATCTCCTTTCCCTTGCCCTAGCCGGCCGGCCGCCAGCTCAACTCTATGCCGGTAGTTGGAGCGACTGGTGCACCTATCCCACGCCCCTTCCAGGCGAGGAGCCTCACCCTTAAAGTTGCGTAAAATCAATATCTCTGATTAAACTGGGCGAAACGTTTAGCTGTAATTTCTGACAATTTCTCGCCGAATTTCGTTCCACAGGGAGTTTTTCAAGCTATGCCCCAACGCCAGAAATCGACAGAAACATTGGATTACGATCCAAAAGACTGTCATGTTGAGGCTAAGTCCGGCTATCAACTCCTAGTAGCGACTCGTTTCTATCCTCCCGACTATGCCCCGACCGGACAGTTGATAGAAGAACTTTGCCAGGAGCTCTGTCAGCAGGGCTGGCATGTCCATGTATTTACCAGTCAACCTGCCTATGCCAGTGACATAGGTGAGGCACCGCGCCGGGAACGCCAACACACCCTGACCATCCGTCGTACCTACCTAACCCGCCTGTGGCCGGCGCGCATCCGAGGTCGGATTGTCAACGGGTTACTCTACTCCCTGCGGTTTCTGATCCACACCCTCTGTCATCCCCGCCGCTATCGCAACCACATCCTCCTTGTCACCACCGAACCCCCCTATCTTCCTGTCGTCTGCCTGGTGCTCAAGCAACTTTTAGGGCTTTCCTACGTCTGCTTGGTCTATGACCTGTATCCCCACATCCCTGTCCAGCTTGGCATGATCGGTGAAAAGTCCTTCATTGCCCGTCTCTGGCACTTCTTTAACCGCCTAGTGTGGAGCCAAGCCAGTAAGGTGATCGCGATCAGCTCTTCCATGCGCGCCCAGATTGAACGCCAGTACCCCCGCACGGCCGACAAGATGGCTGTGATCCCCACCTGGCCAGACCTCAATCGGATTCGCCCCCTGCCGAAAGCCCAAAACTGGTTCGCGCAGGAACATGGCCTTGTGGAGCACTTCACCGTACTCTACTCCGGCAACATGGGTCGCTGCCATGATGTGGATACCATCTATGCCACTCTCTTGGAACTTGCAGCGGAGCCAATCCAGTTTGTCTTCATCGGCCACGGATTCAAATACGAACGGCTCCAAACTAAGGTCACAGAAATGGGTCTCCAGAACTGTCTCTTCCTACCCCTCCAGGACAGTGATTGTGTACCCTTCTCTCTGACGGCCTGCGATCTGTCCTTAGTCAGTATTGAGAAAGGCATGGAGGGCCTTGTGGCGCCGAGCAAATTCTATAGCTACTGCGCGGCCGGCCGGCCGGTGGCGGCCATCTGTGAATCCGACTCCTATCTCCACGATATTCTGGAAAGGGCAGCGGCCGGCCGGGCTTTTGAGAATGGGGATCACCTGGGTCTTGCTGCTTTTATCCGCACCCTACTCGCCAACCCTAGCGAAGTGCAGCGGATGGGCAGAAACGCCCGCACCTATGTCGAAAGCCACCATAGTGTAGAGTCGATCGCAGCCAAATTCAGCCAGACCCTTGCCGAAACCGTTACGGCTCCACTAGGGTAAGCTACAGTCAAGGCTGCCTTTATCGTCAAGTCCAGTTAGTACCACAGGGGAAACACGCATGCAGGACGGATTACGAGACGATGGGCGATTAACCCGCGGCGACCGGCCCTTGCCCCAATCCGGTACTGGCGGACTTCCTTACACCCCTGAGGGCACCGCTCCCCAAACAGGAAGCTCGGTTAACCTGCTAAGTATTATTCAGAAGCGCTGGCCAATTATCCTTATTGTGGGCCTACCCATTTTCGGCCTGTCGGCGCTGCGAATTCTCAGTACCCCACCCATCTACACGTCTCGATCCGCCATTCTCCTAGGTGCTAGCAGCACCAGCTCTCAAATTATTGGTGTTCGTGGCATTGAGGGTGATCTGAGGAATAAAGACTACTCGACACAGATCCAGATTCTTACCAGTACACCTCTCCTGGCCGATGCGATCGAGATTATTAACAAAACGGATCCCGAACTGAAACCGGATATCAACAAGATCAGCAACAAGCTCGTCGTTCGACAAGTTGGAACTTCCGATGTTCTGACAGTTTCCTACACCGACGGAAACCCTAAAGTGGCCAATCGTGTGGTCGCTGCCCTGACAGAAGTTTATGTTGGCTACAGTCTAACCAATCAGCAATCAAGAGTCAGGAATGCCCTGAAATTTATTGACGACCAATTGCCAAAGGCTCAAGCCAGTCTCGATCGGGTCTCAGAGAAGTTAGAGCAGTTTGCGATTCAAAATAGGCTGATTAACGTCGAAACCTCTGCCGGTAATGCCGCAGGAGTGAGAGCCGAGCGAACGGCTACCATCCAAGCACAAACCATTGAACTGAAGCGACGTGAGACTGAGTATCAAGAGATCAGTCGCCAGCTTGTTCAATTAGGGCGGGATCCGAGTCAGCACCTGCGGGATACTGTCCTTAGTCAAGACCCTGGTTATGCGCAATTGCTGAGTCAGTTGCAAGCTGCCGAGCTGCAATACGACATCGAACGGATTCGTTATCAGGATGGTGCTCCCCCCCTAGAAGCTCTCCGGGATCGGCGTGACAAGCTACGACAATTGGTTAATGATCGGATTAAGGCAGTTACTGGCAGTGCCCCTACAAGTACCAATTCTGCAAAGCTACCCCCTTCTAGTGTGGCCGATGTAGCCCCTGGGTTGGCGGGCTCACCTATCGGTTTATCGGCACCCGCTGGCGCCGCCCCAACCTCTCCAACAGCTTCCTCAGGAATAGGTAGTTTTGTGCCCAGTTTCACGGTGCCGAGCAATGGCAGTACGACAGCCACTGCCCAGGCAGCAGGGCAAACCAGCCAAAATCAGTACATCACTCAACTCCAGGCTCGCCTTAGTCAACTTCAGGCTGAAATTGCTATCCAGAAGGCTTACATTGCTACCCTGCAGGCCACCGAAGCCGCTCTAGACGCTGAAATTAGGCGGATTCCAGGACTTCAACGTGAGTTCGCCGAGTTGCAACGTCAGTATCAGATTAATTCAACCATCGTGAACACGCTCCTGAGTCGCGCGCAAGAGCTTACTATCACGGAAGCTGGGGAGACAGCCCCCTGGCAGGTCTTGGAACCTGCATCTCTGCCCCTTCAGCCCACACCTCAAGATCACCCTCGAAAACTGATCCTGAGCTTGCTAGGAGGACTTTTGGCTGGATTGGGAGTTGCCTACCTGCTAGAGCGGATGGATAGACGGATACGCTCTGTAGACGAAGCCAAGGAATTACTCAAGCTGCCGCTGTTTGGGGTTCTTCCCTTCGTTCGTACTGAGGTGCTTCGCTCTCTCCCCGATGCCGATGGCACAGAACAGCAACAGGATGTCTCCTTCCGCCATTTCCGTGAAGCTGTCCGCTCCCTTGTGTTGAGCCTCCGCTACGCAGGCCCAAGTCAAGATGTGCGGTGTGTTGTCCTTTCTTCGGCACTTCCCAGTGAAGGGAAATCCACTGTTTCCCAGGCAGTTGCTGAGGTGATGGCTGAATGGGGGTTACGGGTTCTTTTGGTTGACGCTGACATGCGGCAGCCGAAGCAGCACAAGCTATACGGATTGCCAAATGCTACAGGCTTGAGTACTATTATTGCGACTGACCAGGCTTGGACGGAATGTACCAACTCTTTTGTCGGCGGTCGGCTCCACGTGATTACAGCCGGTCCACCTCCACCTAATCCCAGTGTATTGCTCTATTCCAGCCGGATGAAAACTTTGGTAGAGGAGTGGCGTGCTCACTACGATTATGTGTTGATCGACAGCCCGCCTTTAGTGGGTATGACAGATGCTACTAGCATTAGTCTTCTAGCTGATGGCATTCTGTTGGTAGTAAGTACTCGACGTCCAAACCGCGATGCCATTGTTAATGTGGTTGAGGAACTGCGGATTAGTCAGGTCAACGTCTTGGGGTTTGCCCTGAATCAGGTTGACATGACCTCCGACCGCTACTACCAATACTATGCCTATTCATCTCGCTACTACGGAGCGATCCAATCTCCACTGGTAGCTAGTACTTCTGAATCTACCTCTTCTAACAGCTAGTCCGCAGTCCGCCACCGGAACACTCTTTTACTGATGTATCCGGCCCAGGCTCAATTTGTATCGACATCCTATAGGTAGTACTCGGGAAATGGGAGATTCAGTCCTGATTGGAGGTATGTGTGGATCGGGCACTCGAGTCCTCTCTAAGTGCTTGAGAAAACTTGGGGTTTTCATGGGGGGCAATCTGAATAGATCAGAGGACTCTGTTCCATTTATACCCTTTTACTACACTTGGACTTCACTCTTTCTCGCTAAAGCACCTCATATCCCTCAATCAATCTCAACCAAGCTTAAAGAGGAGCTACATATCTGTTTGGATGAGCATCTTAAAGGTCTTGAGGATCGGAGCCAAATTTGGGGGCTGAAAAATCCTAGGAGTATTCACCTGCTTGATCTATGGCTCACAGAATTCCCAAATATGAAATTTATCCACTTCATCCGTAATGGATTAGATATGGCTTTTGTAGATGGCCAGGCTCTAGAACACCACTACATGCATAGGAGAAGCCTTTTGGCTGACCGGGACTTTCGCTATGTGGGGCCCAGCAATATGGCGCTTTTTTGGGCGAAGTTAAATCAGGTTGCAGCAGCTCAGGGAGCGCATTATGGTGACCAGCGGTATCTTCTTGTCCGGCATGAAGATATATGCAGTGAACCAGTGGAAACCATGAGATCTATTCTGGCTTTCTTGAGTATGTCCGTTGTAGACAGCCAGATCCAGGCTGCGGCTCAGGATGTTCAGAAGCCGGAGACGGCCGGCCGGTGGCGTTTCAGACCCCCCCATGAGATCTATGCGGTCATGAGCCTGATCCGTCCAGCCCTTGAACAGTTTGGGTACTGGAGTGAGGAGAACTGGCGTGTCGTCTCCGACACGTGTCAGTCTCCTACATTACTCAGAAAAGTTAAGACCTTTGGTCTCGCAGATAGACTCTCGACGTTGTGAGATATTGCCTTGTCTAGAAATTTTAACTCCAAAGCTAGTGAAATTAATGGGAACCCATATGTCTAAGCAGAAAACCCTCGATTTACTAACTCGGTTACGCCTCAAGCTGAGTCAGACCAAGTATCAAGCATTTGACCTTATGCTTGAAAAACACTGGATAGCTTCGGGCGACTACACGAGGTTTGTGGTTCTTACCCGGGCGCGCTCTGGTTCAAATCTACTCGTTGACGCGCTTCACCACCATCCAGATGTTATAGCTTACAATGAGGTCTTACATATTAGCGGGGGTATTATTTGGGGGGAGCCGTTTCCTGCTCTTCATACCACGCCAGATTTTTTGAGACTCCGCACTAAAGAACCAGCAGTATTTCTTGAGAAGGTTATCTTCCGTCAATACCCTGCATGGATAAAGGCCGTAGGATTTAAGCTGCATCAAAGTCACCTACGAAGAAACGCTGGAGTGAAGGAATGGCTGGAGGATTGTACGAATCTTAAGATCATTCATCTTGTGCGTAGAAATCGGCTGGCCTCACTCGTCTCAGCTCGAATTGCACTCATCGAAAAACAGTGGATATCCAAGAGCGATAATAATAAATATAGAAAAAATACTAGAATTACTCTAGACCATGAACAATGTCTCCAAGTATTCAAAGCATTCCAAGAAGACATGGAAGACTATGAACGTTTACTTGCAAGCCATAATTGTCTGAAGGTTTATTACGAAGATATTTGTGATAATTTCCAAGAGGAACTCAATGAAGTACAGTCCTTCCTTGCTCTAAAGCCCCGAAAGCTGGAAACAACAAATCGAAAAATCAGGGTCAAGCCCCTTTTCGAGATTATCGAAAACTATGAAGAGCTAAAGAAGGGGTTTCAAGGAACTCCCTATGCTGAATATTTTGATGATATACACTGAGCAACTTATGCATCTTCATCTGTGCAAGTGTAGTATTTCCCCTCGGTCATCATACTGTTGAGAGTGACGATGAGAAACTGTATTATCTTGGGGGCTGGGCGAAGTGGAACGAGCACTGTAGCAGGACTACTTTCTAAATCAGGGTACTTTATGGGACAAAGGCTGCTACAGCCAACCCAGTTTAATCAAAAAGGTTTTTTTGAGGATATCGAAATTAATCGGATCAATGAAGATATTCTTGAAACAGTTGTTCCTAGGGTTCCCGAAGTTATCCGCTCAAAACTCTTTCCTGGCCGCCCTAAGGTGGGTCAGCGGTGGCTTGCCTACCTACCCCCGAATGTCTGCCCGAGATTAACAGATACGACTGCGGGGCAGATTCAGGAACTTCTGGATAATCAGCCCTTCTGTTTTAAAGACCCGCGCTTCTCCTATACGCTATCTGCCTGGAGACCTTACCTAAAGGAGGCCGCCTTTATCTGTGTTTTCCGTCATCCCTTGACAACGGTTAACAGTATTCTTGCCATGGCCGCGACCGATCCTCATCTGGCAGGACTGCATGTAACACCGGATCGGGCGCTGCGAGTGTGGATGGCCATGTATTCTCGGATTCTCACCCAGCATGCGTTAACGGGAGACTGGCTTTTTATTCACCATCAGCAAGTGCTTGAGAAGACTGGTTTAGAATCCTTGGCCACATTCACAGGTGCAGATGTGGATTGCAGTTTCCCAGATAAATCCTTGATGACAACCCAAGTTGTGCCCGATATTCCAGCTAAGGCTTTGCCGATCTACCAAGAGTTATGTGACCGGGCGGGCTGTACGGCAAAATGTTAAAACTTTCAGTGATAATTCCCACCTACAAACCAAGTCGAGCGGCCTTGGAGCGGGTGCTTTGGGGGTTGCGAACCCAGAATCTGCCCTTGGATAGATGGGAGTTGGTGATTGTTGATAACGCGACACCTGACGTCGCGTGGGTTCCCAGTTTCGACTATGGCTGGCATCCGGCCGGCCGAGTCCTCCGGGAGATGCGCCAGGGTCTGACTTGGGCGCGACTGGCGGGCATCTTGGCGAGTCAGGGAGAGTACCTCGTTTTTGTTGATGACGACAATCTTCTAGAGCCGGACTACCTGAGCACAGTGATTGAGGCGTTCGACGGCCGGCCGCAGGTGGGAGGCTTGGGGGGCAAGGTTCTGCCGGAGTTTGAACAGGAGCCAGAACCCTGGATGCAAGAGTTTTGGGACTGCTATGCCCTGCGTGATTGTGGGGATACATGGCTGCTCTACCCTGATGCCAACAATCCACCCAAGACCCTAGATCACCCTGCCTTTCTGCCGGTAGGTGCGGGAATGGCCCTCCGCCGGGCAGCCTTGGTAACCTACATTGCGGAACTCCAGCGTGTTGACGAGGGGGCCATTTTGGATCGCTCTGGGAGTGCGTTGACCTCGGGCGGGGACTGCGACATTAACCTGACGCTGTTGCGGGCGGGTTGGCAACTGGCCTATGTTCCCCAACTTCGCCTTACCCACTTGATTCCGGCCGGCCGACTCAACCAGGCCTATCTAGCCCGCCTTCGCCACGGAATTTCCTACTCTTGGCCCCAGGTTCTGGCTAAGCATGGCATCAACCCTTGGCCGGCGATTCCGCCGTGGACGGTACCCCTTCGTCGCTGGAAAGCCTTCTGGACAGCCCGCGCCTGGTCGGGGCCGGCCGCCTATGTTCGCTGGCGGGGGTTGTGCGGCAAACTGGAGGGGCAGGCTGCCCTGTGGGGTACCCCATGACACCTGTAGTTTCGGTCATTATTCCGGCTTACAATCGGGCGGGCCTGTTGCGCTACACCCTGGAGAGTCTGCGTCGAGGTCTGGGGGACTTGAGGGCAGAAATTCTGGTGGTGGATGATGGCTCCGCTCCGCCCCTCGCTCCCCAAATCGAGGACTTCCAGGATTTACCCATTCGCTGGTTGACCCAGGCTAACCAGGGTTCAATCGTGGCCCGCTTACATGGCCTTAGTCAAGCCCAGGGGCGGTATATTCTCTTTCTTGATTCGGATGACCTCGTGCATCCTGAAAAGCTCCCCCGCCAAGTTGCCGAACTAGAGACCTCTGGTGCAGATGTCTGCTATACAGATACCGCCTGGGTGACGTTAGATGGCCCTTACGAAAGCCTGACCGTTCAGCCGCGGGGTAACCTGCCTCAGGTCAGTCGGCCGGCCGACCTCTACCTCAGTGTTCAGCCACCGCCCCATAGCTGCCTCTACCGCAGCACGTATCTGCGCCCCCATCTGGAGCACCCCTTAGTCCCTGTAGATCGCCGCTTTGACCCGGTCGGAGACGTGTGGATCTACTACAACCTCGCCCCCTATCCCGCTCGGATCACCAAAGTGGCCGGCCACTATACGATCTACAGCCAGCATGGCGAAGGGCGCTACACCCAACACTGGGAAAAACTGGGGGTGGCAGCCCTGGGTGTCATGCGAGCCTTCATGGCCCACTGCCCAGTTTCAGATTCAACCTTGGAAGCCCGGCGGCGAGTGGCCGAATGTGCCTTCCATTCCTGGCGGAAGTTGCCCAATGGCTTCCAAAAAGACTACGAGCAGGCCATGATCGCCCTTTGGCAAGCCGTGCCGGAAATACCGGCCGGCCGGTTGGGGGGACGTGGTTTTCAGGTGCTTGCCAAGTTGATGGGCAGGGGTGCGGCCGGCCGACTCTTGCGCCATCTCCAACGACCTCACTACACCACCATTGCCACCCTAAATCGGCGTGAACTTGACCAATTAGTGACCGGTATTCTCACCCTTTCAGAGGCCACGGGATGACGTCGATAACCCCTCCCCCGACGAGATCCTTCTCTCTAGGTAAGCTTGCTTACTGGGTTGTCCACAAACCTAAAGGCATTCTCAAAACCTACCTGGAACGGGATCCGATCCGCCGCTGGTGGGATGAGCAAGCCCGCCAAGAGATGGAATCTACCGCCGCTTCCTTACCGCCACTGCCCGTATTTGCCACCCAACTGCCAACACATGTGCACTTCCTCACGGGAAAGAAATACTGGTATCAAACTTGCTTCTGCGCCTATTCCCTCATCCAGCAGGCTCAGGTGGGCATTTCATTTGTCATTCATGACGATGGCAGTCTAACCCCTGAACACTGCGCCGTTTTTAGGCAACTATTCCCAGGGGTTCATATCATCCTTGCGCCTGAAGCCGAGGCCCGCTTGGATCAATACCTACCGGCCGGCCGCTATCCCAGTTTGCGATCTCGGTATCGCAGCCTAGCCTTGATGCGCAAGCTGATGGATATTCACCCTGGACAGCGTGGCTGGCGACTCTTCCTGGACTCCGACATGCTGTTCTTCCGGCGGCCAGAGTTTCTGTTGAACTGGTTATCAGAGCCGACCATTGCCTGCCATATGGTGGATGTGGTCGAGTCCTATGGCTACACCAAAGCGTTAATGTCTCGCCTTTGTGAAGCCCCGATCCCCGCTTCTGTCAACACAGGCATCCTAGGCATTCAAAGTGAATCCATCGATTGGGATCGAGTCGAACTCTGGTGCCAGGGACTCCTGGATGCAGCAGGCACCCACTATTACCAAGAGCAGGCGCTCACCGCCATGATCCTCGCAACCCAGTCCTGCATTCCTGTGTCTGCCCAGGATTATCTGGTGAAACCAGATGAGGTTGAGGCCCAAAGCCCAAAGGCTGTGCTTCACCACTATGTTGCCACCTCCAAGCCCTGGTACTACCACTATGGCTGGCGACATGTTTTAGCTACCACACAGGGACATTAATCCACGAGTTCACAAGCTATGGCAGTTCCCTCCCTCGTTTACCTACAGGTATGGCCTACAAGCCAAGTCAATCAGTTACCTGTTGACGGAGTGTGAGTATGGCCTCACCTTTAGTTTCTGTGTTAATCCCTGCCTACAACGCCGAGAGGTACTTGGCCGAAACCCTAGAATCCGTTCTGGCCCAGACCTGGAGGAACCTGGAGATCATTGTGGTTAACGACGGCTCAAGAGACAATACCTTGGCCGTAGCCCGCCGCTACGAATCCCCTCGTGTCAGGGTTGTCGATCAGGAAAACCGTGGCCAAAGTGCTTCGGAAAACGTCTGCCTTGACTTGGCTCAAGGGGATTTTATCCAGTATCTGGATGCCGATGATTTACTGGCTCCCGATAAGATTGAGCGACAGCTAGACCTCTTGGGCCACGAACCTTCCGACTGGATCGCCACCTGTGCGTGGGCTAGGTTCTATCAAACGCCGTCCGATGCACTTTTTATCCCTCAGCCCCTCTGGCAGGATCTTGATCCGGTAGCGTGGCTGGTATCTGCCTGGGGTGGCTACATGATGCACGGCGCTACATGGATGATCCCCCGGCAGGTCAGCGACAGGGCCGGCCGCTGGGATGAGAAGCTCTCCTTAATCAATGACTTTGATTACTTCCCGCGGGTTGTCCTGGCCAGCCAAGGGGTGCGGTTTTGTGCGGCGGCTAAAACCTATTACCGGTCGGGGGTATCAGGGAGCTTAAGCGGATCTAAAAGTCGTCAGGCATGGGAATCTGCCTTCAATGCTCTTTCCCAGGGCACCGCTAACTTACTGCAACGAGAAGACAGTGTCCGTACTCGGCAGGCCTGTGCTGCGGTTTTCCAGCGCTTCATTTACGAGATTTATCCAGAACAACCTGACCTGGTTCAACTGGCGGAAACTAAGGTGGCCCAGTGGGGAGGTTCTGATGAGCAACCCCGGGGAGGGACTTTTTTCCAGACCCTACGCCCACTCGTAGGTTGGAAGTTAGCTCGCCGCTTACAGAAGATGGTCTACAGCCGGGGCTATGCTCGCTTGGCCTGGGGTTGGAAACTTTCTGAATGGTTGAAGAAACGGCGGCATATCCAACAGGCTTCTTAAGGGGGGTACATAGAGATGATTGTGCAGGAACCTACGAGCCAACAGAATAACCAAGCAGAATCTGCAACTCGGCCCCCAATTTTTATCCTGGGTGTGTCCATGAGAAGTGGCACCAACTTCCTCCATGACCTGATCCGTCTCCACCCTGACTGCGCGATTGATGCCGAAAAAAACTTTATCTGGGAAGATTTTCACCTGCACCACGCTGATTCTCTCTTGGCCTATGCCCATAATGTCAGTCAGCACTGGAGTCTGGAGACTATTGATGCTCCTCAGTCCCGCTTATTGAAGTCTCTTGGAGATGGAATCCTTTCCTTTTTATCGGCAGAAATCGGTGGCCGGCGATTATTGACAAAGACTCCCGGCGTTCAGCACCTATCCCACTTTTTTCAACTTTTCCCGGACGCGCAACTTTTGGTCATTGTCCGGGATGGGCGCTCCGTTGCTGAATCCGGTGCGCGTGGCTTTGATTGGAATCCAGAGGCCGTGTTGCGCTATTGGAGTAAGGCGGCTCAGACTATTCTCGATTTCCAGGCGGCGAACCCCCTGGGGAAAAGATGGCTGCTCATCCGTTATGAGGATGTGGTTGCAAGCCCCCAAACCGAGCTGTTGAAAATCCTCGAGTTTCTGGGGCTAGAGCCGGCGCTCTATGACTTTGAGGCCGCCTGTGGTCTGCCAGTGCGAGGCTCCTCACTGTATGGGAAGCAGGCGGATCAGGTGCACTGGACGCCGATAGATCGGCCGGCCGATTTCACAACTCAGGCTGCCACACGCTTTAAGGGTTGGAGTCCTTGGCAGCATAGCCGCGCCAATCATCTGGCCGGCCGGCAGTTGGTGGGTCTGGGGTACACGCTGGAACCGGGCCTACCCACGGGGTTGGGGCGATTGGGAAACCTCTTGGCCGATGCTCGTTGGCAGGTACGGGAAATACTCAAAGGGGTGTACCATCAACTCCGCTCCTGGAGAGGCTGAGGACATGGGTACCCTCTTGTTTCACCCCAGCACGGCTCCGTTTGTCCAACAGGTTGGTCGAGCCTTTTACGAGCGGGGTTCCCTAGCGGGCTTTGCTACCACGCTGGTTGACCGGCCGGCCGCTCCCTGGCGGAAACTCCTGGCCCGGATTAGACCCCTCGCGGGTCAACTTCAGCGGCGTAGTGTCACTGAATTTCCCCTTGACCTCGTGGTCAACTCTCCCTGGGGTGAATTGGCGCGACTGGCGGCCGGCCGGGTGGATAAGTCCGGCATCTTAACGGATCGGGTTTGGGAGTGGTCGGAAACCGGATTTGATCGCTGGGTAGCCGAGAATTTGCTGAGTTCAGAGGTTTCAGCAGTTTATGGCTATGAGCATGCCGCCTTGGCCACTTTTGAGGCCGCTAAAGCCCGTGGTTTGCGCTGCATCTACGATGTTCAAGCCCCTGAGCATGAGTTTGTCCAGAGCCTCCTCCAGGCTGAGCAGGCCCATTACCCGGAGGTCATTACCCCGTATCACGTTTATATTCAACAGCACCAGGCCAGACGGACAGCGCGACGCCGCCAGGAATGGCAGTTGGCGGATGTGGTCGTGGCCAATTCTGAGTTCACCAAATCTACCTATGCCCAAGCTGGCCTGGATACTTCTAGGGTGGTTGTGGTTCCCTACGGCGCACCCCCTGTTCATCCTGAGGGTGTTGAGGGCGGGGGGTTAGATCCTGCCCCCCTGCGTGTCCTTTGGGCCGGTTCCTTTAGTCTGCGCAAAGGTGCCCACTACCTATTGGATGCCTGGCGGGATTGGGCACCGGGAGAGCGGGCCAGTCTGCGAGTTTTTGGTGCGCTGTCCCTACCCGAAAAGCTCCTGGCCGGCCGGCCGGCTAACATTGCCCTCTCTGGAACCATTCCCCGCGCGACGCTTTATCAGGAATACCAGCAGGCGGATATTTTGGTTTTCCCCACCCTCTGTGATGGGTTTGGCATGGTAGTCACGGAAGCCTTCTCCCGTGGACTCCCTGTGATCACCACACCCCAAGCTGGAGCAGCGGATTTGGTCAAGCCCTATGTCAACGGTCTGATCGTCCCGGCAGGTGACAGTACAGCCCTGGCGGAGGCCCTGGAATGGTGTGCCACGCACCGACAGGCCCTGCGAACTATGCGCCAGGCCGCTCTCGAGACAGCAGCGAGTTGGCAATGGTCTGACTATCGACGAGCATTGACTGACAGTTTGGCATCCACCGGTAGCTTGCCATGAAAGGTGGGAAAGTCTGTTTGGTTTCCCCTGGTCATGTGGCATCCAACCCCCGTTTGGTCAAGGAAGCCAATGCACTGCACACGGCGGGCTATCAGGTGCGGGTTGTAGCCGGGGACTACATGGCGGCGATCCGGCCCTTGGATCGAACCATACTGGAACAGGCACCTTGGCAGTGGACACAGGTTAAACTCCCATCCGGCCTGGGCTATACCCTCCAAGCCCTCCGCCAAAGAACGCTTCGCCAACTCACCCGGCCGGCCGGGCAACCCTTGCCCCTAGACTGGACAGCCTGGGCTTTCAGTCGCATTTGGCGATCTCTAGCCCGCGCCGCAGCGACCGAACCGGCTGATCTCTACATCGGCCATAACTTACCGGCGTTACCTGCCGTAGCTTGGGCAGCTAGACACCACGGGACAGCCTTCGGATTTGATGCCGAAGATGACCATGTGGGTGAACTAGAACCCACACCCAAGAACGCTCTCGAGATTGATTTACGGCGGCGACTGGAGCATACCCTCTTACCCCAAGCGCACCATCTAACAGCCGCTTCCCCCGGAATTGCCGACGCCTATGCCCAGCGCTATGGCCTCCAGATGCAGTCCATCCTTAATGTCTTTCCCCGCAGCGAGGGGCCGGCCGAACTGACTTTCCCCAATCCCAACGCCCCCCCCAGTCTTTACTGGTTTTCCCAAACCATTGGCCCGGGTCGCGGATTGGAGGCCATCGTTACTGCTATGGGCCAGATGTCAACACCAGTTCATCTCTACCTGCGGGGCCTGCCGGCGCAGGGTTATGAAGCCCAACTGCGTGGACTGGCACAACGCATCGGGGTGGGAGAGCGAGTTCACGTCCTCGAACCCGCACCACCCGGTGAAATGGTGCGCTTAGCCGCCCAGTACGACCTGGGGTTATCGTTGGAACTGACTACACCCCCGAATCGGGCGATCTGCTTGACCAATAAAATCTTTGCCTACCTACTGGCCGGCCGGCCGGTGGTGCTCAGTCGTACCCCCGCCCAGGATGCCCTCGCCAACGACTTGGGTGAGGCAGCTACCTCAGTAGACTTAAACCGGCCAGACGAAATTGCCGTGACGCTTGATCAAGCCTTTAGCAATCCAACCTGCATGGCCCAGCGTTGCAGCCTGGCTTGGACTCTAGGCCAACAAACCTACACTTGGGATGTGGAGAAAATGCGCTTTCTGGACAGTGTTGAAGCGGCCCTTCGGCAGGGTTCGCTAAGACAGCGGGGGAGATTGGCGTAATGAGCCTATCCTGGTTTAAGTCCTAACTTCCTGGCTGATGCGAATCCTACTCACGGCCGATCCAGCGCTTCCCGTTCCCCCGAAACTTTACGGGGGCATTGAACGCATCGTCAATCTTCTGATTGAAGAACTGGTTGATCGGGGGCATACGGTCGGATTGGTTGCCCATCCTGACTCCCAGGCTCCGGCCTCAAAACTATGGCCTTGGCAAGGACTCGAGTCCCAGTCGCCGTGGGATTCCTTACAGAATATTCAAGTTCTCCAGAAAGCAGTCACTGAATTCAGGCCCGACCTAATCCACAGCTTCTCTCGCCTTCTTTATCTGTTACCCCAATTGGGAAAAACGACTCCCAAACTCATGTCCTACCAGCGATTTCCCGGTGCTCGGCAAATCCGGTGGGCCACTGTTCTCTCTCGTAATAGTCTTGCCTTCACCGGATGTAGCGACTATATCTGCAATCTAGGGCGACAGGGAGGAGGGCAATGGCACACAATCCATAATTGTGTGTCCCTGCAAACCTATACCTTTCAGCCCGGGGTTCCCCATGATGCGCCCCTTGTTTACCTCAGCCGCATCGAACCCATCAAAGGTACCCATCTCGCCATTGCCATGGCTCGCCAGGCCGGCCGGCCGCTCCTGATTGCCGGAAACTACAGTACCGAAGGTGAGAATGGGCGTTACTGGGAGGAGCAGATCAAGCCTCACCTAGGGCGAGATGGCATCGAATACCTAGGGCCAGTGGATGATATCCAGAAAGACAAACTTCTGGGCCAAGCCGCTGCCTTGGTCGTACCTATTCAGTGGGATGAACCCTTTGGGATTGTGTTTATTGAAGCCCTAGCCTGCGGTACACCGGTTATTGCGTCGCCACGGGGTGCGCTTCCAGAAATCGTCCGTCCTGGGATTGATGGTTTCCTGGTCGAGTCTATTGATCAGGGCATTGATGCCGTAGGGAACCTAGGACAAATCAATCGTCTCGACTGTCGGCAGCGGGTTGAGACGCAATTTTCCAGTGCCGTGATCACGAGCCGCTACGAAACCCTGTACACCTCGCTTGTGCGCCGGGATGAACTCCTGTGAGTCGCCGTCTCCTGATCGTTAGTCCCCACTTCCCTCCGGTCAATGCCGCTGACCATCAGCGGGTGCGCCTCGCTCTTCCCTTCCTGCGGGAGCATGGTTGGGAACCCTGGGTGTTGGCCGTAGACCCGCTGGACGTGGCGGCTCCCCAGGATCCACTCCTCTGTCAAACCTACCCCGCAGACATTCCCGTCCTTCGGGTGCGAGCCTTACCCACACGCCTCACCCGCCCCTTCGGTCTCGGGAGTTTAGGCTTGCGCTGCTGGCCGGGGATAGCGACGGCCGGCCGGCGACTGCTCCAGCAACAGCAGTTCGACCTCGTCTTCTTTTCCACCACCCAGTTCACCGTTTTTGCCCTTGGCCCCCACTGGCGACGACGATTTGGTGTTCCCTACGTGTTGGATTACCAAGATCCCTGGTACAACGACTACTACGCCCGCACCGGAGTGCGTCCTCCCGGCGGCCGGATTAAGTATGGGATAGCCCAAACCCAAGCTCGATTTTTAGAACCTGCTGCCGTTCGCCACGCTAGCCATATCCTCAGCGTCTCCCCCGACTATCCCCAGGTGTTACAGCGCCGCTACCCCAGTTTGCGGCCGGCCGACTGCTCGGTGCTACCTTTTGGCGGCAGTGAACAAGACTTTGATCTACTCAGGCACACCCCTGTATCCCAGACCCAATTTGATCCGAAGGATGGGCGGCGGCACTGGGTATACGTAGGGCGGGGTGGTCCAGACATGGCCCTGGCCCTGCAAGGGTTCTTTATTGCCCTTCAGTCTGCGCGCCAGGCCCGCCCCCAGGACTTCCAGAAACTCCAACTCCACTTCATTGGCACCAGCTATGCTCCCACGGGCCAAGCTGAGGCTTCGGTTTATCCTGTGGCCCAAGCCTGTGGTGTCAGTGATCTTGTCCAAGAGCATCCCACCCGGATTCCCTACTTCGAGGCCCTCCAATGCCTACTGGATGCCGATGTGCTGATCGTGCCTGGCTCCGATGATCCCTCCTACACTGCCTCGAAGATCTATCCCTATATCCTGGCCCGCAAGCCACTCCTCGGTATTTTTCACCAGCAGAGTACCGTTGTCGATGTTCTAAAACAGACTGGAGCAGGGACTGTTGTCACCTTTGAGAGTGGCGAACAGATCCCGACTCTGGCAAGCCGGGTCTATCAAGCGTGGTTTGCCCTAGGGCCACCTCAAGCCCCCAACACCCGCTGGCCAGCCTTTCAGCCCTACACTGGGGCCGCTATGACGGCCGGTCTCTGTCAGATTTTCGATAGGATTGTCCCGGCCTACCTATCACCCACCCAGTCCCAATGTCCGTAGCCTTTCCATCGCGCCCTCAGGAGATTTTTAATCAACGTCGCCTTCTCCAGGGTTTCTGGTTTTTTGTGGCGCTTTGTGTGGCCTGGGGAGTCCTTCTGGGGAAACCCTCCACTTGGGCAGCACCTTTGGGCGCTGGGCTGATTGCAGTCACCGCCCTATTACCAGGGTATCTATGGTGCTCTGGTCGGGCGATCGGGTTCCCTCTATTTCCACTATTCGCCCTAACCTATTTGGGGGCTTATGGCTCACCGCTGCTGAATGGTCACGAAAGGGTGGCCGAGTATGGGGCTATAGAGCAACTCATCGCGAGTATTACTGTAGCTGGATTTTTGGGTCTAGGCACATTTGTCTGGTGGCTTTTCGTCCATAAGGCTCCCCCTTTGCCCACAGTCGTCAGAGCGTTTAACCCACGCCAGGGGGAACCCTTCTTCTGGTTTGGACTCTTGTTCGATACCCTATTTATGATGAGTTTGCAAGGGCAATGGCTGAAAGTGCCCACTGCTGTATTTAGCACCCTGAGAGCTACATCAAATATTCTCGGTTCCACATCAGCCTTCGGTCTGACATACTTGTGGGGACAGAAAATGCTTTCCTCTCAAAAGCGATTTATCCTCATCTTTATTTTGGCTATTAGCATAATGGTGCGAATGTCAAATCTCCTGCTGAATAATGGCATGCCGATTCTTTTCTGTGCTCTTGTTGGTTTTCTGTTGGGCCGAAAGCAGGTTAATTGGAGGTTTTGGGTAACGCTTGGTTGTATTATGCTCTTGCTTGGCTTACTCCACGTTGGGAAGGGAGAACTTCGAGCCAAGTATTGGGGGGAAGGGGTTAATCTACAGCCTTGGGACTATCCGGCTCGATATTCAGAGTGGCTAGACAATTCATTTCAAAAGCTAGGGGAAGGTTCGGATGGGCAGGACACGAGTACAGAATTGACAGCAACAGGTAGCCTTATGCAGCGAGGCAGCCTCATGCATCTACTCTTGTTCGTTCAGTCTAAAAGCCCAAGCGAGTTGCCATTTCTAAATGGGGTTACTTATCTGAGCCTTCCTAGCTTATTGCTTCCTAGGGTACTCAATCCAGATAAGGTGTGGAGTCATGAAGGTAACTACATACTTAACGTATACTATGGGCTACAGAGCGTAACACAAGTCTTTCAGACAACCGTGGGCTGGGGGCTTTTGAATGAAGCCTATGCTAACTTTGGGTTCATAGGCTGCGGCCTGCTGGCCTTGGTTGTTGGAGGGGGTTACGGATTTATCGCTCGATGGAGTTATGGGTGCCCCGTTTTCTCTGCCCGTTTCATGTACATGATTATGCTTACTGTTGGGGTTCTGTCTACGGAGTGGAGTGCCAGTGTTTACGTTTCATCCCTTGGTCAGACGACGTCCCTGGTAGTAGTCCTTGCTTATATACTCATGAAGCCCCAGCCTCTACGACATTCTTCAATAGCTCCTCAGGGCCAAGTGGTTTAACGAATGCAGCAGCTAGCCATCATTAGTTCACATCCCATTCAGTACTATGCACCCTGGTTCCGTTTTTTGGCGAGAGAGACAAATCTAGATATCAAAGTTTTCTATCTATGGGACTTCGGAGTTAAAGAAAAGAAAGACCCTGGGTTTGACCAGAGTGTAAAGTGGGACATTCCTCTCCTAGAAGCCTACCCATATACCTTTGTCCGTAACGCGAGTTCTACGCCGGGTACAGCCAGCTTTTGGGGGTTACAGAATCCATCTCTGATCCAAGAGGTTAGCGCGTATGCACCTCATGCAGTCCTGTTAATGAACTATAGCTACGCCAGTTTGCAATCATTTATCTGGCGCTGGCCGGTTAATCGCATACCGTTGCTGTTCCGTGGGGACTCCCATCGATTATTGCCGGCGCCCGGACGTTTTGCAGCCCTCAAACGCTATGCTCTGGCTCAAGTCTTTCGGCGCTTCAGGGCCTGTCTCTATGTGGGTAAGGCGAACTATGATTACTTCCGATTCCACGGTGTCCCCCCCGAAAACCTCTTTTTCAGCCCTCACGCTGTAGATAATGAACGCTACTTCCAGGCTGAGGCTGAAGCCGGCCGGGAAGCCCAGGAGTGGCGGCGGAGTTTGGGCGTTCCTGAGGATCATCTGGTGATTCTCTACGCAGCCAAATTCACCGATCGCAAGCGCCCCCAGGACTTGATTCAGGCATTTATCCAGGCGCAACTGTTGGGGGTTTCACTATTAATGGTGGGGGCAGGCCCCCTAGAAGCAGATCTACGTACCCAAGCGGCCGGCCGGCCGGAGATTGTCTTTGCACCGTTCCAGAACCAGAGTCAGATGCCACGGGTGTACGCGGCGGGGGATGTGTTCGTGATGCCCAGCTATGGCCCCCGGGAAACCTGGGGCTTGGCAATCAACGAAGCCCAGTGCATGGGCCGGCCGGTGATTGTCAGTAGTCATGTGGGCTGTGCGGCGGATTTGGTGACGCCTGGGGAAACCGGCTGGATTTTTCCGGCGGGCGATGTGTCAGCCCTAGCCGCCTGTTTGCGCGAAGCCTGCCATGACCGGGCACGGCTGCAACGTTTGGGTGCGGCCGGCCGGGAGCGAGTACAGACCTACAGCTACGCCCAGACCACGGCTGGACTCTTGGCTGCCCTTGACGATGTTCTGAACCGCAAAGGTTAAGTTGATGGCCCCAACACCCCATATCCACCTTTGGGCACCGGGAATGTACGGCTTTAAGGGAGGCATCCAGGTCTACTCCAGCTTCGTGCGGCGTGGGCTGCTGACTGCTTTCCCTGAGATGCGCCTACAGACGTTCCTGAAGCAGGATCGGGACATACCTGTGGATCGGGGCATCCACGAGCAGGTTCATGTGACCGGACACTGGCCACCTCGTCTGCAAACACCCGCCTTTGTCAGTCAACTCATAGGGTGTGCGCTGGCCGGCCGGCCGGATCTGATCCTGACGACGCACCTCAATTTTGCGCCTGCGGCCCACGCCCTAAAACAGTGGCTGGGAATTCCTTACTGGGTGGTTGCCCACGGCCTGGAAGCCTGGGAGATTCCCCAGCCCAGTCGTCGGGCAGCCCTGGTGGCGGCGGATGCCATCCTACCGGTCAGCCCCTATACCCAAACCCGGCTGCAACAGGCCCTCAATCTGCCGGAGGGACACTTTCAGGGACTCCCCAACACCTTCGATCCCAGTCAGTTTCAGCCTGGCCCCAAACCCGACTACCTCCTATCTCGTTACAGTCTCCGGCCAGAGCAGCCCCTCCTGTTGACCGTGAATCGCCTTGTGGCCAGTGAACCCTTCCGGCCCTACGACCAGGTGTTGGCAGCCCTCCCGGCCCTTCGTCAACGTTTCCCAGACCTGCACTATGTGATCGCTGGCAAGGGGGACGACCGCCCCCGTCTGGAGCAATCCATCCATGACCGCGGTTTAGAAGATGCGGTGACCCTGGCAGGTTTTGTCCCTGACGCCGAACTGCCCGATCACTACAACCTGGCGGATGTGTTTGTCCTGCCCAGCAAGTACGAGGGGTTTGGTATTGTGTTCCTGGAAGCCCTCGCCTGCGGCCGGCCGGCTGTCGGCAGTCTTCTGGATGGGGGCCGAGATGCCCTATTGGGGGGTGAGTTGGGGGCACTGGTGAATCCTGATGCTCTCCCCGACCTGGTGGACACCGTGGCCCAAATTCTCCAGAAAACCTACCCCAACCCCCTGCTCTACAACCCGGCTGGCCTGCGACAGCGCACCCTGGCCGCCTTTGGCTTCGAGACTTTTACCCACACCCTGCGCCAGTACCTGGATGACTTCTACGCCCCTGGTTCCCACTGAGGCCACGCCATCAAGGGCGAGTCCCCTACAGGTTTGTCAGGTGGTGGCCCTGATCAACGCAGTAACAGGTGGCCCGGCCTACTCCGTCACCCAACTGGCCCAGTTCCTGGGTTACGGCGGCTGGGACAGCCATCTTTTCACCCTCAATTACCCTAAGCTAGGCCCCCAGGTGATTCCCGCTGGCGTCACGGTGCATAGTTACGACACTCCCTTGGTGGGCCGCCTGTTGCGGGGCTGGCATCCCTCGGCCGGCCGGGCCCTCATCCATCTCGCCCAAGACATGGCCCTGATTCACAACCACGGCCTGTGGATGTTTCCCAATCTCTATGCCCGCCGGGCCGCCACTCGTCGCGGCTGTCCCCTGGTGATTTCGCCCCGGGGCATGCTGGAAACCTGGTCTCTGGGCCGGTCTCGCCTACGCAAAGCCCTGGCCTGGTACGGCTATGAGCGAGAGAACCTGGCCTGCGCCACCCTATTCCATGTCACCTCAGAAGCCGAAGCCCAATCCGTCCGTGACCTGGGCCTGAAGCAACCCATCGCTCTGATTCCCAACGGCGTTGATCTGCCCGACCCCAGCCAGATACCGCCCAAGCCCGATTGCTTGACAGCCCGTTTTCCGCAATTGGCCGGCCGGCCGTGGCTGTTGTTTCTCTCGCGGCTTCATCCGAAAAAGGGTCTAGACACTTTGCTGGCCGTGTGGGCAGGCTTGGTGAAGCGGTTCCCCGATTGGCACCTAATCTTGGCCGGGCCAGACTTGGTAGGTTATCAACCTCAGTTGGAACGCCAGGTACAGCAGTTGAACCTGGGGGAGTGGGTCACGTTCACCGGCCCCCTATCCGGAGACGACAAGGCGGCCGCCCTAGCCCACGCTCGCCTGTTTGTGCTGCCTTCCCACTCGGAGAACTTCGGCATTGCGGTTGCTGAAGCCCTCGCCTACGGAGTTCCCGTGGTCACCACCCGCGGCACGCCCTGGGCCGAACTGGAAACCCATGGCTGTGGCTGGTGGGTCGAAAACCGGCCGGCCGACCTGGAGGCAGCACTGGCAGCCGGCCTCGCGCTTTCGGACTCGGAACGCCAGACCATGGGGGCACAAGGGAAACAGTTAGTCCACAACCGCTATGGCTGGCCGGTGATTGCCCAGCAGATGGGCGAGGTTTATACTTGGCTCCTTCAAGGCGGCCGGCCGCCCGCCTGTCTGGTAGCCTGATGCACATCGCCATTCTCACCGGCCCCCTGTTGCCTGTACCTGCGGTTCAGGGCGGCGCAGTGCCGCGGCTGTGGCAGGGCCTGGCGGAGGTCTTTGTCCAACGGGGCCACCCTGTCACCCTCTATTGCCGATCCTATCCAGGCCAGCCGGCCCAGGAAACCCTCAAGGGGGTCACCTATCGCCGCTGGGGTGGCTTTAGTCAAAGTCGGGCGGTGACACGGGATTTGGCCCTGGATCTGATCTACAGCACCGGGTTGATGCCCCAGATCCACCCTGCGGATATCGTGATCCTTAACAACTTCTGGCTGCCCGCCCTCCTGCCTCGCCTGCGGCCCAACATCGGACGGATTGTGGTCAACGCCAACCGCTATCCCAAAGGTCAATACCGCTTTTATGGCCGAGTGGATCGGGTGGCTGCCGCTTCCCAAGCTATCGCCGCTGCCATTGTGGAGCAAGCCCCCAACCTGGCTGGGCGTGTCCAGGTTTTTGCCAACCCCCTCGACACCACGGTATTCTCACCCCCCTCGGCCGGCCGGCCGCCACGGGATACCAAGACCCTGCTCTATGTTGGCCGGCTCCATCCCGAAAAGGGGGTTCATCGTCTCCTAGAAGCCTTTCAGATTCTCAGTCCGCGCCACCCTGACCTGAAACTCCAGATCGTCGGGCCGAGTGCCGAAGCCCAAGGGGGCGGTGGAGAACAGTATCTGGCGCAACTCAAGCAACTAGCGGCCGGCCGGCCAGTGGCATTTTTGCCGCCTGTTTTCGACATCCATGCCCTGGCCAAGATTTACCAGGCAGCTGACCTGTTTTGCTACCCTTCCCTGGCGGAGCGCGGCGAAGCCATGCCCGTTGCTCCCCTAGAGGCCATGGCCACCGGGCTAGTTCCAGTTGTCCCCAACTTTGCCTGCTTTGCAGACTATATCCACCCCAACCAGACGGGGCTAGTGTTCGACAATCAACGCAGTACTCCAGCCTTGGTCGAGGTGCTGGATCAGGCCCTAGGGAATTGGCCGCACACCCTAAGCATGGGGCAGCAAGCCTATGTCAAGGCACAAACCTTTAGCTATGCCGCCATCGCTGAGCAATACCTGGCAGTTTTCACAGCACTCCTCAACCCGTAATCCTTCGTCAGACTTAACCATGTCCTTGCTGTCCCAAATTACCCCTTTAATCCTCACCTACAATGAGGCACCCAACATTGGCCGAACGCTTGCCGAGCTAACCTGGGCCGGCCGGGTGGTGGTGATCGATAGCTTTAGCACCGATGAAACTCTGGCGATCCTGGAGGGATTTACTCAAGTCGAGGTTTTCCAAAGAACCTTCGACACCCATGCAAACCAGTGGAATTTTGGACTAGCCCAGGTGCAAAGTCCATGGGTTCTCTCCCTGGATGCAGACTATCAGGTTACCCCTGAGCTACTTGATGAAATCACTCGCTTGAATCCCGATGCCCTGTGCGAGGCGTACCTCGTACCCTTTAAGTACTGTGTTTTCGGCCGGCCGCTGCGCGGTACCGTTCTGCCGCCGCGTCCCTGCTTATTCCAGCGGCAGTGGGCCGTCTACTACGACGATGGTCACACCCAGCAACTGCAAGTCACAGGCCGTACAGGAACTTTGCAGAGCTACATCTATCACGACGACCGCAAGCCCCTCAGTCGCTGGCTGGCCGCTCAGGATCGCTACATGGTGATCGAGGTTCGTAAGCTCCTGAACACACCGCTGAGCAAACTCAGTTGGCCCGACCGTATCCGCCGCACCAAGCTCCTGGCTCCTCTTCTAATGTTTATTTACTGTCTCATCCTCAAAGGGGGGGCACTCGACGGCTGGCAGGGCTGGTACTACGCCGGTCAGCGACTCCTAGCCGAAGTCCTGCTCAGCCTCCGTCTGATCGAAGCCGAGCATGGCTTACCCCCCCAATCCTGATCTGCCCTCTTGCCAATACACCTCGCCTATGTCAGACTACCTACAGCCACAGCCACAGCCAGATTTCACTGGTCTGGGTTTGCAGTACACAAAGCGCCGTCTACGAAGCGGGGAGTCAACAGAAATGGCCAATAATCGTCTTCTAACTTGTTTGGGTCTTGCCTCGGGCTGCGTCTTAGCCTCAGCCCTGCCCAGTTTCGCTATTCAGAACTTCACAGGCCCTTACGCAGCTGCAAACTGGAGTTTTGCTACCACCGGCAACGGTACGATTAGTACTGCTCCGACTCCCAAGCTTTCCTTCAACCTTGGTTCCGGAACTACTGCAAACACATTCACTAACTACTTCATCACCGTTCCTAACTTTGGTAGCGACGCTCCCTTCGTTTCCTTTGACTACAGCTTTACGGCTCTCAGCAATCGCAACCGCTTCCGCTTCGGTGTTAATGGTATCAATCAACTGACCTGTAACACATCTTGCAGCGGGACATTTATCTCTGCGGTCTCCCCTGGAGACATTATCCGCTTCCAGGTTCGTAACAATGCAGCCCCTACCTCGGCCTCCAATGTAGTGATCAGTAACTTTGATGCCCCTGTCCCCTTTGAGCCTGTGAGTGGCTTGGGCCTGGGTGCTGTCGCTGGTCTGTGGGCCTTAGAAAAGCGGCGGCGCGCTCAGGTGAGTAACCTGGAGACTGAAGCGAAAGTCAAGGAGCCAGTTGCCTAAGGCTAGGCTCATCTGAATAATCACGAAAGGGGTGGGGTTGGAGAGTCATTACAAGATGCCTCTAGCCTCACCCTAATTTTTTGGGTAAACTTTCTCTTCCCCCTAAATGCCTGTATCCTCATCTCTCTATGCCGCTGTACGCATGGTAGGTTTTGGGTTGCTCGTGCTTACTGCGGTAGATTACCTGGCGATCCTGATCCCCCCTCAATTCACTAACCCCAATTGGGAGCTTGAGACCCTAGGCCGCTATGTTGATCTCGCCTGGGCACCTCTGCTCGGTTTCATCCTTATCTTCTCTTCCCCTCCAAGTGATAGTGAGGAAGTTGCTGAGGAGGAAATTGGGTGGCGGCGCTATCTGTCGCCTAACCGATGGCAATGGGTTCTAAAGCTGTGTTCCTGGTTACCACTGGCCCTAGGCATCCTATACTTCTTGGCTGTGCCGCTGATTGTGGTTAGTGGCTTTCGCATCCAGAATGAAAACCGCACACAGTTTAATCTTTTAGTGGAAACTCAGAGTCAAGGGTTAGCATCCAACCTCGAACAACTTAATCAACTACCCACCGAACAGCTTCTGCCACTCTATCAAAACCTGGTCGGCCCAAACCCAGCCAATGTTGAGACTAGCCCCGAGGTGCTTAAGGAGAAAATCACCAAGCTTCTAGCAAGGAATGCTGAACAGGCTAAAGCCGCCGCAGCTCGAAATCTTTCAGAGGTTCAGACCAATGTGTTTAGGTCTGTGATTAAGTGGGCTATTGGGGCCGTCGTGGCCGGTGGCCTGATGATTTACCTCTGGCAGTTCCCAGCTTGGTGGCGCTTTTTGCCGTGAAGGATTGGCGACTCTATCGACCCAGTGTTTGGTTGGCGGCACTGGGCATTCTTATCCTGGTTTTCTTCACCACCCGGCCGGCCGGCCTAGACGCCGATACCTCGCTGATGGGGCTAGTGGCCCTTGCCTTAGTCTGGAAGCAGCGCCGCCAGCTTGTGCTTGAGAGCGGGCTAGTTGCCACCCTTTTGGGGAGCTTGCTCTTGGTGTGGGTCGTCCTCCGCCAAGTGACTTTCACGCAGATGGTCGGGAGTGGTAGCGACGTATTGAGTGCGTTTTCTCCTGTGCTGGCCGCTTTGGGCTTGGCCCTCCTCGCTTCAGGGGGATCCGGCCTAGGCCAGTATTGGCGATCCCTAGTCTGTCTCATCCCGGCCTCTGGCATCATGCTGGTTCTGAGTACTCGGCTGCTAGACGCCAAGCTAACCCACTACCTCTTCTGGTACTTTGGCAT
>JACYLR010000001.1 GCA_015272465.1 Gloeomargaritaceae cyanobacterium C42_A2020_066
GTAGAGCATGACGTTGGGCGGCGAATGACCCCTTGATCCTAAAGTCTGATCCAGGGGATGGGTGCAACTGCCTGACTGTACTCACCGGCCGGCCGACTACCAAAGGGTCCACCCAGAGTCCGGTCAGACTTGAGATGGCCACGCCTAGGGAAACGGCACCTGAATGGGTGTCATTGGCAGGGGCTACGGATTGACCCAGCCTAATCGAAGCCAGCAGCTACCTTGATCCCCAACAAGCCGCCCACATGGATGCCCGGTAGAACAATGGCTCACCTGCTGCTACCCTGACCCACGGGCTAGCGACCACCCACCACCACATTGCGAATGCGGAGATGGGGACCTCCCACACTGACGGGCAGGGGCGATTGTCCCCCCTTGCCGCAGCCACCATTGAGATAGATCGCGTCGTTGCCAATGGCCTCAATGTCCTTCAGGGTCTGGAACACATTGCCACTCAGGGTAATGTCACTCACCGGCTCAGCCAGTTGACCCTTGCGAATCATGTACCCCTCTGCCGCTGCAAAGGTGAACATCTCACCATTAGTCTGGCCACCGAGCATCCGCACGGCGTAAACCCCCTCCTCAATATCGGCCAGCATCTGGTCAAAGGTATGCTCGCCACTCTCAATGCCCGTATTGGTCATCCGCACAATCGAGGGATAGGTGGCCCCTAGGGCGCGGGCATTACCGGTGGGGGGTTCCTGTAATTTCCCCGCCGTCTCGCGAGAGTGGAGCCGCTCGGTCAGCACCCCATCCTTGATCAAATACTTGCGCCGGCCGGCCACCCCCTCATCGTCATAGACCAGGGAACCCGGGAGTCCTGGCAGTGTGGCGTCATCCACCACATTAAGCGCCTCAATGGCGACAGGCTTGCCGAGGCTGAGCAGTTCCTGCATGCGTGGATTCTCATAGACAAAATCCGCCTCGGAAAGATGACCGAAGGCTTCGTGAATGAACACCCCAGTCAGGTAGGGATCGAGAATGACGGTGTACTGGCCCCCCCGAACAGACTGGGCATCCAGTTGGCGGATCGCCCGTTCCGCAGCACTCAAGATTCGGGCATCTGCATTCCGCAGCACGTCGAAGTCGGAGCGGGAATGGATCGATTCATACCCCTGGCGCACCAGGTTGCCAGCGCCGCGGGCGACAACACCAAAGCTACCAGATACATCCAGACGCTCCTGGACAATGCAACTGCCTTGAGAGTTGACAAAATAGGTCGTGGCAAACCGTTCCCGATACCCCACTGACGTGGTTTGGATGCGGGAATCGAACTGGAGGAGGAGTTGGTTGTAGTGATCCAGGAGTTCCCGTTTTTCTGACAGGCTAAGAGAGCGGGGATCGGTGTGAATCTCAGCGGATACCGTATCAACAACCACCGGCACTTCGGCCAAATAGGTGGTTTCCCGTCCCACGAGGCGAGCCTGGGCCACGGCTTCACCGAGGCGCTGATCCAATTCACCCAGACCGTTGAAGGTGACGAAGCTCCAGCCACCTCGATGACAGGCTCGAATACCTCCGGCAAGGTGTAAGCCCCTATCCACCGCGTCTAGGCGTGGCCCCCGAAAGCCCAAGTGGGTTGATTCGCTTTGTTCAAGGCGCACCTCCAGGTAGTCCACCTGGTTTTGGTGACGGCGCAGAGCATCCTGTAGCTGATCCTGGAGGGTAGCGGCAGACAGGGTGGCAGTCATAGCGGGTGCGGGTAGATGAGCGGCTGAAATTGGGGCAACCCAATGTATCGAGTATAACGATCCTCCCGTCTGGCCCTGGTATTGCAGACCTTGGTAATGGTGCCTACTGGGCCAAGCCGTGCTCTAGGGCATAACGTACCAATTCCGTGCGGCTACTGGTACCCGTCTTGACGAACAGGCGACTGACATATTTCTCCACGTTACGGACGCTGGTATTCAGGTCGCGGGCGATTTCCTTGTTCATCAGGCCCTGGGCAACCCGGATAAGGACACTCTTTTCCCGCGGCGTCAGGTTCAAATCCACAGGTTCGGCACTGCCCACTAGGCCGGCCGGCCCTTGAGCGAGCATGGATTTGATAGCAGCCAACTCCCGCGCCACATCCGGGAATCCCGGTTCTTCTTGGGTGGCGGCCCGCCGCTGGAGCAGGTTGCGGATAATGGCCACCAGTTCCTCCGGGTCGAAGGGTTTGGGCAGGTAGGCATCACAGCCCGCCTGGTAACCTGCAATCCGGTCGGCGGTCATCCCCCGTGCTGTCAGAAAGATAACCGGCAGGGTCTTGAAGCGGGGGTCGCTACGCACCTGTTGGAGGAACTGATACCCACTCACTTGGGGCATCATGATGTCTGAGATCACTAGGTCTGGGAGTTGTTGCTGAAGAAGTGTCCAGGCTTCCGGGGCGGCACTGGCGGTGGTAACGTCAAACCCGCTTTCTTCCAGGTAGGCTTTGACAGCGGCCCGTAAACCCGGTTCATCATCGACCAGTAAAAGCTTGGCGGTCATACACCCATAACAACACAGGTACCTGCACGAACAACAAGGGGCTGTCGTACTCTCTTCAACTCTAGTTCAGGTCTGGGGCGCACTACGCTAAGGTGGCACTGGGGGTATGGTCAACCCTGGCTAGTTGAAGTGAGTATTTACTCACAGGTTGTGTCTGTCCATTACGAGCATGAGGGAATATCCATGGCAGAACCCGCGGGTTTCGATAAGGAAAGTTTCCTCTTCCCTCACAGCACTTACCGAGGCACCTTTACTCCTGAAAACCTGGTTTTCAATGCCAATCTCCAGGAGTTTGCCAACCGAGTCAGCTACATTTGCAATTTAGAGACGGGCGGCAAGATTTCTTCCCAGGAAGCCTATCGCCAAATCAAGGGCCTTTGGCATGATCTCAAGCAAAGTCGGAAGCAGTTGGGCTTGACCAAGCAGGGCGATGAGACCGAGGACTAGGGGTGTGACCTTGGGGCGGTTGCCCTACCAGATGGTTTCCAAGGGTCTGCCTTTCCCTCACTCGGCTATCTAAAGTTCACCAATGTCCTCGAACCAGAGGCGCGGGTTTTGCTCAATAAAAGTCTGCATCAAGGTTTTGCATTCATCCAGGTCAAGATCAACGACTTCAACACCGTGGGCTTCCATAAAGGCTTTGGCTCCAGGGAAGGTTCTGGACTCACCGGCGATCACTTTGCGAATCTTGAACTGCACCACGGCTCCGGCGCAGAGGTAGCAGGGCATCAGGGTTGAATAGAGGACAGCACCGGTATAGGAACCCACCCGGCCGGCCTGACGTAGGCAGTCGATTTCGGCATGGGTGACCGGGTCGCCGTCTTGCACCCGTTTGTTGTGGCCCCGTCCGACGATCTGCCCCGCTTTCACAAGCACTGAGCCAATGGGGATGCCCCCTTCTCGCAGGCCCTGACGGGCTTCCTCAATGGCGGCCTGCATGAAGTCGTCCATAACCAGATCTCACGGGAGGGTGGGCTACGCAGATTAGCTTACTCGACGGACTCCACCGCTGGCACCCGGCCGGCCGGGAATGTACCCTAGGGTAGCCGTCGCATTGCTGAACCATTCCCCAGGACTGCAAAGCTAGGTTCGGATTGGGGCCAGGGTTTACTGCTCAGTCGGGTGAACCGCCTGCAAATCATGGCATCTGACACGCGCACCTTTGAGCAGACTATTTTCATCTCCGCCCCAGTTGCGGTGGTGGACGCGTGGATCACGGAACGGGAACGGATGGCACAGTGGCTCAACCCACTCCTGAGATGCGAGCCAGTGGGGGTGTGGTCAACGGCAGTGGGGGGGCGGTTTCGGTTTTGCTTGGCTTTACCAGGCTTCCAGCCGAGTCTGGACTGTGTGGTAACCGAACGACAGGTAGGGGTGATTCAGTGGACGTTTACAGGTTTTTTTGCGGGAACCGACCGCTGGGCCTGCACTTCGATGGGGGATCAGACCCGCTTGGTCAACACGTTTACGTTTAGGATTCCCAATCCACTGGTGGCTTGGGGGTTTGACCTGGTGGCGGCCGGCCTGACGCGGGCGGACATGCAGGCCCAACTCCGGCGGTTGAAACGCTGTTGTGAGGGCTAGACTTGGGATGAGGCTAGCATTCCTGGGAAATTGGCCCCTCAACCCTAGTCCACGGATGGGATACCGCCGTAGGGTCAATGCTCACTCCAGCAGGAGAGATGAGACTATGGCCTACCAACCCGGTTCTTACCTTCCCACGGCGGCGATCGTCTTACCTTCCCACGGCGGCGATCGTGATAGCCAGTAGTTTCTGGTTACCCGTTCCCCTGTTGGCCCAGGGGCTGTTGAGAACGTACCCCACATTTTTTGATCAGGGCCGGGATCGCTTCGATCAGGAAATTCGCCGCCTCCAGGAAGCGTCTCAGGTATCCAACACCCTGCTATCGATCTCCAGTACCCAGTGGATACCTGTTGTGCTCACTGGGGGGAACTGTTCTGTTCTTCTGCCACCCGGCGACCTCACCGAAGAAATTGAAACCCTTGCAACGGGCGATGGCACCTTGACGTTTAGGATCTTGGCCACGCAGACGGCCCAGGAACGTTATGTCATCGCCTATGCACCCCTGGCATCAGCATCTCCTAAGTCTCCTGTGACTGTGTTGCTAGCCGTGCGGGACGCAGTTGCCCGGAGAACCGACTTCCCAATGCAGAGGGTTGGGGCTTTAACCCTGGAGGGGGGTGTGGGTGAAGCGTTCCAGTTTGCAGGCAATGGC
Organism: Gloeomargaritaceae cyanobacterium C42_A2020_066; assembly: GCA_015272465.1. Lineage (GTDB taxonomy): Bacteria > Cyanobacteriota > Cyanobacteriia > Gloeomargaritales > Gloeomargaritaceae > JACYLR01. The sequence goes on from JACYLR010000001.1 coordinate 4,710, forward strand.
AAGGTTATTCGAGTCCGCACCTATGCCACGTCCTCCCATGTGTATGTCCTGGGGGCCATTCAGCCCACTCCAGTGCCCTCGCCTGACCTGTTGCAAACGTTTTGGGACTCTTTCAAGATTTCTGCCCGTTGAGTTGACCTGAGATCAGTTAACGTCAGGCAGAATCTAGGCGCGCACGGCCCGAAACATGCCAAACCGACACAACCTGCTGCCAAAGGCGAGGCGCATCAGCAGTAGGGTGGGCACCTCTCGCAGGGATTTCACGAAGCCGGGCAGCCCGAACCGCACGAGGCCGGCCGGCCGCCGGAGGCCCTGGTAGATGGAATCCAGCCAGGAGGGCAGGGTTTCCACCGTCCAGTCGGCGGTTACCACCGGGCCTTGGGTCAGCCCTGTAGCTTCCAAGAGTTCTGCAAAGTGCTCAATGCTGGCAAATTCCGGGTGTGCCCACTGATCCAGCAACTGTCGCATCACCTGCCGCTCCCAAAGGTTCAGAGGCTTGTGGCGGGCATCCCGCTGGTTCCAGTCGGCCACCACCAGCACACCCCCCGGCCGCAGCACCCGCAGCAATTCCTTGGCAAACTGGGCTTTGTCGGGCATGTGGGGGCCGGCTTCAATGCACCAGACCACATCAAAACTGGCCTCGGCAAAGGGGAGACTCAGAGCATCCCCCTGCTGGAACCGGGCTGTTATGCCTGGAGGGGTGAGGGCCTGGGCGCGGCGCACCTGCTCCGGGCTGATGGTCACCCCCGTCACCTCAAAGCCATAGGTCTGGGCCAGGATGCGACTGCTGCCACCAATCCCACACCCCACATCCAAAACCCGTGTGCCGGCCGGCCGGTGCTCCAGTCCTCCCCAGCGCACCATCTCGTGGACAAAATCCACCTTGGCGGCCCGAAAATCCTTGGGGCGCGGCGGCCGGCCGTAGTACCCCAGGTGGATATGCTCGCCCCAGTAAAACTCCAGCAGGCCATCCAGCGTCCAGGCATCGTAGGCTTGGGCCACAGAACGGCTGGACTGGTAGGGCCGGGCTGACAACAGATACACACCTACCCAACCTAGCCCCAACAGAGGAAGCAGCCAGATCCAGCCCATGACACGGGAGTTTAGACATCCTCCTCATTCTAGAGGGCTGTGCCTGAAGCGCCCCCCGGCCGGCCGTACCTCCCTAGTTTCTGCATGAGCGCGTCACGCCTACTCATACCCATTCCCTGGGCCACCCCGGTTGTGCCGAAATTCCTCGGCTTCCTACCTTCTGTTGACTGCCGTAGCTTCCCTCCCAGGGGGCCGGCCGATTTGCTAAGCTAACTTCAATCTGGTGATCTATACAAAACTTCATAATTGTCTATTGTTCGCCCTCTGGAGGTTTGCCGCCGTGATCCCCTCTGCTGAAAGCTCGTCTGAGCGACACGCCGGCCGGCCGGCCGCGAACCTCAACCGCCCGATGATTGCCATCCTCGACTTTGGCTCCCAGTATTCGGAATTGATTGCCCGCCGTATCCGCGAGACCCACGTCTACTCGGAAGTCCTTTCCTATCGCACCACCGCCGAGCAACTCCGCCACCTCCAGCCCAAGGGCATCATCCTCTCCGGCGGCCCCAGTTCTGTCTACGACCCCCACGCCCCCAGTTGCGACCCCGAACTGTGGAACCTGGGAATCCCGGTGCTGGGGGTCTGCTACGGCATGCAACTGATGGTGCAGCAACTGGGAGGTCGAGTTGAGAGCACTGGCGCTGGAGAATACGGCCGCGCCCCCCTCTTTATTGACGACCCCACTGACCTACTGACCAGCGTCGAAAACGGCGGCATCATGTGGATGAGCCACGGGGACAGCGCAGTGGCCCTGCCCGAAGGATTTAGTATCCTCGCTCACACAGAAGTGACCTCCTGTGCAGCTATTGCCCATCCCCAGCGCAAACTGTACGGGGTGCAATTCCATCCAGAGGTGGTTCATTCCCAGGGCGGCATGGCCCTTGTCCGCAACTTTGTCTACCACATTTGCGGTTGCGAGCCGACCTGGACCACAGAGGCGTTTGTCGAAGAAGCGATTCGCGAGGTGCGCGCCAAGGTGGGGGATAAGCGGGTGCTCCTAGCCCTGTCAGGTGGCGTAGATTCCTCAACCCTGGCCTTTTTGTTACACCGGGCGGTGGGGGATCGGCTCACCTGCATCTTCATAGACCAAGGTTTCATGCGCAAGCAAGAGCCTGAGCGACTTGTGAAGCTGTTTCAAGAGCAGTTTCACATTCCGGTGCAGTATGTCCAAGCCCGTGAGCGTTTTCTGGCGGCCATCGAAGGGGTGAGTGACCCAGAGGACAAGCGCAAACGCATCGGCCATGAGTTCATCCGAGTGTTTGAGGCCGAATCTCGCCGTTTGGGGCCGTTTGACTACCTGGCCCAGGGCACCCTCTACCCGGATGTGATTGAATCGGCGGACACCAACATTGACCCCCAGACGGGTGAGCGGGTGGCTGTCAAGATCAAAAGCCACCACAACGTGGGGGGACTGCCTAAGGATTTACAGTTCAAGCTGATCGAACCCCTGCGGCGACTCTTCAAAGATGAGGTGCGCCAAGTGGGGCGTTCCCTAGGATTACCAGAGGAAATTGTCCAGCGGCAACCCTTCCCAGGGCCAGGTTTGGCAATTCGCATCCTGGGTGAGGTGACACCGGAACGACTGGAGATTCTCCGGGACGCGGACTTAATTGTCCGTCAGGAAATCAATCGTCATGGGTTGTATAACCAACTGTGGCAATCCTTTGCAGTGCTGCTGCCCATTCGCAGTGTCGGGGTGATGGGGGATAAGCGCACTTATGCCTACCCAATTGTGCTGCGGTTCGTCACCAGCGAGGATGGCATGACAGCAGATTGGGCAAGGGTGCCCTACGACATTCTGGAACTGATCGCCAATCGGATTGTCAATGAAGTGCCTGGCGTGAATCGGGTGGTGTATGACGTTACTTCCAAACCCCCAGGAACCATTGAGTGGGAGTAGGCGATAACAGGGAAGGAATGGAGACTGGGGCATGCTAAACCCTGATGTAACCCACTCTGCATCAGGTTAAATCTCTCCGGGCTTATTCCCCGCTGTAAGCAGGGCGGCCTTCATTCAACTATGAAAGAGTCTTCGTATAGGCCAAGTATGCCGGAATCCAAACTGTTGCGGCTTGCCTAACTGGCACCATTCAGCAAGCTAAGTAGATAGATCAGGCTAAAGAGCACCACCCAGATCACATCCACAAAATGCCAGTAGATTTCCGCCATCTCCGGGCCTGTGTGGTGAGCTGCTCCGTAGTGTCCCGGCCGGCCGGAGCGCCACAGGACGCCCAGGATCAGCAACAGACCAATAAATACATGTAGGCCGTGGAAGCCTGTCATGAGGTAGAAACAGTTGGCGAAAATATTCGTTGTCAGGCCATAGCCCAGCGTGCGGTACTCGTAGACCTGACCAGCCAGGAAGATTGCCCCCATCAGCGCTGTCAGTCCAAACCAGAGGCGGAATCCGCCCAGGTCATCCCGTTTAATCGCCTGGTTGCCCTTGTTGATCACCCAACTGCTCGATACCAGAATCAGCGTGTTGATCGTCGGCAAAAGCAGCTCAACTTCCGTACCTTCTGGGGGCCAGCGGCCGGCCTCCGAGCGCAGAATCAGGTAGGTCGCAAACAAGCCCCCAAACATCAGGCTCTCAGACACCAGAAACACCAGCAACCCCAGAACCCGCAGGTCTTCGTGAGCAGCCTCGCCATGCCCATCGGTAGCAGATTCCGCCTCAAGGGGGGCTAGAAGCATTTCTGTCGGTTCAGTTGCGCCTTGCATGATGGCCCTCCTCAGGCTTCCTGTTCTGCCGGTTCGGTGTACGGCCGGCCGTTGGTGTAGTCAAGCATGCCGTAGTCGTAGGGGCCATGGGTCACCACGGGCAACACCTCCCAGTTCTCGATTAATGGTGGCGAAGCCGTTGTCCATTCCAGGGTAAGTGCGTTCCAGGGATTTCCCGACGCCTTTGGCCCAGCAATCCAACTCCACACCATGTTGATCATGAACGGCACTGTCGAGAGCGCCAAGAGATAGGCACCGTAGGTACACAGCCTGTTCAAGTCCACAAACTGGGGATCGTAGAGTGCCACCCGCCGGGGCATTCCCTGAAGTCCCAACTCGTGCATCGGCAGGAAGGTCAAGTTGGCCCCAATAAAGGTCATCACAAAATGCAGTTTGCCGAGGGGTTCATTGACCATCCGACCCGTAATCTTAGGGAACCAATGGTAAATCCCGGCAAACAGACCAAACACCGACCCGCCAAACAAGACGTAGTGGAAGTGGGCCACTACATAGTAGGTATCGTGGACATGAATATCCACCGGGGCGGTGCCCAGGGTGACGCCGCTAATCCCACCCAGCACAAACATCGCCAACAATCCCACTGCGAATAGCATGGCCGAGGTGTAGCGGATTTTGCCCCCCCAGAGGGTCGCCACCCAGCCAAAGATTTTTACCCCGGTGGGCACCGCCACAATCAGGGTGGAAACCGTGAAAAACATCCGCATCCAGGGGGGCGTACCACTCGTAAACATGTGGTGCACCCAGACAAACAGGCCCACCAAACAAATGGCCAGACTGGAATAGGCAATAGCCTTGTAGCCAAAGATAGGCTTGCGAGCGTGGACTGGAATCACCTCGGACATGATCCCGAAGATCGGCAGGATCATCAGATACACCGCTGGGTGTGAATAGAACCAGAAAAGATGCTGGTAGATGATCACATTGCCACCCGCATCAGGCTTAAAGAACGAGGTGCCAAAGTTGAGGTCAAACAGGAGTAAACCCAGCCCTACCGCCAGCACTGGGGTGGAAACTAGGGCCAAGGCCGAGGTAGCAAACATGGCCCAACAGAACAGCGGCAACTGATCCCACCGCTGGCTTGGCACGCGCATCTTCAACAGTGTGACGATGAAATTAAGCGCCCCCAAAATTGAGGATGTACCCACGAGGACGATGGCCAGCACCCACATCGACTGGGCTGTCTTCGCCGTAATCAAGCTCAAGGGTGGGTAGGCCGTCCACCCGGATTGCGCACCCCCATAAAAGAAACTGGCGACCAGCAGGGCGGCGGCGGGGGGATTCAGCCAAAACGCTAGGGCATTCAGGCGCGGGAAGGCCATGTCCCTCGCCCCGATCATGAGGGGCACTAGGTAGTTGCCAAAGCCACCGATGGCCGCCGGCACCACCCAGAAGAAGATCATGATGGTGCCGTGATTGGTCAAAAAGGCGTTGTAAAGGGTGGGGTCAATGAAGTCGGGGTCGGGAGTCAGCAGTTCCGTGCGGAGTGCCACCGCCATCAGCCCCCCCACCAGGTAGGCAAAAAACGAGAACACCAGGTACTGAATCCCAATAACCTTGTGGTCAATGTTGAAGGTGAAGTAGTCGTACCACTTCCAAGCCTGGGGGGGGTGGGGGGCAGGACTGCCACCGTGGGGGGCAACCGGAACTTGAGTTTGTGCCATGGCTGTCTTAAAACGTGTTGCGCTGCAAAGGAACAGGTGCTAGATGAGATCGGGATAGCCGGGCCGCTAGTGCAGATGGATTGCCAAGCCTTCAGAGTCTGGAGGGGCTTGGGCGATACGGTTTTCTGAGACCCACCGCTCAAAGTCTTCCTCGGTGTGGACAACGGCTCGGGTACGCATACCCCCGTGGTAGGCCCCGCACAGTTCAGCGCAGACCACGGGATAGTCTCCGACGCGGGTGGCCACGAAGAAGAGTTCAGTCGGCTGACCGGGAATGGCGTCTTGCTTGAGGCGAAACTGGGGTACCCAGAAGGAGTGGATCACATCTAGGGCGCTGATATTAAGTTGCACCCGCTTGCCCACCGGAACATGCAGTTCACCGGAAATGATGCCGTCCGGGTAATTGAAGATCCAGGCGTACTGCATCCCACTCACCGAAACCGTCAGGTCGGCCGGCCCGCGTTCGCTAGGGTTCGCACCGATGCCGTATTTCGCCTGGGGAGGCATGGCGGACATCCCTGCACCCTCCTGGTGAGCCACCATTTCCACGGTGGGGGCGGGGTGGGTGTGGTGATGGGCCATTTCCGGCAGGCCTCCTGGTGCAAATCCCCCCATTTCGGTGTAGACCTGGACGCTATACACCCCCAGGATGATCACGATGATGGCGGGTACCAGGGTCCAAAAAGCTTCCAGGGAGAGATTGCCTTCTAAAGGCTCGCCATCGGTTTCGTCGCCGGGTTTCTGGCGAAACTTCACCATGAAAATGACGATGGCTCCCTCGACCATAATGAACAGGGCTGTACCGATGGTCAGCATCAACCGGAAGAAGTTGTCCACCAGTGGCGCTTGCTCGGAAGCTTGCTCCGGGAATAGGGGAGTGGCCTGACCCACCCAGAGGCTGACCAAGGTGACAAGAACCCCGGCTACCAGGGTGAGGAGAGAAACTGGGACTTGTTGCATGGTGGCCTCCTTGCGGCGTGCTGTCCTGGGAGGATATGCCCTAGGACGGCCCGCGTCTCGGTAGAGTTCAGAGATTCCAGTGGAACCCACCCATTCGTAGCACGCATAGCGCCGCAGGCCTGGGAGGTCATCGACTCTTTTAACGTTTTGGCGTGGCTTGGTGAGGGACGGGGGTGCAACTCAAGGGTTCCGCCGAATCTTAAGATTTCTGGCAAGAACTGGATCGGTTGTATTTAGAGCAGCAGATATGGGTCTACAAGCGGGTCGCCTAGGCTGGAAGTGGATCAACCCCCTGTAGCTACACTCAAGGGTGTAGCCCTAGCCCTATTGTTTGCCTGTGAACCTTCAGGTCATCGAGGTTCTTGGGTAACTCCAAGCTAAGTCTTGTCAGGTTCGCGCCTGGGACTGAGGGGTAGGCGGGTGGGCAAATACAGCATGGGGAGGGTTATTTTTAGGTCTAAATCATGCTGACTCTAGCCTGACCACTTGGGTGGGTTGGAGCTTTGATCCCTGGAATGATCGGGCCATTGTTTATCCATGAGGTGTTGAGACCCATGCTGACGCTGTACCAATTTGAACTCTCGGCTTACTGCGAAAAAGTACGTCTGATTTTGGATTACAAGGGTCTGGCCTACCGAAAGCAGGAGGTGGTTCCCGGATTGGGTCAGATGGAAGTCCTGCAACTATCTGGCCAGCGCCAGGTGCCGGTGCTCAAGGATGGCGATACGGTGATCCCCGACTCAACAGCCATTGCCCTCTATTTGGAGCGCCAATACCCCGGCCGGCCGCTGTTGCCAGACGACGCCTATACCCGCGGGCTGTGTCTGTGCCTGGAAGCCTGGGCCGACGAGGTGTTGATGCCCAAGGTGCGGCGGGTGTTTGTGGGTGCCCTGACTCAGGACGCGGAACTGCGGCTGGCGCTACTGCCCCAGGAAACACCCGATCCCCTGCGGGTTCTAGTGGGTGGTTTGCCCGCTGACCTGTGGCAGATGGTGGGTTCGGGGGTGGGACTAGGAATCGCGGAGGTGGCGGCGGCCAAGCAGGAACTGCGGGAGGTGTTGGCCCGCCTGAGTGGGATGCTGGCCGGCCGGCCGTACCTGCTGGGAGATAGTCCAACCCTGGCGGATTTAACCGTGGCCAGTCTCACCCTCACTCTCAAGTTCCCAGCCCTGCCTTACCTCAACTTGCCCGCTGCGCTCCAAGGCAAGGGGATTGCAGGCATTGCCGATGACCCCACCTGTGCCCCCTTCTTTGTCTGGCGGGATCAGATCTATCAGCAGTTTCGCCGCCTCGTGGGGGAACCCCCGGCCGGCCCTACCGCAGTCATCATCGAGTGATCCATGATGCGCGTGTTGGTGATCAATGCGGGTTCTAGCAGCCTCAAGGTCAGCCTGTTTGAGCTGGCCCAGAATCCTGCCGAGTCCCTCCAGACGTCGCGCTGGCGGGGCAGCCTGGACTGGGGGCACATCCCCGGTTTTGGGGAGATTGAGGTTCACACCGCGCAGGGCCTGAGCCTTTACGAAAAGCACCCCTACACATCCCTGCCGGCCGGCCTGGAGCAACTCCTCAGCCACCTCTGGACGGGTTCAACCCAGGTGATTGCTGGCCCCACTGCAATCGAGGCTGTCGGTCATCGGGTTGTGCATGGCGGTGCCCAGTACAGTCAGCCCTGTTGGATTACCCCGGAGGTCGAAGCTGACATTGCGGCCCTCTCACAGTTTGCCCCGATTCACAACCCGGCTAATTTAGCGGGGATCATCGCCTGCCGTGCCCTATTGGGGGCGATCCCGCAAGTGGCGGTGTTTGATACGGCCTTCCACAGCAGCCTTCAGCCGGCCGCCTACACCTACGCGCTACCCTCCAGATTGACGGAGCAGGGGATTAGACGCTACGGCTTCCATGGCATCAGCCACCAGTACTGTGCCCAGCGCGCCAGTCAACTCCTGAACCGACCGCTGGCGGATCTACGACTCGTGATCTGCCATTTGGGTAACGGCTGCTCCCTGAGCGCTGTCGGTCAGGGGGTCTGTGTGGACACCACCATGGGCTTTACACCCCTAGAGGGACTGGTGATGGGCACCCGTTCGGGTTCGGTTGACCCGGGCCTCGTGCTCTACCTGTTGCGCCAAGGCCACACTGTAGATCAGGTGGATCACCTCCTCAACCGGGAGTCGGGGCTGCTGGGTTTGTCCGGCATCGGGGCCGACATGCGCGCCATCCTGGAGGCCAAAGCGGCCGGCCGGCCCCAGGCGGAGTTGGCCTTTGATGTGTTTATCCACCGATTGCGGGCCGGAATCGGGGCGATGGTGGCCAATCTGGGGGGCCTCGATGCCCTTGTGTTTACAGCAGGCATTGGCGAACACGCTGCTGAGGTACGGGCCGCTGCCTGTGCCACCTTGGGTTTTCTGGGGTTGACCCTGGATGTGGCGCGCAACGCACGGCCGGCCGGGGATAGCAACCTTGCGGCCGATGGCTCATCCGTGGCTGTGCTCGTCATCCACACCCAGGAAGACTGGGCCATTGCCCAAGCCTGCTGGCAGATGCTGACCCCCGGCGTATCCCAGCCCTAACTCCCATCTCTAGAGGTGGAGTCAGCGGATTGATCAACGATATATCTCCCGTTCAGGACACACCATCTCACACCTCGCTGGGGTGCTTCCGATCGCAACTCCTAAGCAGCGACACGGGCCGTAGACTATAAATGCCCTGAAAGATTCAGGAGTTTGGGCCTTCCCCCCAAGTAACCGGCCCGATCTAACCCCGTATTTTGACCGGAGGATTTCCTTGTGACCCTTGCACTCGAAGCTCACACCCATCCTGGAAAACCGGTATGGACTGACGAGGCATTTATGGCCTTACCCGATGACGGCAATCGCTATGAACTTGTCAATGGGGAACTCGTCAATATGGGAAACGCTGGATTGAAGCATGGCTACTACGCCACTTTAGTCGGATCCCTTCTCAGCAACTTTGTACGTGCGCAGCGATTGGGGATCATCCTCGACTCCAGTACTGCATTCACCATGAAGTCTGGCAATAAGCGCTCTCCAGATGCCTCGTTTCTCTCCAAGGCACGTCTCAAAGCCGGTGGCGGACTGATTAAAGGCTTCTTTGTGGGCGCTCCAGATCTGGCGGTGGAGGTGTTATCGCCCGGAAATACGGTTGAGGAAATCCACGACAAGATTGTTGAGTATTTCGACAGTGGTTCCCAACTGGTTTGGGTCATCCATCCCGACGAACAGTATGTCCTTGTCTATCGCCACCCCCAGCCCAGCCGACTGCTGCTCAACACGGATAGTCTGGAGGGTGAGGATGTGATTCCGGGGTTCCATTTGCCGCTGGCTGAGCTATTCAAGGAGTTAGATTTCTAGTCTTAGCTCCTCTAGGCATCTGGTTATACATCAGTAACAACTGCCCAAGCTTTTGGAATGACAACTGGTTCTGGAGCGCAAATCCCGCAGACATGTAACCAGGGCTACAGTGGCGGTTGAGGCCCACGGCCGGCCGGGGTATGGTATAGCCAGTCTTTACATCGCACGCCATGGGCGCAGCCTTTGTGGTGGTGGGGTTGGCCTTCATGGCTGGCCTGCTGGTGACGGCAATACCCTACGCTGCCTATGCCACGCCGCTGGTGTGCATTGGTTTGGCCTTTGCTAGTCGGCGGTTCTGGCGGATGGGGCCGCCCTGGTGGGTGTGGTTAATTGCTGGTGTAGTTGCCCTCGGGGCCAGCTTCTACCTTGACCTGAGGCTGCCCCGGCCGGCCGTGGATGACATCAGCCGCAAAGCCCCTGCCTTTGATGTGGTGGTGGAAGGCCGGGTGGTAGCCGAGCCGCGCTTCACCCAATCGGGCAAGGTGCGTTTCAACTTTGCAGTGGAACGCCTGACGCGGGGCAGTGGCGAGTTCGCCCAGGTTGAGACAATCGGCGGCACCCTTTACGTCAACCTGCCTGCAACCCAGGCAGAGGGTCTCTATCCCGGTCAGGACATCCGCATCAAAGGTGACCTGTACATCCCCAAAGGCGCGAGCTTTCAGGGCGGGTTTGACTTTCAGCGCTACCTGAACCAGCAGGGGATTTTCGCTGGACTGCGGGGTGAGGAAGTCTTTTATGATGCACCCGTAGAAGCAGGCTGGGGCCTCTGGCGGATTCGCAAGCAGATTGTGGATGTCCATCGGCAGGCCCTGGGGGATCAGGCCGGCCCCCTGATGAGCGCCATGGTGATTGGGGCGCGGGCTGTGGATGTGCCCAGCGACCTGCGGGCTGCCTTTACCCGTGCTGGCTTGGCCCACACCATCGCCGCCTCGGGATTCCATGTCTCGCTACTGTTAGGGGTGATGCTGGCCCTCACCGCCAGTCTGGGCACAGTCGCCCAGGTTTCGGCCGGCCTCGTGGCCCTCGGGGTGTTTGTCAGCATGGCGGGCTGGATTCCCTCCGTGGGACGCGCTGCACTGATGGGTTTGGCGGGCTTGGCCGGGTTGGTGACGGGGCGACGGACTCAGCCGCTGATGGTGCTGTTGTTGGTGGCGGTGGTGCTACTGCTCTGGAACCCCCACTGGATTTGGGACTTGGGGTTTGAGTTTAGTTTCCTGGCTACCCTCGGTCTCATTGTCCACGCCCGGCCCATTGCCGAAGCCCTGGGGTGGCTGCCCAAGGCCATTGCCGATCTGGCTGGCGTTGCCATTGCCGCCTACCTGTGGACACTGCCCTTGCAGCTCTACAACTTTGGCCTGATCAATACCTATGCCATTCCCATTAACGTAGCTGCCACGCCCCTGGTGACGGTGATTACCCTGGGCGGCTTGCTCAGTGCCTTGGCCGCCGTGATCTACGCCCCCCTCGGGGTTTGGCTGTCTATTCCCCTGGGATTCCCGACCCGCTGGCTCATTACCCTAGTGAATTGGGCCAATACCCTCCCGCTCAATGCCCTTGCCGTCGGGCGGATTACCGCGGCACAACTCGTGATTCTTTACGGGCTATTGGCCCTGGTGGTGGCGCGGCCCCAGTGGGCAAAACGCGGGTTGCTGTTGTTCCTGTTTGCCCTGGGGTTGGTGTTCATTCCCCTGGTGGGTCTCCAGGCCACACGTCTCCAGGTCGCTGTTTTGGATGCCGGTCGGACACCGATCATGGTGATCAAGGATCGCTGGCGAACGGTGCTGGTCAATAGTGGGGATGCCCAGACGGTGCAGTTTACCCTGCTCCCCTACCTCCAAATCCAGGGCATTAATCGGATCGATCTGGGCCTCGCCCTGCCTGGGGTGCCCAATGCCGGATGGGCAGAGATTGAGGCCAAGGTGCCCGTCGTCCGGTTGATCAGCGAGGAACCTTTGGGGGGTGTACAGACAGAGCGCTGGCCCGGTGCGATCACCCTGGGGCAAGTTCAGATTGAGGCGATCCCCACCCGGCCGGCCGTCTGGCAGTTTCAGGTGGGTTCGGAACGGTGGCTGTGGCTGCCGCCTGTGGTCACTCAAGCTGGCGAAGGGGGCAACCGGTTCGCCCTCCAGGATCAGTTGGTTGCCCAGGGCGTGCCCCAAGCGGATGTGCTGTGGTGGTCGGGAGATCCCCTAGGTAACCGGCTATTGCAGGCCGTGCGGCCCTACGGGTTGGTGGCCTCTAATTTTCGGCTGCGCTTCAGTGACCAAAAGCGTCTCGAAGAGGCCAAAATCCCGGTGTGGGTGACGGGACAGGTGGGTCTGATTCAGTGGCAACCCCAGCGCGGCTTCACGGCCGGCCGGGGGGAGAGCGGTGCCGACCTGTCCTGAGGACGGCGTGGGGGTCTGATCCACCTTATACAATGGGGCAAATGGCTTTCCGTGATCCATGACTTCGCCTGTCTCCACGGGGGTTGAACTAGCCCCTAGCTATCGATTGCCCCTTGGACTGGCCCTGCTGGCAGTGCCCCTCCTCTGGCTGAACCCCTGGGTGTGGACGATCGTCAGTCTGTTCAGTTTCTTTCTGCTGGTACAGGCCGCGACGCTGCGGTTGCGTTTTTTGGCGGACGGCTTGGAGATCACCCGGTCGGGCCAGCGCATCCGCTGGTTTCCCTACCAGGATTGGCAGGCGTGGCGGCTGTTCTGGCCGCCCGTGCCCGTCCTCCTCTACTTCAAAGAAGTCAAGAGCATCCACTTTGTCCCGGTGCTCTTCGACCCCGCCGTCCTTCACGCCTGCCTGAGCCGCTACTGTGGGTCGAGGGAATCCCAATGACCGACGCGAATCCACCGGAAAACACCCCCCTTGCGCTGCCGGATCTAGCCCTGTTGAAGACCGAGGTCGGCCGGCTCCAGCAGGAGATTGAGCGCCTGCGGGCTGAGCGTGCCCAACTGGAAGCGGAACAGCGTCAACTCCTGAGCCGCCTCACCCAAGAGGCCCTCCGTGACCTAGAGAAACAGCGCCAGACTCTCCAAATTGCGGTAGAGCAACTGGAAAAACGCCAGGAACGGCTGCAACGGGAAATGCGTACCACCTTTGCTGGGGCCTCCCAGGAGTTGGCGGTGCGAGTCCAGGGCTTCAAAGATTACCTGATGGGTTCCTTGCAAGACCTCGTGACCTCGGTGGAGCAACTGGATCTGGTGCCTGCCGTGCCGCCCACAGCCCCCGAACCCGCCCCCGACAGCGGCCGGCCGGCCGGCGACCTGTCCCGTCCCCAGTTGGCCGAGCAGACCTTTGCCGACCAGACCCAGTTCATTCGCGAACTCCTCGAGCAGTACCGCAATCATCCCGATTACTACGGCCCCCCCTGGCGCTTTCGCCGCACCTTTGAGCCAGTTCACAGTGAGCGCGTCAGTCAGTGGTTTTTTACCCAGGGGGGGCGGGGGGCGATTCGCGGCCTAGGCAGTCGTCTGCAAAATATCCTGGTGGCCTCAGCGGTGATGTCCATCCTCCGGGAACTCTACGGCGATGAACTCCATACCTTTGTCCTAGCCAGTACCCCAGAACGCCTTGGTGAGTGGCGCCGCGGCCTCCAGGATTGCCTGGGTTTGGCCCGCGGTGACTTCAGCACCGAGGGAGGGGTGGGCCTATTCGAGTCCACCGAAACCCTGGTGATCAAAGCCGACCGGGTGGAGCAAGCAGGATTGGTGCCCTTCGTGCTCGTGGATGAAGCCGAGGAGGGCATCAGTCTCAGTCTCCTGCAATTCCCCCTATGGCTGGCCTTTGCCCCCGACCCCCAAACCCTGAAGCGGCGTGCCCGAGACGAGGATGAGTTTGACTTTCGCCTGTTCTAGGGAGGTGCGATGCTGACAGCAATCCTGGTGTGGCTGGCCCTAGGACTGGCGGCCTATGGGTTGGGGTCAATTCCCACAGGCTACCTGGCCGGCCGGCTGCGGGGCATCGATATTCGGACAGTCGGGTCGGGTTCCACCGGGGCCACCAATGTCCTCCGTACCCTGGGGCGTGGCCCAGCGCTGGTGGTGTTTCTCGTGGACTTGGGTAAGGGGGCCACGGCGATTCTCCTCTGGCGCTGGGTCGCTCACCAGTGGCCGGGGCTGTTGGAGGTCGATACCGCCTGGTACGAGGTTTGGGCCGCCGCGGCGGCGCTGGTTGGTCACAGCAAGCCCGTCTGGATCGGCTTCCAGGGGGGTAAGTCTGTCGCTACAGGATTGGGGTTATTGGTAGTCCTGTCTTGGCCGGTGGCCCTGGGTGCTCTGGGGGTTTTCGGCCTGACGCTGCTTGTCAGCCGCATTGTCTCCCTGGGGTCGATCCTGGCCGCCCTCGCCGCGGTGGTTCTGATGGGAATCACCCACCAACCCCTGCCCTACCTCCTGTTCGCAATTAGTGGGGCGACCTATGTCATTGCTCGGCACCGGAGTAACCTCCAGCGCTTGGCGGCCGGCCGAGAGCCGCGCCTCGGAGAGAAACTGCCCGGCGAGCCAACGGAATCCAGCCTCGTCCAACCCGAATCATGACATCTCCAACCACTGCCCAGCGCGGTTTACAGATCACCGAACTGACTGCGATCAACATAGCCAAGGTGATCACGATTGGCTGTCTGGTGGCCCTGGCAGGCATTTATGGAATTACAGACCTGCGGCAGGTTCTCTACCTGAGTTTGCACCTCAGCTACTGCACTTGGTGGCTCCTAGAGCAGGCTCTCTTTCCCCAACGCCGCCAACAGATTTTTACCAACCCCGTTGGCCCCGCAGCCTTTGTCAGCATCCTCCTGTTTGTCGGCGTCTTCTACGCGCTGCCGGGCTACTTGGCGTTTACTAACCCTGTCCCCATTCCCGCCCTTGCCGTGGGGATTGCCGTACCCTCGTATATTTTCGGCAGTTTGATCAACACAGCCGCCGATGTCCAGAAGATGACGGCTAAGGGACTGGGGGTGGGCCTTGTGAGTGACGGCATCTGGCGGTCGGTGCGTCATGTCAACTACCTGGGGGATTTGCTTCGTTACACCAGCTTCAGTGTCGTCGCGGGTTCCCCGTGGGCTTTCCTATTGCCAGGGGCGATCCTCCTCCTCTACATCCAACGGATTATCCAGAAGGAGCGATCCATGGTGGAGAAATATCCCAACTTCGGTGGCTATCGGCAGCACAGTGCTCGACTCATCCCCTGGCTGTGGTGAGGATGTTCTTGGACTGGTGCCCACCTAAACAATCATGAGTGGCTAGGGTTCCACCATCCCCCAACTGGATGTACCGTACTGCCCCCTACGCGTTGCTGCTCCCAACATGAATGTGATCCTGAGGATCTGCGACCCAGTCTCCAAGAGGCAACGGCCGGCCACTCTGGGGTGACAGGTCAAAAAATGTGTACGGTCGTCAGAAATTGTTGAGAATCTCGGATTTTCCCTCCTATCCTGGATGAGCGGCGGGGAAAATTACGGAACGTGACCCGCCTGGTATACCCCTTTCCTGCGACGGCTGGCGGAGTAGAGAAATCATGGTGCAGCAGCAAACGAAACCCACGGTGATTATCACGGGCACCTCCTCCGGGGTGGGCCTCTACGCTGCAAAGGCTATGGTCGAACGGGGCTGGCATGTGGTCATGGCCTGTCGTGACCTGAACAAGACTGTTCAGGCGGCCACCTCGGTTGGGATTTCCCGCGACGCCTATCAGGTCATCCGCCTCGACCTGGGTAACCTGGCCAGTGTGCGCCAGTTCGTCCAAGATTTCCGGGCCACCGGCCGGCCGCTGGATGCCCTCGTCTGCAACGCTGCCATCTACATGCCCCTGCTCAAGGAACCGCTGCGCAGTCTGGATGGCTACGAACTCACCATGACCACCAATCATCTGGGTCACTTCCTGCTGTGTGGCCTGCTCCTAGAGGACATGAAGCGTTCCCCCTATCCAGATCGGCGGCTGGTGATCCTGGGAACGGTGACCCACAATCCAGACGAGCTAGGCGGCAAGATTCCACCCCAACCCAATCTGGGCAACCTGGAGGGCTTTGAGGCCGGGTTCAAACCCCCCATTTCCATGATCGATGGCAAAAAATTTGAGCCAGTGAAGGCCTACAAGGACAGCAAGGTGTGCAATGTGCTGACCATGCGAGAGCTCCATCGTCGCTACCACACTCCGACGGGCATCACCTTTAGTTCGCTCTACCCGGGCTGCGTCGCCGACACTCCCTTGTTTCGCAACCACTACCCCCTGTTCCAAAAGCTTTTCCCCTGGTTTCAGAAGAACATTACCGGTGGGTATGTCTCCCAGGAACTGGCGGGCGAGCGAGTAGCGGCCGTGGTGGCCGATCCGGAGTACCGCCAATCCGGGGCCTACTGGAGTTGGGGCAACCGCCAGCGCAAGGACGGCAAATCCTTTGTGCAGCGGGTTTCTCCCCAAGCACGGGATGATGCCCGTGCCGAAAAGCTCTGGGTGTTGAGTGCTAAACTCGTTGGCCTACCGGAACTGGTCGCGCCCCCGGTCGGGGCCGAAGTTCAGGTTTAGGTACTCACGGCAGCTCAAGTATTGGGGGCACCTGGGCACGGCTGGCCCCGAGTTCTGCTGCCAGGAATCCCGACGATTCCCAATCCGAACAGCAGCCGTAGAGCCACGCCAATCTCCCCTGGCCAAGGGCGGGCCACCTTCCGGTCTAGACGAAGTTCTCACCCGAACGTTTGGTCAGATGATGCGGGGAGGGAGTAGGGTGGTAAGGGCCGGCCGAGTCTGGCACCCGGGAGTTATGGGGTAGGACAATGCTTCCGAATATTCGCTTCGGCACCGATGGCTGGCGGGGGATTATCGCCGCGGAATTTACGGTTGACCGACTGCGCCAAGCTGCAGCAGCGGCCGCCGAGATCCTTGCCGATACCTATGGCCCCCGTGATGGGGTGATCTGGGTCGGGTATGACCGGCGCTTTCTGGGAGTACGCTTTGCCCAGGTGGTGGCGGAAGCGATCCGAGATGTGGGCCTCACTGCCCGGCCGGCCGACCGCCCTGCTCCCACACCCGCCTTTAGCTACCTGGCCAGCGCGACCGGCGCGCTGGGTGCTCTGGTGGTCACCGCCAGTCATAATCCCCCGGAGTATAGCGGTCTCAAGGTCAAGGGTGCCTTTGGCGGTTCTGTCCCTTCAGACGTCACCCAGGCCATTGAAGCCCGATTGGCCCAGGGATTGCCACCCCAGCGGCCGGCCGGCCGGATTCTGGAACCTGTTAACCCTTGGCCCGCCTACGTTGCTGCCCTCCAGGCCCAAGTGGACATCCCAGCCCTGCACGCGGCCCTCGCATCCGGCACCTGGCAGGTCACCGCCGAAGTCATGCACGGCGTGGCAGCCACGGGCCTTGATCAGATTCTTGGGGAAGGACTGATCGAGGAGGTGAACGACCGGCCGGATCCAATGTTTGGCGGCTTTCCCCCCGAACCCTTGCCCCAGTACCTCGCTGCCACCATCCAACAGCTCCGCCAGGCTGAGGGTGACCCAGAACACCGCTTGGCCCTTGTTTTTGACGGAGATGCGGATCGGATTGCCGCCCTGGATGGTGAGGGCAACTTTCTAAGTCCGCAGGTGCTGATTCCGGTGTTGATCGACCACTTGGCCGGCCGGCGCGGACTGACTGGGGCAGTGGTGAAAACCATCAGCGGTTCTGAGCTGATCCGCCGGGTGGCGGAATCCCACCAATGTCCTCTCTATGAAACCCCGATTGGCTTCAAGTACATTGCCGAACGGATGCTCACCGAGACCGTGCTTCTGGGAGGGGAGGAATCGGGGGGCATTGGCTACGGCCACTTCCTCCCGGAACGGGATGCTCTACTCTCCGCCCTCTACCTCCTAGAGGCGGTCACCCAGTCGGGCCAGTCCCTCCCCAGCCTCTATCGTGACCTCCAAGTCCGCACGGGCCTGACAACCGTCTACTGCCGCCGGGACGTTCACCTCACCCAGCCCGGTGCCCGGGAAACCCTGCTCAACCGGCTCGCCACCGCCCCCCCCAACCCAGTGGCCGGCCGGCCGGTACTCCATCTCCAAGACGGGGATGGTTACAAGTTCATGCTTGACCGGCAAGCCTGGCTCCTCATCCGCTTCAGCGGCACCGAACCCCTGCTACGCCTCTACGCAGAAGCTGCCACCCCCACTGAAGTTGACGAACTGCTCACCTGGGCCGAAACCTGGGCCGCCGCGGCCTAGGGGAGGGGCCACCTCGCCTGGACGCTGCTGGAGATGAGAGCGTATGATAACGTCTGTAACACCCTGTCCTTATCGACCCATCATTCCCCAATTAGCATCCCGCTTCTGGATTCGCCTTTATGTTCACCAAAGAAGTTACCGACTCGCCCCTGTACAAGTGGTTTGACGAACGGCTGGACTTGACTGCCATCTCCGACGACATCGCCGGCAAGTACGTCCCACCCCACGTCAACATCTTCTACTGCCTGGGAGGCATCACCCTCACCTGCTTCCTGATCCAGTTCGCCACTGGCTTCGCCATGACCTTCTACTACCGGCCCACGGTAGCTGAAGCCTTCGATTCCGTGTCCTACATCATGACCCAAGTCAACTTTGGGTGGCTGATCCGCTCGATTCACCGGTGGTCAGCCAGCATGATGGTGCTGATGATGATTCTGCACGTCTTCCGAGTCTACCTAACCGGGGGCTTTAAGAAGCCGCGGGAACTGACCTGGGTCACCGGAGTGGTGCTGGCCGTCATCACCGTTTCCTTTGGCGTCACGGGCTACTCCCTGCCCTGGGATCAGGTGGGCTACTGGGCTGCCAAGATCGTCACTGGTGTTCCCGAAGCCATTCCTGTTGTGGGCACCCTGGTGGTTGAAGCCCTGCGGGGTGGGGTCAGTATGGGCCAGGGAACCTTGACCCGGTTCTACAGTGCCCACACCTTTGTGCTGCCCTGGTTAACAGCCGTCTTCATGCTGATGCACTTCCTGATGATCCGTAAACAAGGGATTTCCGGCCCCCTGTAGACCCTGACTTTAGGAGAACTGGTCATGTCCAACATCAAAAAACCCGACCTGAGCGATCCCAAGCTCCGCCAAAAGTTGGCTGAAGGGGTAGGGCACAGCAGCTATGGTGAACCCGCCTGGCCCAACGACCTCTTGTACATCTTCCCCGTGGTCATCCTCGGCACCTTCGCCTGCCTGGTGGGTCTGGCGGTGCTCGACCCCAGCATGCTGGGCGAACCCTCCGATCCCTTTGCCACGCCCCTGGAAATCCTGCCTGAGTGGTACTTTTACCCAGTGTTCAACATCCTCCGGGTGGTGCCTAACAAGCTCTTGGGCGTTGTCCTGATGGCCTCGGTTCCCCTAGGGCTGATTCTGGTGCCCTTCATCGAGAACGTGAACAAGTTCCAAAACCCCTTCCGCCGGCCCCTGGCTACAACTGTTTTTCTGGGGGGCACGCTAATTACTCTGTGGTTGGGGATTGGGGCAACAATGCCGATTGATAAGGCCCTGACGCTGGGACTTTTCTAGCGGAGGCTGAACGCCCTCGCTGTCCAACGGATTCACAAACTTGACCCTAGGAGTACACCTGGGGTCTTTTGCTTTGCACAAGCTGCCCCAGCCCAGACCACCTGAGAGGTTGTGAAGAAGCCAGTCGCGGGGCTAAGGACGTTCTCCGAGCACTTGAGGCTGGATGTCCCAGATTGGGTCATCTTCTAAGGGCACCGCCAAGGTCACTTTACTGGGCAGCAGCGTTGACTGGAGGTTAGCACCCTCAAGGTTGGTGTCATGGAGGATGGCAAAGCGGAGATCCGCCTCGCCTAGGTCAGCGCCCTGGAGGTCAGCCTCGCTGAGATCGGCCCCGTTGAGTTGGGCGCGGCGTAGGTCGGCCCGGCTCAGATTGGCAGCCCGAAAGCCCGCTTGGGTGAGGTTGGCGTCCTCCAGTTCAGCGCCACTGAGATTGGCTTGACCCAGATCCGCCAGGCTGAGGTCGGCGCCCCGCAGGGATGCCCCTTGGAGATTGGCTTCCTGCAAAACGGCGCGACTTAGGTCGGCGCAGCGGAGATTGGCATCAGTGAGGTCGGCGCCGCGCAAGTCCACATGGTGTAAGCGGGCTGAGTAGAGCATGGCGCGGCGCAAGTCTGCCCAGCGCAGGGTGGCACGGGTCAAGTTGGCCCAGCAGAGATTTGCCGATCCCAGATCCGCTCCCGTTAGATTGGCTTCACTCATGTGGACTTCGGCGAGCAGGGCTTCGATCAAATCTGCACCACTCAAATCGGCTCGATTCAGGTTGGCCCGACTGAGGTTGGCCCGCATCAGGGTGGTCTCCGCTAGGTCGGCTCCCGCCAGATGACTCAGAACAAAGCAAGCCCCTGTGAGATCTGACCCGCGTAAGTTAGCCTCCATCAAGTCTGCCTTGAACAGGTCGGCACCGCGCAGATTGCTTTCGGTGAGGGTTGTGCGTACCAGGTAGCTGTAGGCAAGAGCCGAACGGTAGAGAATCACCTGGCTGAGGTGGCTATCGCTGAGGTCGATCCCCTGCCAGTTGGACTTGCTGAAGTTCCGTTCACCGTTGGCGTAGCGGTGCAGGATTTCCCTGGGGTTCATGGTGGAGCCTAGACGGCGGCTACCCCTAGTGTGCCCTGAAAGAGGTGCTGGACTGCCTGCCACGCCTCAGCCGCCACGGCCGGCCGGTAGCTGTGCCGCTGATCACACAAAAATCCATGGCCCGCTTCGTAGGTGAAGAGGCGATAGTCCGTCTGGCAGCGCTGCAATTCGGCTTCAATTTGGGCGACCTGCTCTGGGGGAATCAGGGGGTCTTGGGTTCCGAAGAACAGCCAGATACGCCCATGAATGGCGGCCGTGCGGGTCAGGGTTGGGGATCCGCCGCCAGGGGTGAAGGTGGCAATACCTGCTCCATAGAAGCTGGCAGTGGCGATTACGTCCGGTAGGGTGGCGGCCAGGTAGGCCACATGTCCCCCAAAGCAAAAGCCCATCACCCCAAAGCCGGCCGGCCGTACCTGGGGCAGGGTCTTCAAGTAATCCAGGGCAGCTTGGAGATCCCCCAGGAGTTGGGCAGCCTGGGTCTGATCCTTGTGGTGGCGACCGAGGGCCAAGTCGGCATCGCTGTAGCCCACCTCAAACCCCGGTGCCGTGCGCTGGAAAAGGCTGGGGGCTAGGGCGGCATAGCCCAAGCGAGCCACCTGCTCAGTTACATCTCGGATGTGGGCATTGACGCCAAAGACCTCCTGGAGCACCAGGATGGCAGGGAATGGCCCCCGGCCGGCCGGGCTTGCCAGGTAGGCATTGAGGGGCACCTCGCCATTAGGAATAGTGACCCAGGAGGTTTCTAGCCCAGTTGTCATGGCCTGCGCTCCCGACGTATTTTCCCTCCTATCTTGCCGGAGGTTTCCCCGGCTGTTGATAATCAGGGAGGTTTTCTCTGGTACTTTACCCATGCCTACCCCCTTGACCCTCAATCTTGGCGAAGGGTCGGTGGTGTTTAGTTTTAGTCCTGCCGCGGCCCGTGAACTGGACGCGGCCTTGGGGGAGTTGTTAACTCGCCTCAAGATGGCCGCAACGGGGCCGGCCGGCCGGGGCACGCCCCAAGTCTCCCTGGAGTATCGCCACCAGGGGGATGTGTTCTTGGAGGTGTTTTGTAATCCCAACCTCTGGGCATCACCCTTTGCCGCACGGGTGTTGCTCACGGTGCGCGATGACCGCCTGCGCCTGACGACGGAAGCCGACCTGACTCGCGTCATGGAGGACGTGAGTCTCTACTTGGAAAACTATGGATAAGCGCTGGTTTCCCTAAGACAGGGTTCCAGGCCGTAGTTTGAGGGGGCCTGCATCCAGCCCAGCACGCCTAGACTCCTGTGTCGGAGCAGGGATCACAAGTTACGAAAACAAGAGATTTCAGGTGATGGGGGCGGAGGGACTTGAACCCTCACGACCATTGCGGGTCAACGGATTTTCATCCTCCGGTGGTTTTCACCACAGGGCTAGGCCCCTGGAGAATCGGACTCTCCCTTTACCCTCGACTGCACGTTAGGGTAGCTCCCGTCGAGTCTCTGCACCTTCCCGAAGCGGACTTCGGGCTTGGCTCAGGATTGCCCTATCGGCCGGCCGACGTAGGTTTCCCTGAGTTTGAGAGCATTCACTTGTGGGATTTCTCCCCCAAGGCTCAATTCACTTAAGTCCGTCGCGTCTACCGTTCCGCCACGCCCCCAGTTGTGATAGGCCACCACCTTACCATACCCCTTGGGCCATGCCCACAATCCCGCCTGGCTGAGCTGCCCTAGGTCATAGACATCGGCAAGTCCTGAAGCACCTTGAGAGCCTCGCGGGCGGTGGGAAAGCGAGCTTGCCAATCTCGCCGCACCAACAACATCAGGAAGGCTTCGAGTTCCGCGGGGATAGGCACCGTAGTCGGCAGAATGACTTCGCCGGTGAACGGGTCTTCCCCGAACTGACTAGGGGCCACCCCAGTGAGGGCTTCCAGGGCAATCATGCCCAGGGCATAGAGATCACTCGTCACATTCGGCCGGCCGAGGATTTGCTCCGGGGCCACATAGCCGGGGGTACCTACGGAGATCGTGATCGGCCGTAGGCTGCCGGAAAGGGCCGTCCGCAGCCGTTTGACCGAACCGAAGTCGATGAGCACCAAACGCCCATCCTCGGCCCGGCGGATGAGATTTTCAGGTTTCAAATCCCGATGGATGACCTGCTGGCCGTGGATAAAGTCCAAAATCCCCAACACATCCCGAAGCAGATCCACAATCTGGTGCTGAGAAAACGCGGCAGTGCGCTCCATCTCATCCCGCAGGGGCCAGCCGTGGATGTAGTCCAAGACTAGGTAGAAGGTATCCTCCTCCTCCAGGTAGGCCAAAAGTTGGGGGATCTGGGGGTGCCGGCCGAGTTTTTCAAGAATCTCAGCCTCGGCGGTGAACAAGCGGCGGGCGGTGCTCATCTCTCGCGGAGCCGCTGGGTTGGGGCGCAACTGCTTCACAACACAGTGGGGATGGCCGGGGCGCAGCACATCTTGGGCCAAGAAAGTCTGGCTGAACCCTCCTGTCGCCAGCACCTCCCCCAACTGGTAGCGGCCGGCCAAGAGTATCGCATCCGCTTCAGGTTGACCTCCTGGACGACTTTCCGAAATATCGGTAATGTGCAGGGCAACCCCCGCTGCCGCGCTGTCCTCCGGGAGATGCTGCAACCGACAGGTGCAGACCCGCCAGTTGAGGTTGCGATGAAAAACCCGTAGTTCCAGGGTCTGGGATTCCAGATTGTCCCGCAGTTGGAGCCGCATCCAGATGTCTAAAAACCGCTGTTGATCCTGGGGATGGATGAAGCCAAGGAAGTCCCGACCTAAACAGTCTTGAGCCGTAAACCCCAGCAGGCGTACGCAGCTAGGGCTGAGGTAACACACCTGGCCCTCACTGCCCAGCACCACCACCATTACCCCCTCATCCAGCAAGGACTCCAGCACCGCCACCAGGTTGAGGTCGGGAGCCGCGGCCGAGGTCAGCAGGGGAGGCAGAGTCTTGGGGGCGCGGGGATGACCTAGGGTGAGCTCATGGGTAGTTCCATCGAGAGGTTCAGATCCCGCCGCCTCTGGCCGATCGAGGCAACTGTAGTGAATCGGTGTTGTTCCCTCCTGATCCAGGGGACAGCCCAAGCTGATCAGACCTGATCCTTCCAAGACAACTTCCGTGTCGTGAAGATAGACTTCCCCGGCAGAAGTCAGAACAAAGGTGCCATTGCGGCTTTGATCCCGCAGGTAAAACTGCCCCTCTCGCCAAACCACCCGG
>JACYLR010000151.1 GCA_015272465.1 Gloeomargaritaceae cyanobacterium C42_A2020_066
GTTTGCAGTCCTGGCTGTCGTCCAGATAGAGCACCAGAACCGTAGCCCGATCCGGCCGGCCGAGGGCATCGGCGAGGGTGACCCGCGGCGGTACCAGGGAACCATTCCCGGCATACAGCGCAAAAATATTGCCGTCGTAGCGGTCATCCTTCAGCCCTGCCTCAGCCGCTGGGACGACTGCTAAGAGCACTAGGACACCCACCAGTAGCGCCACCAGCCAGCGCCGTACCCCTAGAACCACGGTTACCTCCTGCCGGATCTCGGCGTTCCAATTCAGTAAACCCCGGCGCAAGCCCTTGGTATTGTAGTCTCGGCCGGCCGGGTTAGAGGGGCGTGACCTGCAAGCGAACCCAGGTGCCTAGGCGGGAACCCGGTGCCAAATGGGTGAGGGCTTCACCGGTATTCAGGGCATTGCGGGGCGCGCTCCAGGGTTCCAGACAAAAGAAGGGTTGATCCTTCACCGTCCAAAACACCAGAGTAGTGAAGGGCGTGTCGTAGCTGAGGGTGAGGCGAATCTGCCGCTCAAGGTCAAGGATCACCGCTTGGTTCCCGGCCACCGGATAAAAGGCCATGTCCAGTTCCGGTTGGTCAAAATCAAACGTTCCCCCGAAGGACTGGGCTGTGCCGGTCTGTTTGTCCCACCAGGTGTCGGCAGGTATCTCAAACCGCAGTTGGGTCTTGTCTCCCACCGCAAAGTAGGGATGGAACCCAAAGCTCAAGGGCATGGCCTGGGGCGACTGGTTTTGGTAGAGCTGGCGAATCTCCAGGTAATCTGGGCCGAGGTGATAGCTATACTCCAGGCTGAAATCAAAGGGGTAGGCTGTGCGGGTGGCCTCATCACTCGTCAACACCAGGGAGAGGGCCGGACTGTCGCCCTCCACCTCCGCCGCTACAGACCAGGGCAGGGCGCGGGCAAAGCCGTGCTGCTTGAGGGTGTAGGTCTGCCCATCCAGAACATAGGTATCCCCTGGTAAGTTGCCACAGATGGGAAACAAGATGGGAATCCCCCCGCGCACACTGAGGGCTGGATTGAGAAAGCGGGCTTGGTCTAGGTACAGTAACTCCACGCCTCCAACCCGCCACTGGGTGAGAATCCCCCCCCGCTCTGGGACGATGGTGCAGCAGGTATCCCCGGTGCCTTGGCTGAGGATGTAGGTTTCGTAGGGAGAAGGGGCCGTTGCGGGTGTTGGGTCAGCCATGATCCAAGCCTCCGGTCGGGTTTACGGACAGACGATGATCAACGGGGCTTTTCGCTGAAGATCAGGTAGGCAGCCCCCGCCAGCAGCATACCAGCCAGGATGTAGTTGCGGCTGATGGGGGTGCGGAAGTAGGTGACACTGAAGCCCGCAAAGACGACCAGTGTGATCACCTCCTGGAGCACTTTTAACTGGGGCAAACTAAAGTACTGAATACCTAAGCGATTGGCAGGTACCTGGAAGCAGTATTCCAGGAAGGCGATTAACCAACTGACGACAATCGCAACCCATAGGGGGGCCGTTTTCAAGTTTTTCAGGTGGCCATACCAAGCCAGAGTCATAAACAGGTTGGCAATGACTAGGTAAACCAGGGGCCGAATCATAAAGGGTCAAGCCAGAGGGAATTGCGCTGGACTCAGGCTAGGCGATCCGTCGGAGAAGTTCTAGACAGGCGCGACTGTTGTGGTACGGCCCTTTCCAGGGGGAGACCTTGGGGCCAGCAGGGCGGCCGGCCGGCCGACTGTGCCATTCTCCCCAGCGGTGATCCACTAGGTAACGCTGGATAAAGACCCAACTGCGGGCCACCCCATCGAGGAAAACCCGATTTTGGGTCATCTGCCAGGCATTGAGCAGGCCCACTAGGGCTTCGGCTTGGGGCCACCAGGTGAGGGGCGCTTGGGGCGATTGCCCTGGGTTGCCCGTCTCCACCAAACCCCCTTGGGCCGTGAACCCTGACCGGAGTACGGCGGCGGCGATATCCACCGCGAGGGCTTGGACGGCGGTGATTTGGACAGGGTCAGCGAGGGCTTCCGCGGCGGCACACAACAGCCAGGAGGCTTCAATGTCGTGCCCTAGGGAGGGGGTATCACGGCGTACCTGCCAGTCTGCGGTAAAGATCAGGCGACAAGTGGGACACTGGGAATCGAGGATAACGGTGCGGAAGAGGTCGAGAAGAGCCTGGAGGGCGGCCCGCAGATCGGGCTCTGGGTGCAGGCGGTAGAGGGCGGTGTAGGCTTCCAGAAGATGGAGGTGGGTATTCATCGTCTTCACCCCCTGCTCGACACCGTGGGCCATGGTTGAAACCGGCTGGGGATGCCAGTCCGACTGAAAGGATTCCCGGTAGCCTCCGTGGATCGGGTCGTGGCAATGGGTCTGGATCACGCTGAACAACTGGATCGCCTGGTGACGAGCGGATTCAGACTGGGTGGCCTGGGCGTATTCTGCCAAGGCATAGATGACAAAAGCCAAGCCATACACTTCGTACTTGCGCTCCAGGGGATGACCCGTCGCGTCCAACAGCCAGAAGTAGCCCCCGTGGGTCGGGTCATAAAAGCGTGTGGTCAGGTCGGTATAGGCTCGCTCGGCCATCCGACGGTAGGCGAGATCGGGAACTACCTGGTAGATGGCGGCGAAGGTCCACAGGATGCGACTGTGGAGAACCAAGCCCTTGGGCGCGCCAGGTACCGGCCGGCCGGTGCGGCTGAGTTGGCCGTAGAACCCACCCACTAGGTCAACGCTGTACTGGAGCCAGAAGGGTACGATGCCCTGAAACAGGGTTTGGTGGGCCTGATGCCGTAA
>JACYLR010000081.1 GCA_015272465.1 Gloeomargaritaceae cyanobacterium C42_A2020_066
AGAAGATGCAACACACACCCGTCTGCGCGAAGCAAGCATCACCTACACCTTTAGATGACAAGCACAAACGAAAAAGTCAAGTCGAATTCACCCTACTGACATAATTCTGAGTGAGCTTGCATCTACGGATCGAACAGAAGAGAGGAGTGTAACCCAAGCACAGTTAAATACTATAAGGCAGGCTGATAGTGAAGGCTTTTAGCCATCCCATCAACCTGCCTTTACTGAGTTGGCCCCTAACCTAGGCTACTCCTTCCCTTCACGAGTCAGAAGTTCCTTGATGGTGAGACCCACTTCAGGCACACCACCAAAGACCGTACCAATTCGGTTCTTCTGGAAGTTGGCGCGGGCGAGAACAAGGGCATCGGCAGGCAAAGCAACATAGCCTACACCTTTCACCAACTTGGCTCCATTCGGACTTAGACCAAAGTTGACGAAATCCCTCACTTCACGACGCTTGGCAGCATTTTCGTTCACATAAATGAACATCGGGCGAGAAAGAGGGAAGTAGGTGTTGTTGATCACAGCTTGGGAGCTCGGCAGCACCGGCTGCTTAGTCTTGGGATTGACAATGGGTACTGCCTTCAGCCGCTTGGCGTTTTCCTCGAAGTAAGCCAAACCAAAGTAGCCAAGCCCACCAACATCTGTCGCAACGCCTTGGACAAGAACGTTATCGTCTTCACTGGCGGTGAAGTCAGTTCTACTGGCCTTCGACTTACCGTTGATAGCCTCCGTGAAATAGTCGAAGGTTCCTGAATCTGTTCCCGGGCCAAACAGGCGAAGAGGGCGATTGGGCCAACTGGGGTCAACCTGGTTCCAGGTCTTTACTGTCGAACCTGGCTCCCACATCTTCTTAAGCTGATCAGGAGTAAGAGACTTAACCCAGGTGTTGCGAGGGTTGATCACCACAGTCAGCGCATCGAAGGCTACGGGAATCTCCATAAACCTAATTCCCTTGGCTCGACATGCCTCAATTTCCTTGGCCAGAATCGGGCGAGAAGCATTGGAAATGTCAGTTTCACCGTTGCAGAATTTCTTGAAGCCACCCCCAGTACCGGAGACACCGACAGTCACCTGAACCTGATTCTTACGGAGTTTCTGGAACTCTTCAGCCCAGGCTTCCATAATCGGAAAAACGGTGCTGGAACCATCAATTTTAACAACGGGTACACTCTGAGCTTGGCTCACCAGTTGGTGGATGCCTGTTAAGCTAGCGGTCAAGGCTGTCAAGCCCAGCCCAAGGGCAATTCTGCGACTGATCATAGGTCTTGCGACGCTCCCTAAAAACTACTCTCCGATGGACATGTGCCGCAACGCACACCAGCCACGGGTTACCGCTACAGACTTGCAGCACACAAATAGTGCTCCAGAATAATGAGTACTGTCAAGCGGCTTAGCCATACCTTAAACAGCCCTTAACCCTTACTAATGTTCATCGTTTTCTGCTTCCGTTTCCCTTTACCCAGGTTTAATCCTCGACACCAGAGGGCTTGGATTCATGATTTGGTGTTGAAAGTTGTTCACTCAATACAATCCAAACAGCCCAACAAGCTGGCCCTGAGAAGAAGTTGGCACCGACACATAGGCTCTAACTATAAAGTATTTAGGGTGGTTGAGATATTACCTGCATCGGGCAGTAAGGTTCCACATCCACTGTAATTTACTCATCGTGATGTACTCACTCCATGCCAACTGGCCCCAAGCCGCATGCTCAACCCTAGTGCCCTTGGCTGTAGGTAGGGGTCTTGAAGCGTGTGTCAGGTAGAAATGACTACACTTACTATTTAAGATAATATTTGCACACCTGACTGTTTCCAGGCTTAGTAGCAGTCTTCGGCTAACGCTCAAGCATAAGTCAACTGCACCTTGTAGGTGAGCGTAAGCTGGTACCTGACAGCAGGCTTCCTCTAAGTACCTGAAGTTCTATGCCAGAAGAAAAAACGAACACCTTCTCTGCTCTAACCCTATGGGTTAGGTGGGTGAACATTGGATTCATCTACTTGACGTGTACCGTTTCAGTTGCTGTGGCACTCTGGGTCTTAGCCATTATCAGCGTCTTAATCCATGATGCTCAGGCAGCATTTCATCACTTTGGGATGGCGTTCCTTATGTCTAGCTCTTGGAATCCACTTGGTAACAATGGCCAAGGGCAGTATGGGATTTTGCCGCAAATCTACGGCACTCTAGTGTCCTCGTGGCTGGCGCTGCTGATTGCAGTACCTCTGGGCTTTGGTGTGGCAATCTTCTTGACTGAGCGCTGGCCGCTAGTTCCCCCAGGCTTGCAAACGCTCCTGGCTTTTCTGGTGGAACTTCTCGCTGCAATCCCCAGCGTTGTCTACGGGATTTGGGGTATTTATGTTCTGATTCCTGCCCTTGTACCGCTGACGATGTGGCTTCATGTTCATTTCTCTGGGATAGGAATCTTCTCGCAGCCACCGACGAGACCCTCGATGCTGGTGGCTGGTTTGGTGCTGGCCATCATGATTTTGCCGACGGTGACCTCGCTGGCGCGGGAAGCTCTGGCAGCAGTCCCCCCCGATTTGCGTCAGGGTTCAATGGCCTTGGGTGCGACTCGCTGGGAAACCCTGATTCACATCATTCTGCCTACGGCCCGCTCTGGCCTCGTGGGCAGCATAATGCTTGGACTGGCTCGTGCTATGGGTGAAACGATGGCCGTTGCAATGGTGATTGGCAATTCCAATAGAATTAACATCTCCATTCTTCAACCAGCAAGCACAATTCCATCTCTTTTGGCTAACCAATTTGCAGAGGCCAGTGGCTTACAGGTTTCAGCCCTAATGTATGCAGCGTTCATTCTCCTAATTATTACCCTCTTAACGAACATTTTTGCTGAAGTCTTGATTGGTAGGCACTGAAGTTATCTTTAGTTATCTTTCAAACTTGCTTTGAGGAACTTTACTTTCTCCTGTTTCGTAGTTTACAGTATGGGCGAAGTTGTGTGGGCGCGCGCTGTCCTAATGTTAATTCGCAAAGGCGTAGACTGCGGCTTGACGACTGCTGTCACCTTAGCTTCTGTGATTGCGCTAGTACCCTTGTTTTCGATCCTTCTCTATGTCACCTACAAAGGACTGGGAACGGTTCTCACGGGTGGTTTGAGTATCTTCACGGAACTTCCTCCACCGCCGATGGTTGAGGGGGGTGGGCTTGGCCCAGCTATTGTGGGCACTCTGATCGTAGTTTCGATTGGGGCCGCAATTAGCATCCCCATCGGCATCATGTCAGCGATCTACCTCTCGGAGTTCAGTGCTGGGGAGCCGATTGCCTACTGGATCCGGTTCTTCACCAACGTCCTCGCCGGGGTGCCCTCGATCATTGCCGGGGTTTTCTCCTTTGGTTTGATTGTGCTGACGACCAAGACATTCTCAGCCGTTGCAGGGGGTGCAGCTCTGTCGGTGTTGATGGTGCCGGTGATCACCTTGGCCACTGAGGAGGCACTTCGTCTCGTCCCCCAAGATATGCGCCAAGCCGCCTACGGATTGGGTTCCACGAGTCTGCAAACTGTGACCAAGGTGGTGCTGCCTACCGCCCTGCCGACGATTGTGACGGGTATTACCTTGGCCATTGCCCGGGCCGCTGGAGAAACAGCCCCATTGATTTTCACCGCCCTGTTCTCCCAGTTTTACCTGCCCTTCGATACCGAAGGTCCCGGTGCCCTGTTTAATCAGCCGATTGCTTCGCTTTCCGTGCTGATCTACAACTTTGCTCTAGTGCCCTTCGAAAACCAACAAAAGATGGCTTGGGCAGCTTCTCTGGTGTTGTTGGGTATGGTGCTGATCTCCAGCATTATTGCCCGCACTGCGACTCGTCGGAACATGTAGCTGATTCTGGCGACTCTACTTCCGGGTGAGTCTGGATGGCTTGGGCATTCCGTCGCCACATCCAGGCTTTGATCCGCCGCAGGGCACTGTCCCGGAAGCGGGTTTCCCACTCTGTTTCGCTGAGGTGTGCAAGTTCCGCTAGCGTGGCCTGCTGGTGCTCAGGGCGGGGAGTTAGTTCAGGTACATCTGTCGGCCGGCCGAAGCGCTGATTCCAGGGACACACGTCCTGGCAAATGTCACACCCCGCCACCCAACCCTCCAGGTTTGCCTCAATAGCTGGGGGTAGACGTTCCGCCCGATTCTCCAGGGTGTGGTAGGCAATGCATTGGCGGGCATCGACGACAAAGGGCTGGACAATGGCCTGGGTCGGGCAGGCTTCCAGGCAGCGGGTACAGGTACCGCAGTGTTCCGTGTGGGGCGGGTCGGGTTCGAGGGCGAGGGTGGTGAGGACTTCCCCCAAAAAGACCCAGGAGCCGTAATCGCGGGTGATTAGGTTGCTGTGTTTGCCAATCCAACCCAGGCCGGCCGTTACTGCCCAGGCTTTTTCGGCGATTGGCCCCGTGTCGCTGTAGGTGAGGGTTTGGCAATCGGGGGCCTGGGTTTGCAGCCAGCGGGCCAGGGCTTTGAGGCGCCGGCGCATGACCCGGTGGTAGTCCTCACCCCACCCGTAGCGACTGATTTGGGCCTGATCGGGGCCGGCCGGCCGTTCGGTGGGCGAGTAGTAGTTGAGGGCTACACAGATCACCGACTGGACACCCGGGAGGACTTTCTGCACATCCTGGCGCTTGGAGTTGGCCATCCAGGTCATGTCGGCGTGGTGCCCGGCTGCTACCCAGTCCGCTAGGGGTTGCAGGTTGGGCGGCCGGCCGGCGGCGGCGATCCCCACCCGATGGAAACCCAGAGCCTGAGCTTGGTGTTTAACTTGGGCCGCCGTGACCACAGGATGCCTCCTCGGACTGCCCCCTCAACCCTACCGGAGCAGGTGACAAGTCGCTACGGGGCTACAGGGGCGGGTAATGCTTGGCCCACCAATCAAGCCAGCCGGGCCAGAGGGCTTCCAGACGGCGGTAGGCCACTGCGGGGGATTGGTTACCTAGCGGCAAGGCCAATTGCGTCCACAGACAGCGTTTGTCCAGCAGCGCCGGCCGGCCGACCAGCCACGCCAGAATGGGCAGAGGCTGTAAGTCTACCTCAAGGCGATTTTGCCAGAACTGTTCTGCCGTAACACTGGTGCGGCCGGCCGGGTCGAGGCAGGCACTGAGATGGGCAGTGTTGCGGTAGATGAATCGCGCATAGGGGCCTCTGGCCTGGGCCTGTTCGGTGAACCTGAGGCTGTCGGCCTTGACGCGCTCCGGCAGTCCATAGCGGGCGATCAAGCGATTCAGGGGCTGCTGGGCACTGACGCCCACAATGTAGACCACCCGCGCATCCAGGGTTTCCTGGCCCTGGCGGTACGGGTAGCGCGTCCCCCCCAGATCGCCAAACAATTCCTTGGGTTGCTTGGGGAGTGGCAGTTGGGTCGATTGGGCCTGCCAGTTGGCCAAAGGAGGGGGCTTCGGGGGAGAAAAGGGCTGAGGGCGGTGGGCGTAGGGTGCCCAGAAGCCCCGACCAATGCCCACCAGACTGGCGAGGCCAAGCCCCGCCAAACCCACTTGGAGGGTGGCTGTCCAGGGGGAGCGACCCACTACTCGACCTCCGGGGGAACCCTAGGGTCAGCGGCCGGCCGGCCGAGGGTACGGATCCACTCAAACAGCCAGAAAAAGACGAGGCTGTTGATCAGCGAGAAGGCTTGGGCACCCGTACCCTCGTGCCAGAAGTCAAACGCGGCCATCTGATTAGCAGCGACCAGTAGGGCCATAATCACCACCCGCACCAGATTGATCAGAAAACCCACCCCAAAGGCCCCAATCAGGGTCGCGCCTTTTTGGAACCAGGTGGTCGGGAAGATCAGGAACAGGAGCAAACTGAGCTTGAGGTAGAGAATGATCGTATCTTCAGGTGAGCAGCCCTGGCCGACATCCACGGAGCCGGTCGGTAAAATGACCCGCGTCCCCTGATGAACCACGTCAAACCCCAGGTACCAGAGTAGGGTACTGGCCCCCGTAGCAGTACTCTCGGTCAAATCCATGCGGCCCAAGGTTTCCTGGGTGAGGATGCTGTTGTCCAGCAGGAGGGTGAAGGTGGCTAAGACCAACAATTCCCACCGATACCGGCGCAGGCCCTGAAACCCAGTTGCTACTAGGGTTAACCCCACGGCAGAAAGGCTGGGCAACAGGCGCATAAAGCCGTCGTAGTGCAGCATCAGGATACCCTTGCTGCTAGCCCAGGCCAGCAACAGGAAACCCAGGCCCTGCGCCAGCGGACTACTTTTCAGGACAAGCTCAGCCCGTCGCTGCCACACCAGATAGGCCACGGTACCGATAGCCATGCTGTTGAGGCTGAGTCGATCCATCGAGCGGTTCGATAGCCAGATCAGATGAAGGTAGAGGCCCACCTGGGCCGCCACAACTGCCAGGGCCAAGTAGGCCGTCTGGACGGCCGGCCGCTGCTGTTGCCAGTGGTGCCAAGTACGGGTGAGGAGGGTCATCGGGGTTTTGCCGCACTGAGGTCAATGACGCGACCGGCCAAATCCTTGACCTGAAACTGGAGAGGCTTCTCCTGGCGAATCCGCACCCGCAGCCCACGTCCCTGAGTCCGCCGCAGGATGAGGGCCAAGCCATCGGCATCCAACGCTATATGGCGCTCTTCGCCCTGCGGCCCCCGCCGTGCCCCAGCAATCAGGTGCACTTGAGCTTGGCGTTTCACCTGAAACCACAGATCCTGTTCACTCGGCTGATTGCCACTCTGCTTGAGGGCTGCCAGGGGCTGAAAGGCAGGTTCTCCGAGGCCCAAGCTGCGCTCGTAGTCATGGTAGTACTGGAGGGGGGCGGCGGCCGGCCGCCAGCCCAGGGCGTCAGCGTAAAACTGCCGCGCCACCTCCAAGTCAGAAACCATCAAGGTATACACCTTGGGAGCCGTTTTCAGAAAGGCCCAGAGGGCTGCGCCGTAGCCCACCAAGAGCATCACCATCACCCCCTGGGTCGTCAACAACCCTTCCCCAGGGAGGCCCCAAGCCAAGAGCAGCGCTAGGTGAGCGGGTAGGCCAGGCATCCTAGGGAGGGGGTAACTGAGGACTGGCGGGGGTGAGCACCACTTCTCGCACTTGGCCGAGGGGTCCTAGGGGCGCGGCCGGCCGGCCGTTGATCGCCACCTGCACCACACCCGCATTACCGGCGCGCAAAACCAGTTCCCGTTGAACCGACCAGTTCTTCTGGGTGCCCTTATCCAAAATGCCCTCAAACAGAATCTGGTCGTCTCCAATCACCAGCACCCAGGTTTGGGCCTGGAGATCAATAGCGGCTGTAAGGCCAGCCACTGGGGACGCGGGGGGCAATGCGGTCGGACTGGCTTGCACCGGTGCCGTGGGTGGCGTTGTGGGGGATGGATTGGGGGAAACGGTGGACTGGGCCGCTGGGCTGGGTTTCGCAGCGGTCGGGGTTCCAGTGGGCGGTGGTGAAACAACCGCAGGCTTGGGCTTGGGCGTGCTCAGGGGTGGGCGGGGCGCGGGTCGCATCAAATAAGACAGCCCACTGACCGCACCAATCACCAGAACAAGGTAGACAAGGTAGAGATGAACCGGACGGAGTTGGGCGGCTGAACCCACGGCCCAGGCACTGCGGGGTGGGACTTGGGGAACAGGGGGTTCGAGTTGATCCCCCAGGTGATTACCGTTGAGGCCCAGCAGGTCAGCATATTTGCGAATAAAGCCTTGGACGTACACCGGTTCGGGCAATTGGTCGCCCTCCCCCTCCTCTAAGGCCCGCAGGAGCCGAGCTTGAATGCGGGTTTGGCCAGCCACCTCCTCCAGGGAGAGACCCTGATCCAGGCGCTCCTGGCGCAACTGGATGCCAATTTCGCGCAGGCGGTCGATTTGCAAGCGGTTGTAGTGACCCACGGTCATAGGGCAGGGGCAGTGGCTCTACTCTGATAATACGCGTAGAATCCGTTGACAGAAAGCCACTTCGGTTTCCGTGAGGGGCCGATAGTGGCCGGCCGGTTGGCTCTGGGAATCTAGCACAATTTCACCAATGGCCTGACGATGCAGGGCCAGCACCGGATACCCCAAGTGTGCGGCCACACGTCGAATTTGTCGGTTGCGGCCTTCCCGTAGACCAATTTCGAGCCAGGTGCGATCTGCCTGGCTATTGAGGACGTGCACTTGGGCCGGTAGGGTCGGCCGGCCGTCTAGGAGGATGCCCCGCCGCCACTGAGCCAAGGCAGCCACACTCGGCCGGCCCTGCACCCACACCTGGTAGGTTTTGAGCACCGGATGGCGGGGATGGGTGAGGGCCAGGGTGAGGTCACCGTCATTGGTGAGCAACAGGGCACCGCTGGAATCGGCGTCTAAGCGACCTACAGGGTGGAGACCCCTCCGGTGGGTGAGGGCGGTGGGCAGCAGGCTGAGTACCGTCGGCCGGCCCTGGGGATCGTGACAGGTGGTGACGACCCCAACCGGTTTATGCAAGAGGCAATAGGTTTTTTCAGGTAGCGGGGGGAGCGGCCGGCCGTCCACCTCAATCTGATCCTGCTCAGGGTCAGCCGATTGACCAAGGCAGGCCACCTGACCATTGAGCCGCACCCGGCCGGCCTGGATCAGGGCTTCCGCATGGCGACGGGACGCAATCCCGCGACTGGCCAGCACCTTTTGCAGACGTTCGGATTTTGCCATCGGGTGGGCTAAGAGGCACTGGAGACAGCAACAGACCCCAAGTAGTGCCCTGACCCATCCTATCTGCGGATCCGGCGGGGCAGGGGTCGTCTAACTCAGTGGGCAGACAGCCTATCCTTCGCCCAGCCTCGGTTTGGCTGGGCTGGGCAGATGGGGATGCAGGAAAAAGCCCCCCGACCGGAGGGCTTAACCATCAAACCTTCAGCATTGGGAACGAACCAACCGCCTAGGATCGACCCACGGGCTTAAAGCTGGGCACCACCAACGAGTTGTCCTGGCGCGTCAGGCGGCCGTAGAGCTTTTCCGTGTTGGGGAAGTTGGCGGCCGGCAGGGTCGGGAAACGGCGGTAGGGCACCACATCCTCTCCAAAGACTTCGGCATATTCTGGGGTCGTTGTCAGGGCAGTTACAAACACCCGCAGACCCTCAGAAGCCAGAATCTGGTTGTACTGGCGAATCTCGGCCTGATCCCGTGGGGCACGCCCCAGGAAGTGCTTGGTACCCAGTTCGATCACCTTGGTGTTGGGGTAGGGGGCGTAGAACTCCCGCTGGTAGAGTTCCGAGTGTCCCAGACCCACAACGAACTCCCGCACCGTGATCTCGCCGTTGGCGAGCCGACTTTCGAGGGCGGAGAACTCGTTGCCCACGACGTAGGGATCCACATCCCGCTCGAACACCTGGCGATAGGCGGCCTTAATCACCTGCTGGAGAGCGACCTTGTCCTCCAAGGTGGTGAGCTTGAAGGCCTTAGTTTGCTCCCGGAACTTGGAGACGCCCTGGTTGACCCGGAATTCGATGTCAGGGGCGGTGCGGAGTCCGCTGACGGCGCCCAGGGTGACAAATAGGGGTGTTTCCTCCTTCTCCACC
The DNA here is from genome assembly GCA_015272465.1 of Gloeomargaritaceae cyanobacterium C42_A2020_066. Classification (GTDB taxonomy): domain Bacteria; phylum Cyanobacteriota; class Cyanobacteriia; order Gloeomargaritales; family Gloeomargaritaceae; genus JACYLR01. The sequence continues at coordinate 9,474 of JACYLR010000081.1, forward strand.
TTGGCAGCCCCACGGGTACCGATGGCGGCCGGCCGCAGTCCTCGCAGGGCTGCGCCGCCGGGGGTGAGGTAGCGCTCGTAGGGCACTGTGTCGTCCCCAAAGGCGTCCGTAAACTCCTCGCTCTCGATCAGAGCATCGATCAAGCCGTAGAAGCCCTTGCGGTAGCAGATGTCGTAGTAGGTGTTGAGTTCTTGGCGCCCGTAGGTCGGCCGGCCGAGCAAACGACGGTGGATGTACTCCACCGCCTTACAGACGTAAAGCGGTGTCCAGTAGAGGCTGCGGAACAGATCTGAGCGGGCCAACTGGCGAATGAATTCCCGCACCGTGATGTCGCCGTTTTCCAGACGGATTTCCCAAACCGTCAGCCGCTGCCCCGAATAGACCTCACGTCCGAAGACCTGGAGATAGGCCGCTCGGATCAGGGCCTGGGTGGAGCTTTCCGAGAAACGGACACTGGACTGCGTGCCCGCCTTCTTGTTGCCCACCCGCGGCGTTTGGGTGAGCTTGAACACCTTGGGTCCCAAGGAGCCGGGGGCTTCGGGGCGGGCGGCCGGGTTGCTCAACTGGTTGGTAATGCCTGCGCCATTGCGGATCAAAATCCGGCGAGCATCCTTGCCAAAGGGAGCAGGCGCGGCCTTGGGATTGACCGTATCCTTGGGGAAAATAGCCCCAAATTGGATTTCCAAGGGGTCATTGCCCACGCCGTAGGGGTGACGGTCGGGCAGGGGCCGGTCATAGCCTGCAAACAGGGTGACGAACTCCGGCACCTTGCGGAAGGGGGCGCTGTAGTTGAACAGGCTGCGCTGGGCACCCCAGTTGCGGCTTTCCTGGGCCTCAATTCCCAAATCCCGTAGGTAGGGTACCGTTTCCTCACCGAAGTAATCACCGTACTCTCTGGAGTCCACCAGGGCATCGATCAGGGCTGCCAAGCCGCCCTTGGAGATGATCGAGAAATATTTGCTGAACTCTTCACGGGAGCTGAGGCCCCGGCCCAGGATGTGGCGGAAGGCCAGTTCGACTACCCGGCTGTTGACAAACCGGTCATTGAACTGCTGCCGGTAGAGGGGCGATTTGGCGATCCGGCGGATGAACTCCTTCATGGAGATTTCGCCGTTCTTCACCTTGGATTCCAGGTCGGAGATCCCTAGGGAATAGCCCTTGATGATGTCCCGCTCGAAGACTTGGCGATAGGCGGCCCGAATCACATCCTGCTTTTCCGAGGTAGACAGACCCGGCTTCATGGCGTAGCGGGGCCGGCCGGCCGTGGCGTTGAAGTAGATCTGGGGTAGCTTCAAGCCTTGCTGGTCGGGGGAGGGCCGCTGGCGCAGCTTGTCCGAGGGGGTGGGGGCTTCAAACTCCCGGATCACCACATCAAAGTAGGATTCGACGAGTTCCTGGGCTGCCTTGTCGGTGCGGAAGTAGCCTGCCGAGGCCCGCCGCATTTCCTTGAGGGCGACAATCGTCGCCGCGGTGGAGCAGGCTTTCTCAATAATCTCCCGCAGACCACGGACGTTCACCGACAGGATATTGGGGTCACCGGCCACGAGGGCGTAGGTCGTGTAGCGCAGGAACCAGCTCAAATCCCGCAGGGATTTGCGCATATTGCTCTCGCCATAGCGGGAGACGTTAATGGGCTGGAAGCCCGCCGGGATTTCGCCCCCCGCCGCGCTAAACAGGTTGCGGATGCCTTCAAAAAAGCCCCCCTGACTTTCCACGTAGAAGGCGGTTCCCAGTTTCATAGCCTCTTCGGTGGCCATTGGTGCGGCCCCATTGGTCACTGGGGTATCGGAGGCCGGTTTCTCCAGGAAGGCCATGGGAGACCCCCCCACAAAGATCCGATTGGCGGCCCGGGACACGATGGCCTCGGAATTGGCGGTTAACACAGCCGCAATCTCCAAACGCTGACTGCCGGAACTGAGGTAGGTGCTCAACTCCTGGAGTTCTGTTTGGCTGGGGAAACGGTCCTGCTGCTCCGCCTGGGCAATGGTTTCCACCGCAACGGTGCGGAAAAGCTGCGGTTGAACGACGGGGCTGCCACCACTTGCCTTAACAGTCATGGATCGTCAGGCTCCTTTTCGCTATCCCGGTTTTGTGACATGGAGATCTATACCTGGAAGGACATCAGCGTCAATGCCCACCTGCCCTGCGACAGTGGTGTGGCCCTCTGCCCTGACCAGTTCACCAGCGATCATACCGGTCGATGTTCACCCCCCTGAGAAGCGTGTAAATGTTTGTTACATAGGCGACCGGCCGGCCGAGCGCGTTGCGGCCCTGTCCCAGGCTCAGAAACGGGTATAAGGTTAAGATAATGTCCCCTATCCCCCTTGTCGGTTACCGCCATGTCCCCAACTGAGACGGCCCAGGAAGCCACCACCAAAAGCCTGGAGGCGATGCGGAAGTTCTCTGAGCAATACGCCAAACGCACCGGCACCTACTTTTGCGTGGACTTGAGTGTGACCGCGGTTGTGATCCGAGGGCTAGCCAAACACAAGGACGAGCTAGGGGCACCCCTATGTCCCTGTCGCCACTACGAAGATAAGGAAGCTGAAGCCAAGCAAGGCTTTTGGAACTGCCCCTGTGTCCCGATGCGGGAGCGCAAGGAATGTCACTGTATGCTGTTCCTGACACCAGAGAATGACTTCGCCGGGTCTGAGCAGGAAATCAGCCCAGAAGTGGTGGCGGGTGGATAGTCTGGTGGGCACCAAGGGCACTCCGCTTGAGCATCCCATTGTTTGCGGAGGGTAGTGTCTTGTGCAGGGGGTAGTGCCCTAAGTGCCTAAGGTGCAGTGGCCGAAGATGTGAAGGCCCAGGTTTTCGGACAAGTCTTCAAATACCCGAATGCCCCGGACACTATTGCCGTGCTCATCCAGAGGCGGCGAGAACACCGCAACACCAAACCGCCCCGGAACCACCGCGATAATCCCCCCGGAAACCCCACTCTTGGCCGGGAGACCCACTTTGTAGGCCCATTCCCCTGCAAAGTTATACATGCCGCAGGTGTACATTACACTCAACACATCCCGCAGATAGGTGGGGTTAAGGGCCTGCTCACCACTGAGGGGATTCGTACCTCGGTTGGCCAGGGTCGCGGCCATTACCGCCAAGTCGCGGCAATGAACCAGCAGGGAGCACTGCTGAAAATATAAATCCAGCGCCGCTTCAATCGGATCATCGATCATGCCAAAGTGGCGCATCAGATGAGCCATGGCCCGGTTCCGGTGTCCTGTAGTCCGCTCGGATGTAAACACCGAAGCATCCATAAAGACATCGTGGGCCACGTAGCGGCGGAACATGGTCAGCAACCGGTTGAGGCGATCGGTGGGATCGGCACCACGAATCAGACTAGTGACCGCAATCGCCCCAGCGTTGATCATTGGATTATCCGGGCGCTTGGAAAACTCGTCTAGCCTAATGATGGAGTTAAAGGGGTCTCCCGTCGGCTCCACCCCCACCCGCCCGAGGACATAATCCCGCCCGTGATCCTCCAAGGCAAGCCCGTAGACGAAAACCTTCGAGATGGACTGGATGGTAAAAAGCTGTTCGACATCGCCTACTCCAAATACCTGTCCATCCACCGTCACCAGGCTAATCGCAAACCAGTCGGGATTACTGCGTGCCAATTCGGGAATGTAACTAGCCAATGTGCCACCGTGCAGGTCTCGATAGGTTGCATGGAGGCGAGTCAGCAGATCAGTCAGAGTGGTATCAATCACAGAAACATCCAGGAGGGTGATTGAGCGTCAACGGAGCAAGGTGAGTGGCAGGGGAAACTGGGCGCAGCACCTATGCCCAATGGCGACCGCATGCACTCTGACCTAGGGCACTGGTTTTAATGTAAACCAATCTACTCATTCATCTTGCTGAGGGTGGCCACAGCCGAGGGAGAAATACGGTTCAGGTATCGGAAGATCCAATACTTAAAGATAGCATCGAGTACCACCGGTACAATGGCGATAAATAGGTAAGTGAAACTCTGGCTTTCAGGCAGGCCGAAGCGGCGCAGTGTACTGCCCACAATCACCTCCCAGCCCTCCGCAGAGTGAAATCCGACGAACATATCCGTAAAAAGGATGATCAAAAAGGCTTTTGCTGTATCACTGATGCCATAGATCATTTCATCTAAGAAAGCCTTAATTGCGGCCATCTGCGGCCGGCCTTTGACAACCAAGATCACAAAGGTGATGACTGACAGAAGGTCAGCAATGACATGCTTGATCGCCTCCGCACTTTCGTTTCCAAATGTATTGGCCAGCTCCTCAGCCCGTGCTTGGATTTTCTCCTGAAGGAGCGTGGGTGAAGGTTCGGGGATGCGTCCTAATAAGACCTCCAACTTGAGTCGATTCTCGTACCGGAGCAGTTCTGCGTAGGCGCGCTCTTCCTGGGTAGGATTGAGAAAGATCCCGGCTCGATCCCAAATGCGATCCACCAGGGGGTCAAGAATCACCCTGTCGGCAATTACATTAACGAGCACGGGTACAGTAACCAGCACAAAGAGGTAGGAAAGGGCGATCCGGGTGCGGCTGCGGGTTTGGCGAAACTCGCCCACAATTTGCTTTTCGACATCAGCAGGGTTCGCGCTGACTCGACGCTGGAGTTCATTAAGGGCGCGGCCGAGGGAGCGGGGCAGGACACCAGGATTGGAGGAAGCTTTGGGGCGGCGAGGTTGGCTTGAGGAGGAATTAGGGGTCGGAATCTCAGCGACCGGGTCGGCCGGCCGGGGTTTAGTGAGGGCCGGCCGGCCTTGGCGATCCCGATAGCGGTTCACAACTTGATCGATCGTGCGGAGTTTGTCGAGGATGTCGGCATCGACGGCTTGGGCGGAAACAGTCTTACCGTTGTAGGGCGAGATCTCTGTCCCCGGTAGCTGGAGCCGGGCAGTACGACCCAGATCCGTTACTCCCATAATCCAACTGCTCAGCCGAAACTCTCGCAGGCGCACCTGAATCAAACGTAGGTTCTTCTGGAGTTCAGCTTCCAGGTAGCGCTGGACATTAGCCCCATGGGGTGAGGGCTGGGTGATCACCTCCCCCTGAAAAAACTCCTGTTCCAGTTGCTGAATTCGTTGGGCTGCCTCGTAGGCAGCGAGCAGGGCGCGCAGGGGGGTCTGACGGAACCAGCGGTTGGGACTGGGGGAAAGACCTTGCATGGTATTCCGCGGCGACCAGGGACTAACGCAGCGGCTTCTAGTTTAGGCTGTACCCCAGGAAAGTTGGGGTTGCATGATAGCGTAGGGACGCAGAAATTCAAGACTGTCTGGCTGCCAACGGGAGATCTTTAGCTGTGCTCCAAGCCCGTGTCTACGTGCCCCCCCACCCCCTGATTCAGCACTGGTTGGGACTACTTCGGGATAGCTCCACACCGGTACCCCTGTTTCGCTCCGCTCTAGGGGAACTGGGCCGCTGGTTGACCTACGAGGCGATTCGGCGCGATTGGCTACCCACCCAAGAAACAGTGGTGCAAACCCCCCTGGCACCGGCCTCAGCGACCTTTTTAGACCCAGAAGTTCCCCTGGCACTCGTGCCCGTGTTGCGCGCTGGTTTGACCCTACTGGAGGGTGCCCAAGCCCTGCTGCCTTTGGCCCGCGTCTACCACGTGGGCATTGCCCGCAACGAACACACCCTGGAGCCGGCGCTTTACCTCAATACCCTCCCCCCTCAGTTCGATCCCCAAACCCGGGTGCTCGTGCTGGACCCGATGCTGGCTACGGGGGGCACCCTGATGGCAACCCTAGAACTCCTGACCGTGCGAGGGGTCGATCCGGCCCTGCTGCGGGTGGTGGCGGTGATCGCAGCCCCCCCTGCCCTGCAACGGTTGAGTACAGTCTATCCCCAACTCACGGTCTACACCGCCACCATTGATGAGGCCCTCAATGACCGCGGCTTCATTGTGCCGGGGCTAGGGGATGCAGGCGATCGGAGTTTTGGGACAGGACACCTGGGCTAGACTGATAGCGATTGGCGACGCGGGGAAACGGTATGGACAGTCAAGGGAGTAGCTTCGGCAAGGGTTTTCTCCTGGGCACCCTTCTGGGGGGTGCGGTGGGCGGTGTTGTTGGGGTTGTCCTCGCCACACGCCTGACCCCAGAGCCGGGGACTGAGGGGGCGGCCCTGAAAAAGCCACGGCGCGGCCGGCCGTCCTTGGAGGAGTCTATGGAAGCTACCCGCCAGAACTTGGAGGAGAAAATCGCTGAACTCAACGAAACCATCGACCAGGTGCGGGATAGACTCAGTCACACTTCCCCTGGAATAGCCAATGGTGGGCGGGCTGAAGTCCCCCAGGAAACTGAGGTGAACTGACGGCCGGCCTTTAGAATGGGGGAGTCGCTGTTTCTGAGCGTGCGCTATGGATCTTCTCGCCCAATCCCTGGTTCAATTCCTCTACTTCTACCTGATCCTGCTGACGGCGCGGGTGTTGCTCAGTTGGTTCCCCAACATCGACTGGATGAGTCCACCGTTTTCGATCCTCAGCCAGCTTACCGATCCTTATTTAAACCTATTTCGCTCGTTAATTCCGCCCTTGGGTGGTATTGATTTCTCACCCATTCTGGGATTCTTAGCCCTCCAAGTTCTAATCCAGGTTTTCCGAGCTCTGCCCGCTTTGGTGCCCGTTTAGCGCCGCACTCGGCTGCTGAAGCCGGAGGCTTTGAACTGGGCTAGGGTCAAGGGTGGGGGTTGGGTCGCAGGAACTGTAATCCTGATTACGAAATCGCTTGTGCCAGGCGGTACCATCTCTAGGCTATCTAGGCGGCCCCGATTCGGGATGGCAGGTTCACCATTAGCATCAAATACACGCCCATAGACATCAGCGTCGTAGACGGCTTTGGCTGTCGGGTTAGTGGCCTTGCCGGTGATCAGAAAGCATTGGGCGGGGTTGATGGTGCCGCCGCTGGTCACAGCCCCTGCTGCCAGTTCTGGGGGACACGCTTCGTAGTGCAGATCCGTCAACCGGATGTCCGTCAGGGCTACGGCCGGCCGAGGCATCGCCCAGAGAAGCGCCGCCAGTCCAAAAATCCACAACCACCGATGAAAGATCCCCATAGGTCGCCACCGCTTAGGGGGTAGCCCGTATCCTACCGCAACTTTGATCCCCAGAACTCTACACCCCTCCGAATCACATCCAGAAACAGCCCCGCAAAACCGCTGTGTTACCTTAGAAGTCCCAAACGTGCTCTAGGCTACCGTCATCACAGCCCATGATGCCCTTGCCCCAGGCCATTGCCCCCAGCCAAGTCCTCCGAGGTCGCCAGCTTCTAGCCGATTTGTGGCCGCTGATCGAACACTTGGGCCGCCGACCCCTAGTGGTGGGGGGAACCCGCGCCTTAGCCCTCCTTCGCTCCCAAGCAGCCGCCACTCTCCCCACGCATACCCTCTGGCTGGATTTGGGGGGAGAGGCCAGTGAAGCAGCCCTAGCTAAACTTCTGGCAGCGGCCACAGTTCACAAGAGTGATGTCATTCTGGGATGCGGCGGCGGCAAGGCCCTGGACATGGCCAAGCTCCTAGCTCACCGCATCGGCCGGCCGGTAGTCACGATTCCCACGTCTGGGGCCACCTGCGCGGCCTGGACAGCCCTTAGCAATCTGTACTCTGACCAGGGCGCGTTTCTCTACGATGTGGCCCTCCCCCGCTGTCCCGATGGCATTGTCCTGGATTACACCCTGATTGAAACGGCACCGCGGCGCACCCTGGTGGCCGGGATCGGAGACGCACTAGCCAAGTGGTACGAAGCGTCGATCAGCAGCCGGGACTCCCAAGAAGCGGTGGTGATCATGGCTGTGCAGCAGGCGCGGGTGCTGCGGGATCTGTTGTTCCAGTGGTCGGCGCAGGCGCTGAACCATCCGGGCGGTCATCTCTGGCAGCAGGTGGTGGATGCCACGGTGTTGTTGCCGGGGTTGATGGGAGGACTGGGGGGCGCACCCTGTCGCACCGTAGCTGCCCATGCGGTTCACAATGGCCTCACCCACATACCTGCCACCCATGGCAGTCTCCACGGAGAGAAGGTCGCACTGGGGGTTCTGGTGCAGTTACGCCTCGAGGAAACCCTGGGAAGCAACCCCCTAGCAGCTCAGGCGCGCCAGCAGTTGCTGGGGTTCTACCGCCAAGTGGATCTGCCTACATCCCTGGCTGAAATCGGACTTCCTAACCCCAGCCCTGAGACTTTGGCACACATTGCCCAGGTTGCCACGGCACCGGGTTCTGATGTGCATCGCCTGCCCTTCCCGGTGACAGCCGCTGATCTGGTTGCTGCCCTTGTCACGACCGATGCTGGTCAGGTCAGTGCGGTCGAGGCGGTGTCTCCGGCTTCCTCATCGGCATAAAACCGGTAGAACAGGTCGTCATCCTCAAAGTCCTGCTCATCCAGGACATGGTGGAAGAGGCCGGCGGTGAGCATCTCCTGCCCTAAGCGTACCGCAGCCCGACGATCCAAGTGCTCCATCTGGGTCAACCAATCGACCGCGGCTGTCCCCGTAAAACAGCAGGGATAGCGCTGCAACAGGTGCCAGCGATCCTTGATGTCCAGACCACTTGGCCCTCGCATCCGCGCCGCTAAGCCCTCCAGGTAACTGCGCCGATCGAGGACGGGCGGTGGCTCCAGGAGAATCTCGGTGTGGCCAACAGAGCTGGCAACCTGATTACCATTACTGGTCTCGGCGGCCGGCCGGGCCTGGGGGTCAGGCAATCGTACTCCAGAGGTTGGGGTAGTGCCTGCTGTATTGGCCAAGAGGGTCTCCAGCCGAGGGGCACGCAGGTGCACATCATGCTGGGGATAGGGCACCTCCAGATTGTGGCGCTTGAGACTGGCCATGATCCGAAAGTTCAGGTCACTGCGGATGCGGTACTGTTCCCGCGGCTCACATATCCAGACCAAAAGCTCAAAGTTGAGGGCACTGTCGCCAAATCCCTTCATCCACACCTGGGGCGCAGGGCTGGTGAGCACATCCGGGTGCTCGCGGGCGGCTTCCAGCAGGGCAATGCGGACTTTCTCCACCTCGGATCCGTAGGCTAAGCCCACAGGGATATGCAGCCGAGAGACAGGGTTGCCCAAGCTCCAGTTCACCACCTGGTTATCCACAAACCGGGAGTTGGGTACGATGATCGACACCTTGTCCAGGGTGCGGATTTCCGTGGTGCGGGTGCCGATCCGCTCAACAATTCCCTGCAAATCCCCCACGTGAATAAAATCGCCCACCTGGATCGGCCGCTCGAAGGTGATGATCAGGCCGCTGATGAAGTTGTTGGCAGTATTTTGCAGGCCAAAGCCAATCCCCACCCCCAGGACGCTGGCCAGGATCGTCAGGGAACTGACATCCAAGCCCCACACCTGGAGTATGACGATCAGGCCCAGAAACAGCAGCAGATACTGGGTGAGGACAGCAACCAGTTCCCGCATGCGGTGGTCGGCCCCCGTCAGCGCCAGCACCCGTGATTTAATCAATCCGGCCACGGCGCGACTGAGAATCCAGAGGCCGACGAAGCTGCCGACCAGGATCATCAGATCCAGGCTGGAGTAGCCTTTCGTACCCAGGGTAATGAAGGGGGAGGTGAGTCCCACCCAAAGGGCTTGATGAATGGCGTGGCGGAGGATGCGGGTGGTGGGAAAGAGATCGGAAATGTAGTAGATAACACCGAGCCACAGGCCGGTTTGCAGCCCTAGAGCAATCACCTGGATAAACAGGCGGATGGGTTTCTCTAGATGGGGAGCCGTGTGGCTGACGCTACGGTGCAGGCTGCGGGTCAGTTGGCGACGTAGGGTACCGAGGGCGAGATAGCCCAGGCAGACGACTGCAAAGGCTACCAAGCTGTACAGGGAGGCCTGACTGGTGTAAGCAGGGGTGCGTTCTAGGAGGGCCAAGTCGGCCGCCCGTTGCAAATCCTGTCGCCAGATGTTGGCCTGGGTGATCAGGGGCTGGCTGGTGAGGGCATCGGCTGAGGTGACCGTCAGCAGGTGATTGCCGTTGAGTTGAATCGTGGGCAGGGGGCTGTCGGGCTGGGTGTCAACCGTGAAATCGAGGTAAGACAGTCGGCCGGCCGTGAGGTCTGCAATGCTGCGGGTCAGTTCGTTATTAATTCGCTCAGCCCGGATTGAGGCGCGCAGTCCCCCGGAGTCCCGGACGTAAAAAAGGGTGCGGCCGTCAATGACTACGGGCGCTTGGCGCACCACCAGGGTTTGCTGGGCCGAGGCGGGGGCGACGCCCACACAGGTAATCCCTAGGCACCAGAGCGTCAGACCCAGGCCCCAGAGGAGCAGTTTGGCGTAGCGCTGCCAAGAGTTATACATCACAAACGGGAAGAAGTCTCACCCCCCAACCCCAGAGTGTTTCTATTTTCCCTTCCCCGTTCCCAGTTGACTACTGCCCCCACAATGGCAATGGCGGGCGGGCCAAGGCCGTAGGCGTCCACTTTTTCCACCACTGTATCGAGGGTGGCAATCAGATGCTGCTGTTGGGGCCAGGTTCCCCACTGGATCAGGGCAATGGGGGTTGCGGCCGGCCGGCCGGCTTGGCGCAGTTCAGTCACGAGGGTCGCCAAATTGTGCATCCCCATGTAGATCACTAGGGTATCAACCCCCTGGGCTAGGGCAGCCCAATCGACGGCCGGCCGGGCTTTGTCGATGGCTTCGTGACCCGTAACAAAGGCCACACTGGAACTGAGATGACGATGGGTGAGGGGAATTCCTAGGGTGGCGGGGGCGGCGATTCCAGCAGACACCCCAGGAACAACCTCCACTCGCAGGCCGGCCGCCCGTAGGCCCTCCAGTTCCTCGGCGCCACGCCCAAAGATAAAGGGATCACCCCCCTTGAGGCGCACCACCCGCGGGTAGCGCTGGGCCAAGGCAACCAAACCTTGGATAATTTCAGCCTGGTTGAGGGTATGCCAGCCACGCCGTTTACCTACGTAGATTTGCTCAGTAGTCGATGGAATCAGAGCCAAGACTCCCGGGCTGACGAGAGCATCGTAGACCACGACATTCGCCTGCTCCAGAAGTTCCTTGGCCCGCAGCGTCAATAAGCCCGCGTCCCCTGGGCCAGCCCCCACAAGGTAGACGGTGCCTGGACAGGCCAAGGTGTGGGTTTCAGACATAGATGGGGGGCAACCGCAGACAATCCACAACAAAGGGCACGAGCGCGGGACTGGCACCCAGGGGTGGGGTGAGATGGAGTTGGATCGTAGCAGAATCGCCGCCGCACTGCCGCGCCAATTGGGGAACCGCTGTCTGGAGGGCACGGGTAATCGGGCCAGGGCAGAGGAAGCAGGGGACGATGGCAATGGAATCGCTGGCAGAAGCCAGGTGTTGTAGACATTCCGCCAGGGTGGGCGTCTGAGTCCAGGTGGCTAAATGGCCTCCCCAAGGTGAGATCGCCTGCTCTAGAGGCAGGTAGGCGTCGGGCTGGCGGCTGCCATGCACAACCCCAACCCAGGTGCTTATGTCGGGCGGCACAAGGCCACGCAGCAGAGCACCCAAGCTAGGCCAGTGGCCCAAGTGGGGAAGCACCTCCAGGGCCGTGCCCTGATCCAGCGCGGTCTGAACCTGCGCCACAGCAGCGGGAATGTCCGAGCGGGTGTGGACGCCTGCGCCCAAGAGCAAGGGCAGAATCCGCACGGCGGCCGGCCGATGTTTATGAATAAAGACCGGGAGGGTTTCAGTCAACGCCAGGGAACCGGCCAGGGTGCCCACACCCACGGGAGCGTTACTGTCTAGGGCCGCGACAACCTGAGCAACGAAATGATGCAGATGGGCGAGATAGTCGGGGTTCGGACTGCCGTGAGCGACCAGGAAATAAGCACACTCCACGCGTTCACCGTCCCCTAGACCCAGGTTCCGGGATAGGTGCCCCCCGGATGAGTCGTGCCCCGTGAGCGGCCCCGCAGTTGCTCGTAGGCCGTGGCGTCCAAATCCACCTGCACCTCCAGCCCCTGGTTGGGCTGCTGGAGAATGAGACGGTAGCCTTCCGGGCGGCGCTCCCAGAGGATGCGGGGATTTTCCAGGTGGACGATGTCGAAGCTAAGACGCAGCGGTCGCACCCGGATTACCAAGTCCGAGCGGCCCTGGGGCACCAAATCCAACACCTGGCGGCCCTGATCCAGTTCCAGATCCATGACCACCACGCTGTCTACCTGGCCGGACTCCGCCTGCCGCCACCGCAACTGCCAGCCTTGGAACTGGGGCTCCCGCAGGGTAAAGACTTCATCGATAGGTTGGAGGCTCCAGTCCAAGTCTTCAGGGGGAACGCCGGCCGGCCGGGTACGCAGTTGCCAGGTGACCTCTTGATTGGCTAGACCTAACCACCAGCGGGTAATGTCCTGGAGGTTTTGGAGATTGCCGGAGCTTGTGGTTCCTGCCGTCCAGCAGACAATCTTGGGGCTTGGCGGGCAGGTTTTCATGGCTAGCTCCGTAACTGGACGGCATGGGCCTGGGTGAGGGCTTGGCGCACCTGCTGGTGGACGGCCTCCACATCCGCGTCGGTGAGGGTGCGGTCGCTAGCCCGGTAGACTAGATGAAACGCCAGACTCCGTTGGCCTGCCGGCACCGACTCACCCCGATACTCATCAAAGATAGCTACTTCCGCCAGTAAAGGGCCAGCCGCAGCCGCCATAGTCGCTTCCAGCGCAGCAGCCGACACTTCTAGGGGGGCATAAAAGGCAATATCCCGTCCAGAGGCTGGATAGACTGAGTAGGGGCGGAAGGCCGGCCGGCCAAGATCCACGACTGCCCGTTCCAGCAATTTCATATCCCATTCCAGGCCATAGACCGCGGCCGGCCACTGGCGCGCCTGGGCAATCTGGGGATGAATTTGGCCAAAGATACCCAGAGCGATGTCCCCCACAAGCAGCCGGGCCGTGCGGCCGGGGTGAAATCGGGGATCGGTGGACTCCGGCTGGTAGGTCACCTTGAGGTTCAGGCCCTCCCACAGGCCCTCCACTAAACCCTTGGCCTCCCACCAGCTCAAATCCGTAGTACGCTGCCACGCCCCTCGCCACGGCCGGCCGCCCCAGATGGCCGCGCCCCACTCGGACTCGACGTAACTGCCGTCTACTTGGCAAAACACCCGCCCCAGTTCAAAGGCACACAGGGAACCGTTCCCTTGCTCCAGGTTGTAGCCAAAGGCGTCCAGCAGGCCCCCCAGTAAATCCATCCGCAACGCTGAGTACTCACTGAACAACGGATTGGTGAGGACAACCTGCTGGGGATGGATGGGCTTGCCCAGGGAATAGTGCTGAACCTCCGTCAGTCCGGCCCCGCGCAGCAACGCCACCAGCCGCCGGCGCACCTGCTCACTAGGAGGATAGCCCCCGGCCTGACTCTGGGCAGGAAGGGTTTCGACAAAGCGGTCGTAGCCGAAGTGGCGGGCCACCTCTTCGATGAGGTCTATTTCCCGCTCAATGTCCCGGACTCGATAGGGAGGCACGGTCACGGTCCAGGTGTCCGCCGCTGCCGGTGTGAGATCGAACCCCAAACAGGTGAGAGACGCTTCCACTTCTGCCGCCGTCAACGGCCGGCCGCCGCCCTCGGTTTGTACCTGGCCCAAGACCTGCTGAATCCGGCTCAGGCGCAGCGTCAGGCTGACCTGGGCGGCCGGCCGCTGATCCACCAAAACTGCCTGGGTGGGTTCGGCCTGCACCAGGGACACCAGCAAATCCAAAGCACGGTTGCGGGCACGGGCCAATTCCGCCGCATTCACCCCCCGCTCGTAGCGGGCAGAAGCTTCAGTGCGTAACCCCAGGCTGCGGGCCGAGCGCCGAATCACCACAGGGTCGAACAGCGCCGCCTCAAGGACAACCCGGCGTGTAGTCGTGTCCACCTCGGTGGCTTCACCCCCCATCACCCCTGCAATCGCCACCGGCCGGTCATTGGCCGTGATCAGCAACACCTGCTCATGCAACGCTCGTTCCTGGCCATCGAGGGTGACCAGAGCTTCCCCCGGCCGGCCGAACCGCACACCCAGGGTTGGTGTGGCACTGCCCGCCACCTGACAGAGCTTGTCGTAGTCAAAGGCATGGAGGGGTTGGCCCCATTCCAGCAGAATCCAGTTAGTGACATCGACTACGCCATTGATCGCCCGCACCCCCGCCGCTTGGAGACGCTGCTGCACCGCCAGGGGGGATGGCTCCACGCCAACGGGATCGATCACCGTGGCCCAGTAGGCAGGACAGGCGCGGCCGGCCGCAATCTCCAGTGTCAACCCTTGGCTGGGTAAGTCCCACGCTTGGGGTTGGGGTAGGTGCAGAGTTCCCTGGGTCAGTGCCGCCACTTCCCGTGCCAGGCCTACCATACTCAGGGCGTCAGCCCGATTCGCCGTCGAACTCACCTCCAGGATCACGTCATCCAGGCCCAGGAGCGGCCGGACATCCTGGCCAGGGGTGAGGCTCATCGCTGGGAACAGGTGAATGCCCTCGGAGGTTTTCTCCAGACCCAGTTCTGCCAGGGAGCAGATCATTCCCCTAGACTCGACCCCCCGCAGCTTGGCTGGTTTGATCTTGAGGTCGATGGTGGGCAGGTGAGTCCCCACTAAGGCCACTGGAACCCAGGCATCCGTCCGGACATTCGCCGCCCCACAAACAATTTGTAAGGGTTCCGCGGCCCCCACCTCGACTCGACACACACTCAACTTGTCCGCATTGGGGTGGGGTTGACGCTCCAAGACATGGCCCACCACCACACCGGCTGCCCAGGCCCGCCGATCCTCAATGTCCTCCACCTCGAACCCGGCGACGGTCAAACGCTCTGCCAACGCTTCAGGAGACAGGTTGGGGAAATCCACTAATTCCCGTAACCAGTTCAGAGACACACGCATAGCGGCCGGCCGTTCCCAAGGGTTTCGTTCCAGTTTACTGCCTGGGCTGGTAGCGCTGACCCTGGTTCAGTCGGCCGGCCGGGGCCGGGGAGCGTTCGCTTGGCTCACAGGTTTGCATCTATATCGAACTGCTCAAATTGTCAACAAGCTTTTACTTAACTCAACGCTACTGAACCCAACGGTGTATGAAGTATCCTTATGTGCCGCTTCATGAATATTTATTTGCCTCTCCTTAAGGAAATCGTTATAAACAAATAGATTTCCGTTATCCATCTCTCTACCTGTAGAGGGTACATCCACCGAAGTCCCCCCCGTTTACCGGCCCATATTACCAACGAGGTCTTGCCAGCCTAAGCAAGCTAATTTTTGTTTTGAATTTATTTTCCATCCATTCATCTCAATCATGGAAGCCACCGATCTCATCTTGTTTAACAACCCCCAGGGTTATCGCTTTGACAGTGTTACGTCAGTCGTTGCCTCATTAACCCTGTCTCTTTTCTTCAGTTTTGCCTTTGGAGCAGAATTGCTTTTTAGACTCCATAGGTCAGTTTATGGTGGCTTTTCATGCTCCTCTCATTGAGCAGTCTTCCAAGGCTGAATTTCAACCTGTCCTACTCACATGTGCAAGACCTTTCTGTAGGTTCGCTTCCGGCACTCATGATGTAGGGATAAATCACTTATCTCTTGCTCTTCTCCCATCCCTCAACGCTCATTTTTCACTTAACTACAAGCCTCTTCTCTAGAGGAAGTACAAGGAGGTATCAATGGATTTTCTCTCCCTTTTTTTAACGGATTTCATCAAGCAATTACAGTCCCCAACACTCGGCTTTTTAATTGGGGGCATGATCATCGCCGCTCTGGGTAGCGAATTGGTGATTCCAGAAGCGATCAGTACGATTATTATCTTCATGCTGCTCACCAAGATCGGTCTGACCGGTGGAATTGCCATCCGTAATTCCAACCTGACAGAGATGGTCTTACCAGTCATCTTTTCCGTTATTGTCGGGATTCTCGTTGTCTTCATCGCCCGCTATACGTTAGCTAAACTGCCCAAAGTCAAAATCGTAGATGCGATTGCGACTGGGGGGTTGTTTGGTGCCGTGAGTGGTTCTACGATGGCCGCTGCCCTGACGCTCCTGGAAGAAGAAAAGATTCCATACGAGGCATGGGCTGCTGCACTCTATCCTTTCATGGATATCCCAGCGCTTGTTACAGCGATTGTTGTAGCCAATCTATATCTCAACAGGAAGAAGTTTAATACGGCGGCCGCCGCGCCCATGGAGGAGTCACTCAGCAAACAGCCTGTTGCAGCTGGTGATTATCCCAGCACCCGTCAAGAGTATCTCAGTCAGCAGAAGCGGCCTGGGGACAACCGAGTCAAAATCTGGCCAATCATCCAGGAAAGTCTACGGGGGCCAGCTCTATCGGCAATGTTGCTCGGTCTCGCACTTGGCATTTTCACTCAGCCGGAAAGTGTCTACAAAAGCTTCTACGATCCCCTCTTTCGCGGTCTGCTTTCGATCTTGATGCTGGTCATGGGGATGGAAGCTTGGTCAAGAGTTGGCGAACTTCGCAAAGTAGCCCAATGGTATGTCGTGTATAGCGTGGTAGCACCATTTGTGCATGGGCTTATTGCCTTCGGCCTGGGCATGATTGCCCACTACGCCACAGGATTCAGCTTGGGCGGCGTCGTCGTTCTTGCCGTCATTGCCTCCTCTAGTTCAGATATCTCAGGCCCACCCACATTGCGAGCTGGTATCCCATCAGCTAATCCCTCTGCCTACATCGGTGCCTCCACAGCCATCGGAACACCTGTTGCGATCGGCTTGTGTATACCATTCTTCATTGGACTTGCTCAGGCTCTCGGCGGCGGCTAATCCCAAACAGGTCGCGCTCGGCTGGGCCAAGGGATAACCAGTAGATCAAACACACATCTAAGGAGGAAAGCAACATGGCCAAACCAGCCAAAAAGCTCGTGATCATCACGGAAAAAATCCTGCTTAAGAAGGTCGCCAAGATTATCGAAGAATCCGGGGCAACCGGTTATACAGTCTTGGAGACGGGTGGTAAAGGCAGTCGCAACGTGCGCTCGTCGGGACAACCCAACGTTTCCGACACCGAGGGAAATGTCAAGTTTGAGGTGCTGACGAATGATCGGGTCATGGCCGAAAAGATTGCGGACGAGGTGGCAGTGCAGTTCTTCCTCGATTTTGCAGGCATGATCTATATCTGCGATGCAGAGGTGCTCTACGGGCACAGTTTCTGCGGGCCAGACGGCTGTTGAACCCAGACCTTAGAGACTCCAAGAGTCGGTGTTATAGCTCCGGCTCTTGGATGTTTTTGGGCGCGGGACTTGATGCTGCCGCAGCAAACATTGGCTCATCCTGATGAACCGCGCACACAAAGATGAGATGAAGGTATCCCAAGAAATGCTGTAAGGACTGACAGGTGGTGTCGTATCTGAGCGCGTCGCAGGCACTGTATACCCACCCACTGAACCGGCCGGCCGGTATCACCAATGCCCAGTAAGCAATTGAATAGAACACATGGGTAGCGCTATCTTCAACAACTAGGTATAAATGACTTTTCCCAGTCATCGGGAAGGTTTAGTGTTAGGGGCCTACGGCAACAAGTCTATTTCGGCTATAGCATGGGGGTCATCCCTGCGCCTGGCTACTTGCTCGTGATGGCCATTACCAACCGCATCCGCTTTGACAACCTCCGGGGTGACCTCTTGGGGGGCGTCACCACCGCGATCGTCTCTCTACCTCTTGCCTTGGCCTTTGGGGTCGCCTCCGGTGTCGGGCCTATCAACGGGCTGTACGGCGCTATTTGCGTCGGTTTCTTCGCTGCCCTGTTTGGTGGAACACCCACCCTGATCTCCGAACCCACAGGGCCAATGACGGTGGTGATGACTGCGGTAGTCGCCAGCTTTGTGGCCAGTGATGCGGATCAGGGCTTGGCGATGGCCTTCACCGTGGTCATGCTGGCCGGCCTATTTCAGATTATCTTTGGCGCTTTTAAGTTGGGGCGCTATATCACCCTGATGCCCTACAGCGTCATTTCCGGCTTCATGTCAGGAATTGGGGTGATATTGATGATTTTGCAACTGGGGCCACTCCTCGGCCAAGCGGTACCTAAGGGGGGTGTGATTGGTACGATTCAAGCCATCCCGCAACTGGTGACGACCGCCGATCCTGTCGAAGTTGCTCTCGGGGTGTCCAGTCTGCTGATTATTCTGTTAACGCCGAAGAAAGTACGGCGCTACGTTCCTCCTCAACTGATTGCCCTTGTCGTGGGCACATTACTCTCCCTGACGATTTTCCAGGGGGCGGATATCCGCCGGATTGGCGTTATTCCCACGGGCCTGCCCATCCTACAGATGCCCACTTTTGGATTGGGTCAGATCTCAACCATTCTGATCAATGGGGTCATGCTGGGCATGCTGGGCTGTATTGACACCCTACTCACAGCCGTTATCGCGGACAGCCTGACTCGCACGGAACACAATTCGGATAAGGAACTGATTGGCCAGGGAATCGGCAATATCGTATCGGGTCTCTGCGGTGGGCTGCCCGGCGCCGGTGCCACGATGGGAACGGTGGTCAACATTCAAACGGGTGCCACCTCAGCCCTCTCTGGGCTAACACGAGCATTGGTGCTGTTAGTGGTCGTCCTCGGCGTCGCCCAACTGACAGAGCCAATCCCCATGGCGGTGTTGGCGGGCATTGCCATGAAGGTTGGGATTGATATTCTCGACTGGAGCTTCTTGAAGCGTTCCCATAATGTGTCGGTCAAGGGTTCCCTAATTATGTACGGGGTGCTGTTGCTGACCGTATTTGTAGATCTGATCGTGGCGGTGGGTGTGGGAGTTTTCATCGCCAATATTCTGACCATCGAACGCCTCAGCCAGTTACAGTCCCAGGAAGTCAAGCTGATTACGGATTTAGATGATGATGGCCGGCTGTCGGCGGAGGAGAACCAACTCCTCG
>JACYLR010000234.1 GCA_015272465.1 Gloeomargaritaceae cyanobacterium C42_A2020_066
GATGAGATTGTCCGTGCTTACTGTGGAAATAGAGTGTCGCATTCCTAATCTAATCAGCTATATCAGCCGTGCATGGCGGATAGGCGGCGAGCCTGTTTCAGTCAATTCCTGGGGATTGAGGGTTAGGGATAGACCGCTGGGTATTTCCCAGCTCTTTCAGCTAAGCGCAATTTATTTCCCTGGATCGCCCATCGTATTCAGCCGTAGCGGGGGAGTTGGATACCCGTTACCAAATGTCCGTAGGTCTTGCTGACCATAGCGAGATTGGCGTGACCCGCCACCGCCGCCGCTTGCCCAATGATCACTGCGTTGTCCCGTCCCTGTGTTACTCCCATGCAAATCTGCCAATACTCAGGGACGCATTCTCGCCCTAACCCATAGCCATGATGTCCCCTAGCAGGTGTTGGGATGGCCCATTAGAGAAACGGGTGGGGAGGGCGAAGGGCATCCTTAAATAGCCCATCGTGTCCCAGGGGATATGTATCGTTAAGCATTATCGCCCATGCTTGACACGATGGCTACCCATACCCATTACTGAGTCCTGATGGTCATGTGTCACTAAATTGTCACCCTCTCTGGTAGCTCGTCCCGTATTCCCCGTTAGCAGACCCTGGTTACCGTGGGCTTGCTCGAGTGCTCGCTCTAGGATGACCAACCCTGCTGCCGCTGTCTCCATCCGGGCTAGGGCTTCCCGGGCCTCCGCGGCTCCCGGAAACCCGCGGGCATACCAGGTCATGTGTTTGCGCGCTTGCCGTACACCCCGTTCCCCCTTGTATTCCCAGAGGGCGAGCAGATGGTCGCGGGCACAGGTCAGCCGTTCGATGACCGAAGCGGCCGGCCGCGCCTCCCCGGTTTTCAAGAAGTCATCCACCTCCCCCACCAGAAACGGATACCCCAGGGTGCCACGGGAACACATCACCCCGTCCGCCCCAGTTTCCGCTAAGCACTGCACCGCTGCGGCGACGGAGAAAATATCCCCATTGGCGATCACTGGGATCGAGAGGATTTCCTTGACTCGCCGAATCCATTCCCAGCGGGCCGGGCCATTGTAGCCCTGGGCGCGGGTGCGACCGTGCACGGTCATCATCTGTGCACCTGCATCTTCCATGCGCCGGGCAAAGTCAAGAATGGTGATCTCTTGATCCGACCAACCAATCCGAGTTTTGACCGTCACAGGCACCGGCACAGCTTCCACAACACTCTGCACAATTTGGGCAGCCAATTCTGGTTGACGTAACAGGGAAGATCCCCCCCCATTTTTGGTGATTTTGTTCACCGGACATCCCATATTGATATCCACTATATCGGCCCCCTCAGCGACTGCCTTGCGGGCTGCTTCCGCCATGAAGTCTGGACGACAGTCAAACAGTTGAATGCCTACCGGATGTTCCCCTGGATCGACCTCCATAATTTGGGGAATGTCTTTCAGGTAATGTAGTCCGGCCGCGCTCACCATCTCCGTGTAGAGCATGGAGGTTGGCGCATAGCGGCGCACCAACCGCCGAAACACCAAAT
This sequence comes from Gloeomargaritaceae cyanobacterium C42_A2020_066, assembly GCA_015272465.1. Taxonomy (GTDB): domain Bacteria; phylum Cyanobacteriota; class Cyanobacteriia; order Gloeomargaritales; family Gloeomargaritaceae; genus JACYLR01. The sequence continues at coordinate 1,516 of JACYLR010000234.1, forward strand.
CCGTAACCCCGGACAGGGGTGACTGGAACACGCGACTGGTGAGGGTGACCCCTCCAATCGAGAGGGGGGTGGCGAGGCGAGCCTGTAGAGCAGGATCAAGCGTCAACAGCGGCATAGAGTATTCCAGACAAGGGCTACATCAACACTGCGTCAGGGCCAATACCTATGGTGTCATGGGGGTTGATCGGCCGGCCGGGGAAACGAAAAACAAGTGGGTGACTTCCAGGGAAACCGTAGAGGGGCCTTGATAATGCCGGTAGTTGAGCAACTCCGATGTTCACTCACTGCCCCGTTTTGGGTGTTTTCCCATGCGTTACTCGGAAATGACCGTGCCCCCCAGCACTATCCCAGAGCAGGCCCTAACCCCTGAGGAATTGGATCTCCTGCACCGCTACTGGCAGGCTTGTAACTACCTGGCCGCGGGCATGATTTACCTACAGGACAACCCCCTCCTCCGGGCCCCCCTCAAACCCGAACATATTAAAAAGCGGCTCCTTGGCCACTGGGGGACTAGCCCTGGTCTGAGCTTTATCTACATTCACCTCAACCGTCTGATTAAGAAATACGACCTGAATACCATCCTGCTGGCTGGCCCCGGCCACGGTGCCCCTGGTATTCTGGCGCCCACCTACCTAGAGGGCACCTATTCTGAGGTCTATCCCGACAAGAGCGAGGACTTGGAGGGACTCCAAAAGTTTTTTAAGCAGTTTTCCTTTCCCGGCGGCATTGGCAGCCACTGCACCCCCGAAACCCCTGGCTCCATCCACGAAGGGGGCGAACTAGGGTATAGCCTGTCCCACGCCTTCGGCTGTGCCTTCGATAACCCGGATTTAATTGTGGTGCCCGTGGTGGGTGATGGGGAAGCCGAAACTGGGCCACTGGCTACCGCCTGGCATTCCAACAAGTTTCTCAATCCGATCCGCGATGGGGCAGTTTTGCCCATCCTGCACCTGAACGGCTACAAAATTGCCAACCCCACCATCCTCTCCCGGATCAGCGTGCCTGAGCTGGAGAGCCTGTTCCTGGGTTACGGCTACACACCTTACATTGTTGAGGGCAGCGACCCGGCCAAGGTGCACCAGCAGATGGCGGCCACCCTGGAGTATTGTATCCAGACCATTCGCCTTGCCCAAGCGGAGGCCCGCGAGACCGGGGTGGCCAAGCGTCCCCGTTGGCCGATGATTATTCTTCGCACCCCCAAGGGCTGGACGGGGCCGCAGGAGGTGGACGGGCATAAGGTTGAGGGCTTCTGGCGCTCCCACCAGGTGCCTCTGGGAGAAATGCACACCAATCCCACCCACATCCCCCTTCTGGAAGCCTGGCTACGCACCTACAAACCCGATGAATTGTTCGATGAGCAGGGACGGTTGATCCCAGAACTGCGTGCCCTACCCCCCACAGGAACGCGTCGGATGAGTGCCAACCCCGTCACCAACGGGGGCTTGGTCTGTCGGGATCTGCGGTTACCAGATTTTCATGCCTACGCGGTCGATGTCGGCCGGCCGGGCATGGTAGAAGCCGAAAACACCAAGGTGCTGGGTACCTTCTTGCGGGATGTGATGCGCCGCAACATGGACAACTTCCGGGTATTTGGGCCAGACGAGACCGCCTCCAACCGCCTTTCCCCCATTTATGAGGCCACCCGCAAAACCTGGCTGGGGGATTACCTGCCGGAGGATGAGGATGGCAGCCTGCTGGCCCCCGATGGCCGGGTGATGGAGATGCTCAGTGAACACACCCTGGAAGGTTGGCTAGAGGGCTATTTACTTACGGGGCGACATGGCTTTTTCTCCACCTACGAAGCCTTTGCCCACGTGATCGACTCGATGTTCAACCAGCATGCCAAGTGGTTGGATATTTGTAAGCATGAAGTACCCTGGCGGTCGCCAGTGCCTTCCTTGAATATTCTGCTGTCCTCTACGGTTTGGCGGCAGGATCACAATGGGTTCTCTCATCAAGACCCCGGTTTCCTAGACTTAGTAACCAATAAGAGTGCGGAAGTCACACGAGTCTATTTGCCCCCCGATGCCAATTGCCTGTTGTCCGTAGTGGATCACTGTCTGCGGAGCCGCAATTATGTCAATGTGATTGTGGCGGATAAACAAAAGCACCTCCAGTACCTATCGATGGAGGCCGCCATTCAACACTGCACCAAGGGCATTGGTATTTGGGATTGGGCCAGCAACGACCAGGGGAGCGAACCGGATGTGGTGATGGCCGCGTGCGGAGATGTGGCTACCAAGGAAGCCCTGGCGGCGACGGCTTTGCTGCGGCAACATTTCCCCAGCTTGAAGATCCGGTTTATCAATGTGGTGGATTTGTTCAAGATGCAGCCCGCCAGCGAGCATCCCCACGGTTTGTCAGACCGGGACTTCGATAGCTTGTTCACGGTGGATAAGCCGATTATCTTTAACTTCCACGGGTATCCCTGGTTGATCCACAAGTTGGCCTACCGTTTCACCAACCACGCCAATCTCCATGTGCGGGGTTATAAGGAGAAAGGCAACATCAACACGCCCCTGGAACTGGCGATGAATAATCAGATCGACCGGTTTAGTTTGGCGATTGATGTGATCGACCGGGTTCCCGAACTGCGGGTGGCCGGTGCCCATGTCAAGGAGTGGCTGAAGAATCAGATGATTGAACAGTTTGCCTACGCCTACGAGCATGGCATTGACCGGGATGAGATTACCCACTGGACGTGGCCTTTCGGGAATGACTGATGGTACGGGTGGCGGTGTTTGATACCAAGCCCTACGACCGGCAGTTTCTCCAGGCAGCCAATAGGGGCTATGGCCATGACTTGGTTTTCCTGGAGGCTCGCCTGCAACCGGGAACGGCGGCTCTGGCGCTGGAGTGCGATGCCGTGTGTGCCTTCGTCAATGATGACCTAGGGGCAGTCACCCTGGCGCGCTTAGCGGCCGGCCGGCCACGGCATGTGGCCCTGCGGTGTACCGGGTTCAACCACGTCGATCTGCAAGCCGCCACCCGGTTGTCGATGACCGTGACGCGGGTGACCGCCTATTCGCCCTATTCCGTGGCGGAGCACGCGGTGGGCCTGATCCTCACCCTGAACCGTAAGTTCCACCGGGCCTATAACCGGGTGCGGGAAGGGAACTTTTCCCTGGATGGGCTGCTGGGGTTTGACCTGCGGGGCTGTACCGTTGGCGTGGTGGGGACAGGCAAGATCGGCCAGGTATTTGGGGCGATTATGGCGGGCTTTGGCTGCCGGATTGTTGGCTACGACCCCTACCCTAATCCTCAGTTCACCGCCGTGGGCGACTATCTCCCCCTGGCGCAGGTATTAGCCCAGGCAGATATCCTGTCCCTCCACTGCCCCCTCACCCCCGAGACCTATCATCTGATCGATGGCCGGGCCATTGCGGCCATGCGCCAAGGGGCGATGCTGATCAACACCAGTCGGGGCGGGTTGGTGGATACCAAGGCCCTGATCGCCGGCCTCAAAGCTCGCAAGTTAGGGGCAGTCGGCCTCGATGTCTACGAGGAAGAAGCCGGCCTGTTTTTTGAGGATCGCTCTGGAGAGATTATTGACGACGACCAACTCCAGCGGCTGTTGACTTTTCCCAACGTGCTGATCACCGCCCACCAGGCTTTCTTTACCCAAAATGCCCTGGAGGAAATCGCCGCCGTTACCCTGGAGAATATCGCCGAGGTGGCGGCCGGCCGGCCTTGCGCCCATCAAGTGTGTCCGCCGCCGGTATGAGGTCGGCTTTATCCGAGAATGGGGGGAATGTTGTGGCAGCAGGTGACTCAATGACCATTCAAACCGTGGCAACCCGGCCCTTCCTGGATCAGAAACCGGGTACCTCTGGGTTGCGGAAGGCGGTGACAGTGTTTCAGCAGCCCCACTACCTGGAAAACTTTGTCCAGGCCATTTTTGACACCCTCGGCAACGTCCAAGGCCAGACTCTGATCCTGGGGGGCGACGGCCGCTACCACAACCGGCCGGCCGTGCAGACCATCCTCAAAATGGCGGCGGCCCACGGCTTTGGGCGGGTCAAAGTCGGTCAGGGAGGGATTCTCTCTACCCCCGCCACGTCTTGCCTGATTCGTAAATACGCAACCTGTGGCGGGATTATCCTCTCTGCCAGCCACAATCCGGGCGGGCCGGATGGAGACTTTGGTATCAAGTTCAACACCCCCAATGGGGGGCCAGCTCCGGAAAAGATCACTGAGGCCATCTACACCCGCAGTCGGGAACTCAGCGAGTACCGCATCCTGGACGCCGCCGATGTGGACTTGGATTCCCTGGGGACACGCAGCCTCGGGGCAATGACCGTCGAAGTCGTGGATTCTGTCCTGGACTACCAGGCCCTGATGGAGTCCCTATTTGATTTTGACCGCATCCGTGACCTGCTCACTGGCCCGCAGTTTACGATGGTCTTCGACGGTATGCATGCCGTGACTGGGCCCTACGCCCATGCCATTCTGGAGGGCCGCCTGGGTGGGCCGGCCGGCACCGTGATCCACGGCACGCCCCTAGAAGATTTCGGTGGGGGGCACCCCGACCCGAACCTAGTTTACGCCCATGACTTGGTAGATCTGGTGTTCAAGGGCGATGACTACGACTTTGGGGCCGCCTCCGATGGAGATGGGGATCGGAACATGATCTTAGGCCGCCGCTTTTTTGTGACGCCCAGTGACAGTTTGGCGATTCTCACCGCCCAGGCCCATCTGGTGCCTGGCTATCGGGACGGTCTGGCCGGGGTGGCCCGCTCCATGCCCACTAGCCAAGCGGTGGATCGGGTAGCGGCTAAGCTGGGGATCGACTGCTACGAAACCCCCACGGGCTGGAAGTTTTTCGGGAACCTGCTGGATGCCCACCGGATTACTCTCTGTGGTGAAGAAAGCTTCGGGACAGGCTCCCATCACATCCGGGAAAAGGATGGTTTGTGGGCTGTCCTCTTCTGGCTCAACATCCTGGCGGTGCGACGGCTGTCGGTGGCTGACCTCGTCCAAGAGCATTGGCAGACCTACGGCCGCACCTTCTACAGCCGCCACGACTACGAGGCCGTCCCCAGTGACCCGGCTCATACCTTGATCGAGCAACTACGGGCCAAACTCCCCACCCTGGTCGGCCAGCGCTTGGGGGCCTACAAGGTGGCCTATGCAGACGACTTCAGCTACACCGACCCCATTGACGGTAGCCTCAGCCAGAATCAGGGCCTCCGCCTGGGTTTTACCGATGGCGCTCGGTTGGTGTTTCGGCTCTCCGGCACCGGCACCCAGGGCGCGACCCTGCGCCTCTATCTGGAGCGCTACGATCCCCAACCGGCCGGCCGCCAGGACACCCAGACTGTGCTCGCCGACCTAATTGCACTGGCAGAACAGGTGGCCCAGATCCGCCATTTCACCGGTCGGGAGGCCCCCACCGTGATTACCTAAACATCTCCTCACCTGGGGTCAGCGGCTACAGATTCGCGATGGCCCCCATGCTTTAATGCCCTCACCTCGGCCGGCCAACCCTTAGTTCCCTACCTGGAAACCCCCATGGCTAACCTTCCCCAGGAACCGCTGCCCACCTGTCCTCCCCCCCAGGTGATCACCGAAGATGACCGCACCGGCCTCAGTGTTGCCACCCTAAAGCGGGCACTGCTCGACAACCTGTTCTACCTTCAGGGCAAGTTTCCCCAAATTGCCACCCTGAACGACTACTACATGGCCCTGGCCTACACTGTGCGGGATCGCATGCTCCAGCGCTGGAACTACACCGCTGCCACCTACACCGATCGGGGATCCCGCACCGTCGCCTACCTCTCGGCCGAGTTTCTCATGGGGCCACACCTAGGGAACAACCTGATCAACCTCGGTATTGAATCCCAGGTGCGTCAAGCGGTGGAAGAACTGGGCATCTCCTTTGACGAGGTTCTCGCCCAGGAAGAGGAGCCTGGCTTGGGCAACGGGGGCTTAGGACGCCTAGCGGCCTGTTACCTCGACTCCCTGGCCACCCTAGAAATCCCCAGCTTGGGCTATGGCATTCGCTACGAATTTGGCATCTTCGACCAGCAGATTCGGGATGGCTGGCAGGTGGAAGTCACGGACAAGTGGCTGCGGTACGGCAATCCCTGGGAACTGGCGAGACCTGAATGGGAAGTCGAAGTGGGCCTTCAGGGTCACACCGAGGCCTATACCGATGAGCGCGGTCACTATCGGGTGCGCTGGGTACCGGATCGGCTGGTCAAGGGTATTCCCTACGACACGCCAATTTTGGGGTATCAGGTGAACACGGCCAATACCCTCAGGCTTTGGAAAGCCGAGGCCGCCGAATCCTTTGATTTCCAAGCGTTTAATAAAGGGGATTACTACAAGGCCGTCGATGAAAAGATCGTCTCTGAGAACATCACCAAGGTACTCTACCCGAACGATGAGGTCATTCAGGGGAAGCGCTTGCGGCTGGCCCAGCAGTACTTCCTGGTCTCCTGTTCCCTCCAGGACATGATTCGCATCCTGTCTCGCCAGCAACTGCCCTTGGAGGATTTCCACAAGAAATTCACCATTCAACTGAATGATACCCATCCGGCCTTGGCAGTGGCGGAGTTAATGCGCCTCCTGGTAGATGTCCACGGTCTGGGGTGGGAGTCAGCCTGGAGTATCACCCAGCAGACCTTTTCTTACACCAACCACACCCTGCTCCCGGAAGCCCTCGAACGCTGGTCTGTCAGCCTGTTTGGTCGGCTTCTGCCGCGCCACCTGGAAATTGTCTACGAAATTAACTACCGCTTCCTGGATGAGGTGCGCATTGCCTTTCCCCTTGATGAGGAACGGTTGCAGCGGATGTCATTGATCGACGAAGGCGGGGAGCGCTATGTCCGCATGGCTCACCTGGCCGTGGTAGGTAGCAACCGAGTGAATGGGGTGGCTGAACTCCACACGCAATTGCTCAAACAGGATGTTTTGGGGGATTTCTACGCCCTTTATCCCGAAAAGTTTACCAACGTCACCAATGGTGTCACCCCTCGACGATTCATGGTGCTCAGCAATCCGCGCCTAGCGACGCTCATCACCGGACGGATTGGCAACCACTGGATCAAACACCTGGAAGACCTGCGCCAGTTGGAAAATGGCCTGGAGGACGCAGGGTTCCGTCAGGAATGGCGCCAGGTGAAGCAGGCCGTGAAGCGGGATTTGGCGGTGCGGATCCAAGAGCAGCAGGGCCTGATGGTCGACCCTGAATCCCTGTTTGATGTTCAAGTGAAGCGCATCCATGAATATAAGCGTCAGCACCTGAATGTCCTGCACATTATCAGTCTCTATGCCCAACTTAAGGCCAATCCCAACCTAGACGTGGCACCGCGCACCTGCATCTTTGGGGGTAAGGCCGCCCCTGGCTACACCATGGCCAAACTGATCATCAAGCTCATTAACGCGGTGGCGGAGGTGGTCAATCGGGATCCAGCGATGGGTGGCCGCCTCAAGGTGGTGTTTCTCCCGGACTACAACGTTACCAATGCCCAGCGGATTTATCCGGCCGCCGACCTCTCTGAGCAGATTTCGACTGCGGGTAAGGAAGCATCCGGTACGGGCAACATGAAGTTTGCCATGAATGGGGCGCTGACAATCGGCACCCTCGACGGCGCCAATGTGGAAATTCGAGAGGAGGCAGGGGCGGAAAACTTCTTCCTGTTTGGTTTAACAGCGCCCGAAGTGGCCGCCCTGAAATCTCGCGGGTATCGGCCGCGGGACTACTACGACACGAATCCGCAGTTGCGGGAAGTCATCGATCTGATCCAACAGGGGGTGTTCTCCCACGGGGATCGGGAGTTATTCCGGCCCCTAGTGGATTCCCTGCTCTACCACGACCCCTACCTGCTGTTTGCGGACTATGCATCTTACCTGGACTGCCAGGCTGAGGTCAGCCGCGCCTTCCAAGATACGGAGCGGTGGACGCGGATGTCGATTTTGAATGCGGCCCGCATGGGTAAGTTTTCTTCCGATCGCTCAATTCGGGACTACTGCAACCTAGTGTGGAAAGTACAACCGGTGCCGGTCACCCTGGAGAACCATAAAGCCTGAGACTCCTGCCTGAGATCCTAGGCCAGGGGCGGTTTCTGGAGTGTAACGCTGTCCCGACCATCAACTTCTTGGAGGAACACCCGGACGGATTCCTCACGGGAGGTGGGAACTTGGCGGCCTACAAAGTCGGGATGGATCGGCAACTCCCGATGACCCCGATCAATTAGGACTGCGAGGCGTACCACGGCCGGCCGGCCATAGTCTTTGATGGCCTCAAGGGCGGCGCGGATCGTGCGACCGCTGTAGATGACATCGTCCACCAGCACAATAGTCTTGCCAGTCAGGTCAAGGGGAAACCGGGTGGCAGCCGGTACGCGTGCCCCAATGCGATCGAGATCATCCCGGTAGAACGTGATGTCTAGGTTGCCCACCGGCACGGCAAGACCCTCCAAGTGCTGGATTTGGTGGCTCAGCCGGCCGGCCAGAGGAACGCCGCGGGTGTAAATCCCCAGGAGACAAACCTCAGACAGGGGGGTGCAGGTTTCGACGATTTCGGAGGCAAGCCGGTTGAGGGTGCGCCGCAGTTCTTCAGGGGAGAGAATTTCGACGATTACTGCTGGGTCAACCATGCCACACCTCTGAATCGGCATCGAGTCACACTAGAACCCTAGTGTACTGATATGCCCTCAGTCCCCTGGGTATAGACGGGGGTAGCTCGGTCGGGTAGAACCGTTACACCACTGCAAACCAGGCGCTTGAACTAGGGTGATAGCTTAATGCATCCAACAACGGCAAACCCCCCGGCCGGCCGGGGGGCGCTCACCTATTGAGTTTATCGAGCGTTCAGGGCAACCCTAAGTTGCCTAGAGCGACGATCCAACGCCCACGTAAGCCCCATAGAAGAATAGGCCGAGGAGCGTCAAGGCACCCAGACCCGCCACCGTTGCCACCAACCAGAGGGGAATCCGTCCAGAGTCAGACATGGTTTGGCTCCTTCACAAGTAGAGACAGCATTGGACAAGTCGTCGGGCAAACTTTAGTTGAAAAAGTAGCTGGAAAAAAGAATGGCCACAACAAAAATCAACAGGAGACCCAGAAAGAGAGAGGTCCGGTTGAGTTCGACAGGTTGCTTATTTGGATTAGGTCCAGTCATGGGGTGTCCCTAGCGACGGATGAACTGCATAGCGGCAATGGCACCGAGAAAAAAGATAGTCGGCACCCCTAGGGTGTGGACAGCGAGCCACCGCACCGTAAAAATGGGGTACGTTACCGGTTCAGCGGGACGATTCGTGGTCATTGTTCCTCTCCAACCTTCTGAATAAAGTCATCAATTTGCTGCTTCGCAGTATAGCGATCCGAAACAATGGGAACTTGCTGTTCCTGGGTAAAGTATGTGTCGGGGCGGGGCGTCCCAAACACATCGTAGGCCAAGCCTGTGCTCACAAACAGCCAGCCTGCAATAAACAAAGCTGGAATGGTGATGCTGTGAATCACCCAGTAGCGAATGCTGGTTACAATGTCCCGAAATGGGCGTTCACCAGTGCTGCCAGAAGCCATGGGGAGAACCTCCTCTCAATGTTCAGCAAACCTTAACTCGTTAACCATCATACCGGGGGATGCCCGCCCTGCGGCCGGCCGCGATCCTGCTTTAGGCCGCTGCCGGAACATAGCGTAGCAACGTCCCTTGCCCTCCCAGGATAAAACCCTGCTGACTGCTGGTGAACACAACACTATAGAGGTTGGCTGGCACCGAGCCAATTGCCCTGTCCCGCTGCCAGGATTGGCCACTATCAAAGCTACACAGCAGGGTGCCACTGCCGCCCACCACCCAGATCTCCTCCGGAGTACGGTAGGCCATGTCTAGAAGACCAATCCCTAGTAGCCCAGTCTGGCCCTCTGGCTTCAGGGGTTCTGTCCAGGTCTCCGACTCTTCAGACTCACTGAAGCGTAATTCCCCAGCTCGACTCAGCATCCATAAGTGCCCCTCTGGGGTGAACCCCATGGCCTGCACCCGCCGAGAACTCTGGCGATTGTGGGGAGTCCAGGCGGATTGGCCGGGTGCCCAGGTGGAGTAGAAATTGCCCTTTGTGGAGACAGCCACATAGTGACCCTCGGCACTGCGACTGACTCCCCGGCTGGCCCCCAAGGCTTGAAGTACCAGTGCTTTCCAGGTGTGGCCGCCATCCGCAGTGCGGTAGATAGCCCCCAGGTCGGTGGTCAATTCGGCCTGATCAGGGCCGAGGGCAATCACGGTCGCCGGGTTACCCGGAAACCGCTCATTGAGGGGAATCCGATCCCAGGTTTGGCCGCCGTTTTGGGTGTGGAGCAACAGCCCTGGCTTGCCCGTTACCCAGCCCTCCTGCCCTTTCATACTCACGGAGGTAAAGCGGTAGTTGCCCTCTCCCAGGTCAATTTTCCGGGTTTGCCAGGTGCGCCCCCCGTCTTGGCTCTCCAAGAGGGTGGCATCAGTGCCCACTAACCAGCCGTGCTGGCTGTTTTCAGTGTCAAAAGCAATGGCCAAAAGGGTGGATTCCGTGGGCAGGGGAACCTGTTCCCAGGGGTTGTTGGCCAGGGTGCCAATCCGGTTGGCACAGCCACTCAGACAGGCTACCAGCACCAAACTCCACAGGAGGGGCATCCAGGTTCGCAGGCGGTCGAGGATCGGGGTTACACGCGTCTTCATTTCAATCCGTAGAAGCTAAGCAGAAACAGGAAACCCAAAATCAAGCCTCCATAAATGAGAAGGCTCTTCGCTCCTGGGGTAAGGGAGTTGACCCCGAGGCCGTACTTTTGGTTTTCGGGAAAGCCAGAAGCTTGGGGTAGGGGGCCAATGTCGGTGAACGCAGGGGTACGAGCGCCACACACAGGACAGCGCCAGTCCTGGGGGAGATTCTCAAAGGCTGTGCCTGCAGGGACACCTTTATCGGGAATACCCTTGCGGGGTTCATAGATGTAGCCGCAGACCCGGCATTCATGGCGGGAGAGTTCGGCCGGCCGAGCCGGCACTGGTGTCTCATTGGCGTCCACAGCCCACCCTCTCAGAAATTTTTAATATTTCTTCAGAAATTATGCCACACCCGGTCGCCCTCAGACTTTGGGGGGTGGCTGGTGATAGCGTTCCGCCAGAATCTTGAGGGGCACCCCGCACCGGTAGCCCCAGAGGATCTGTTGGTTGCGGCGGGTCGTGGCCCAGACCCCTAGGCGCTCCCAGCGGCGGGCCGAGGTCTGAACGGGTGTTGCAGCCAGGCGGACACGGCTCTGGCGACCCAAGTTTTGCACCAAAAGGAAATCCTCCAGAATGGGCACCTCTGGAAAGCCGCCCACCGCCTCAAACCGCCGGCGCCAGAGGAAAAGGGCTTGGTCACCGTAGGGCAGGCCCAGCCAGCGGCTGCGTTGGTTGACGCCCCAGGCGACGAGGCCCAACCGCCAATCCAGGCTGCGAATGGCCAGGGGAAAGGCCCCTAGGCCCACGGTCGGGTTCCGCAGGACTTGGTGTACCTGCTGCGGATAATCCGGGGGCAGCCAGGTGTCGGCATGGAGGAACAGGAAAATCTCCCCGGTCGCTTGAGCCGCTCCCACATTCATTTGGCGGGCGCGCCCGCGATCGGACTGAAGAACCTGTGCCCCAGCCGCCTGGGCAGCCGCCAGAGTACCGTCGGTGCTGCCGCCATCTACGACGATCACTTCGACATCAGCGGCCCTCTGGACACGGGCCAAAGTTTTCTCCAAGCCGGCGACTTCGTTCCAGGTGGGGATAATCACGGAAATCCTCGGTTCGAGTAGCCGCGCCACTGGCCGGCCGGCCGCCTGCTCCCAGGAGGCTAGATCCTCTGGACGGTCAATATCAGTCAACTGGGGGAGTTGGACAACCGTCAGGCTGAGGGCCGTAGCCTGGGTTAGAGTCTGGCTCAAGACCTGATCCGTGCCCCAGGCAATGCCCGCGAACAGTTCGGGATGATCAGCCCGGAGGCCGAGTAGGTAGTAGCCGCCATCGACGGCCGGCCCCAACACGAGATCCGCGCGCTGGAGTGCCCCAAAGGCTTGAGCGAGGTGTTCTGGGGTCAAATCCGGGCAATCCGTGCCGATCACCACCACCTGCTGAGTACCCGCCCTCAACACCCGACGGATGCCTTGGTGCAGTCGCCTGCCCAAGTCGCCCGCCTCCTGGGGTCGATAGTCTAGGTCTGACCCCAACCAGGCGCGCCAATCCGCCGGCCGGCCGCCGTTGGTGTAGATGTGAATTCCGTAGGTGCCCTGCCCTTGGCGGGCAGTAACCAGAGTCTGCTCCGTCAAATGCCGGTGGAGTTGGGCGGCACCTTCAGCCCCCAGCCGGGGAATCAGGCGGGTTTTAGCCCGGCCGGCCGTGGGGTAGCGGGTGAAAACCAGCAGTGCCCGGTCAGGGGTTGCCATCAGTGGGTGAGTTGGAGAAAGGCCACGGTTTCCACGTGGTGGGTTTGGGGAAAGAAATCCAAGGGCTGCACCTGGGTCAACTGGTACAGCCCCTCGGTACAGAGGGCCTGCAAGTCCCGCGCCAGGGTGGCGGGATTACAACTGACGTAGGCAATCTGGTCGGGGCGGAGGTGGTGGAGGGCCTCGATCACCGCCGGTTCACAGCCCTTGCGGGGGGGGTCGAGGATCACCCCATCGGGCAGGGTGGCCATCTGGGGCAATAGGTCTTCCACCCGGCCGGCCGTGAACCGGGCATTGGCAATCCCGTTGCGGGCCGCATTCTCCTCGGCTTGGAGGACAGCCGCGGCTTGGGCTTCCAGGCCCCAGACGGTGCTGACCCGGCCGGCCAAGGGCAAACTCAGGGCACCGACACCGCAATAGGCATCCACCAGCGTCATCGCAGAATCCAGATGGAGGCCGGCCGCCAGCACCTCGATCAGCGCCTCGGCCTGTTCGGTATTCACCTGGAAGAAGGTCTCCGGCCCCAGGCGAAACCGTAACCCCGCCAACACTTCCTCCAGGTACGGCCGGCCGGCCAGGCAGCGGGTTTCTGGGCCAAAAATGACATTGGTTGGGGCCGGTTGACGATTGACACAGACCCCCACCAGGCCAGGATAGGTCGCCAACCACTGCTCAGCTTGGGCTGCCAGACCGGGCAGATCAAATGTCGTGCTCACCAAGGTCAGCAGCACCTCCCCCGTGCACCGCCCCACCCTTACCCCCAGATGGCGCAGTTGGCCTTGGCGCGTGGTCTCGTTGTAGACGGCCCAGCCGCGGGTCTGGAGATCGCCTTTGATCTGGGCCAAAAAGGGATCAAGGCGCGCATCCTGCACCGGGCAGCGGTTCAGGTTGATCAGCCGGTGGCTACCCCGCTCGTAGTAACCCGCCTTCACCCGGCCGGCCGCCCCCACCCCCAGGGGATAGGTCGCCTTGTTGCGGTAGCCCAGGGGATGTGGACTGGGGACAATTGGGGCCAGGGGCCAGGGATCGGCAAAGCCCCCCAACCGGGTTAGCGCCGCCGCCACCTGAGCAGTTTTCGCCTCCAATTGGGCGGGATAGACGAGGTGCTGCCACTGACAACCTCCACAGGTATCTGCCACCCAACAGGCCGGCCGCACCCGCTGGGCCGAGGGTTGCACCACAGCCATCACCTGCCCCCAGCCATAGCGGGGCTTGACCCGGATCAACCGCACCTGCACTTGGTCGCCAGGGGCTGTGTTCGGGACAAACACCACCCGTCCCTCCCAGCGACCCACCCCTTCTCCCTGGTCGTTGAGATCCTCAATAGACAGGCCGAGTACTGCCCCCTGCTGCCAACTGGCCACAGCGCATACCCCCTCTCCCTCTAACCTGTCTGGCCTGACCTGCGCCATATCCCTACCCATGTGCTACGGTTCCCGGCAATTCCACCCTAGCCGACGCGCCAGCCTACCCTCTCCAGACTTTGACAATGGCAGGATTGTTAAAGTAATCTGAGGGAATCTTAAACAACTTTGCAGTTGTTTAACTCCCGCTGCGTCCTTCGCAACCGGGGTTCAAGCTGTCCCCTTGACCCATCTGGAGAACCATGAAGACTGCGGAGCATACCCTTGACCCTGTGCGTGCCTACCTGCGGGACATTGGCCGGATTCCCTTATTGACTCACGAGGAGGAAATTCGCCTAGGGCGGCAGGTGCAGTCCCTGAGCCAACTCCAGGATCAGCGAACCAGTTTGGCCGAGCAACTGGGACGGGAACCCAGCCAGGAGGAATGGGCAGCGGCGGCAGGCATCAGCCTCTGGGACTTACAGCGCATTGTGCAAGCTGGAGAACGGGCCAAGCGCAAAATGATTGAGGCCAATTTGCGCCTTGTGGTCGCGGTCGCCAAGAAGTACGTCAAGCGCAATGTGGATCTGCTCGATCTGATCCAGGAGGGCACGATTGGCATGCAGCGGGGGGTGGAAAAGTTTGACCCCAGCAAGGGCTATCGGTTCAGTACCTATGCTTACTGGTGGATTCGCCAAGCGATCACCCGCGCCATCGCTGAAAAGAGCCGGACGATTCGTCTGCCGATCCACATCACCGAGAAGCTGAACAAGATCAAGAAAGCCCAGCGTCAGCTCTCACAAAGTCTGGGGCGAGCAGCCACGGTGGGTGAACTGGCTGCGGAACTCGATCTGACCCCACGCCAAGTCCGGGATTACCTGGAGCGCGCCCGCCAGCCCCTCTCCCTAGATGTGCGGGTGGGAGATAACCAGGATACGGAACTGGGGGAACTGCTGGAGGATCAGGGCCTCACCCCTGAAGATTTCACGGATCAGACTGCCCTCCGCCATGAGATCCAGGGCGTGATGGCGGAACTCACTCCCCAGCAGCGGCGGGTGCTGTCCCTGCGCTATGGCCTAGAGGATGGTCAGCCCCTGACCCTCTCCCGCATTGGCGAACTCCTCAATATCAGTCGGGAGCGGGTGCGGCAGATCGAGCGGGAGGCGTTGACTAAACTACGCAAACGGCGAGGAGACATGCGGGGCTATCTGGCTAGCTAAGCTTAGAGCATGGCCTAGATGCACTGCCTAAGTCAGGAGTTGTACAGTTAGTATCGGGGGAAGAGCTGATTAGCAGCAGTTCTACACTGGGACTTGGCTAATTTATGCCTTCCCCAGCAGCTAAATCCGCTTCATCCAAACCTCCTACCTTCCATTCATACCGTCTAGGACTTGGAGTAACACCCATGCAAAAGGTCAGTGCCACTCCTGCGGGCAGGACAGGGCAACTCGCACCTGCAATTTCACCTAAAACCATAAGCTCGGTCGGGGCTAGAGGAAATAAGATGTACGCCATCGCCTTTGACATGAATATTGAATCTCTAAAGCAGACCTACAGTGACCCCTACAATTGAGCCTACGCAGAGAAATGGATGCAGTGACCTGTGTGCTGGCTGTGATGGAATTGGCCCAGTCCTACACGTGGTTTGCACCTGCAGTAACTGACATACGCATGCTGCGTATTGAGGAGCAAAATGACCTGATGCCTGCGGTGTTGCGCGGCGCTGGACTGTAATAACTGGCTGACTTCCACGACCTGAGGGAGGTGGTGGTAAGGCCAGCCAGTTCATAGGCGAAGGTTCGCTGAGGTTCGGTTTTGCCCACCGGCCGGCCGGCCGCCGACTGCTAGGTTAGGAATACCTGCCCTTGAGGTGCCCACATGGATGCTGAACAGGATTTCAACCCCATTCCTGAGTCACCCCCCCCATCGGAGGAGGTGACACCCCGTCCCGATGCCCCCAACACCCTCTGGGACTACGTCCAGTCTCTGCAACCGGAGATTGTCGAGCACCTGTCCCGGCCGGCCTCGCCGGAAACTGCCCAGGTGATGGAGCGCAATATTCATGGCCTGCTCGGCAACCTGCCCTCAGAACACTTTCATGTCACCATCACCGTCAACCGGGAGAACCTGGGCCGACTGCTGGCTTCGGCCATGGTGAGTGGCTATTTCCTGCGCAATGTGGAGCAGCGGCTGCAAATCGAACGCAGTCTGGGCTTGCCCCCAGCTCCGGCTCCTGAAACCCTCCCTATGGCGACGTCAGAACCCGCACCAGATAACACTCTGTAGCATGAGGCCCTGACCCGATGGCTCGCACCGCCTCCACCATGCTGCCCCTGGGCACACCGCTACCTGATTTTGCCCTGCCGGATGTGACGACTGGCCAAGTGGTTACACCCGCTACCTTTAGCGACCGGCAGGCCCTGGTGGTGATGTTTATCTGTCGTCACTGCCCCTTTGTGAAGCATGTACAAGCGGAACTAGCCCGCCTCGGACAGGATTACGAAAAGGCGTCTGTGGGGATCGTTGCCATAAGCAGCAATGACGCCCAAGCCTACCCCGACGATGCTCCAGCATCTTTGCGAACCATGGCTACCGAACTGGGCTTCCGGTTTCCCGTGTTGTTCGACGAAACCCAAGCGGTGGCTCAAACCTTTACCGCGGCCTGTACACCCGATTTCTTCCTGTTTGGCCCTGCCCGTACTCTGGTCTATCGGGGCCAGTTGGACAGCAGCCGCCCTGGCAATGCCGAACCTGTAACGGGGGAAGACCTACGCGCTGCCCTAGATGCCACCCTGGCCGGCCGGCCGGTGCCAGAAGAGCAGCGCCCCAGCATCGGCTGCAACATCAAGTGGCGTCCGGGGCAGGAACCTGACTATTACCGCCATTAGCCCTAAACCTTTAGGTTGGCTTGCTATGACCTAGTCGGAGGCTTCGGGGCTGGAATACGGCCGAGGAGGGCGGGCACTAAAGCTCGCCAGGCAAACAGGGGCAGGGCCAGCATCCGTCGCCAGCGCCAGGGCTCCTTGTAGAGGCGATAGGCCCATTCCAGGTAGAGCTTACGCATCCAGCGGGGTGCACGGGTCTTGCGGCCGGCCCAGATGTCAAAGCTGCCGCCCACGCCGATCCAAATGGCCTGGGGACAGAGGTGGCGATGATCCCGAATCCAGACTTCCTGACGGGGTACGCCCAGCGCAACGAGAATGATGCAGGGTTGGAGGGCTTGGAGTCGCCTCTCCAGTTCGGCTTCCAGTTCAGGGTTGAGGTAGCCGTGCTGAGTACCTGTAACCACCAGATCAGGCCGCCGCCGCTGCCAATAGGCCACCGCTTGGTCAGCTACTCCGGGGGCACCCCCCAGAAAAAACACCGGCCAGTCGCCACAGGTGGCCAACAGAGATTCCACCAATTCAATGCCGGGGGCGTGGTAGTTGCCCCGTCCCAAAAAACGCAGATAAAGGGTGATCCCGGCCCCATCGGGTACGACCAGATCAGCCTTGCGAATGATTTGTCCCAGTTCGGCAACTTCTAGGGCCTGGATCGTCATCTCCGAATTGAGGGTGACCACATGGGTTCCCAGGGACTGGGCCGCCCGCTGGCGGAGCCACAGACCATAATCGGCAGCCAAATGGACAGGAATGCCCAGGACATCAACCCGTTCCAGCGGCTCGCAGGACGGTTCCCAATCAACGGAGGGCAGACGGGTCATGGAAGACAGGCGTAAGGACTAGGAAACTCGATCCAATCTCCCACAAGGAGGCACCTAGCGTTGAGATTGCCCCCATTCTATCCCTTGAATTGCAGCACATCTCGATAAAGTTGGAGGGTCTGCTCCACCATTCGATCTAGACGGTAGTGGCGTTCATAATGGCGGCGGCCGGCCGCACCCAAAGTAGCCCGATGTTGGGGACTGGCCACCAGTGCGCGCAGGCGAGCCTCCAGAATGTCGCTGCGACCGGGGGGAATGACATAGCCCGTCACGCCCTCCACCACCGCATCTGCTGCACCGCCCACATCGGAAACCACCACGGGTAGGCCGGCTCGCATAGCCTCTAGGGTGGAGCGGGGGAAGGCTTCCCAGTGGGAAATCAGGGCAAAAATATGGGCCTGGGCTAGCATTCGGGCCACATCGCGCCGATAGCCCCAAAAGGTGACGCGCTCCGTCAGGCCAAGGGCCGCGACCCGCGCTCGCAGTTCGGCTTCCCGGGGGCCATCCCCAACTAGGTCAAGGTGAACCGTGGGCAGACCGGCCACCGCCTCCACAAGCTGATCCTGGGCTTTCTGGGCCTCCAGCCGCCCCACCATCACAATCCGCACGGGCAAGCCCCCGGCCGGCCGGGCCATCCCCTGGGGCAGGATGTCGGGCATGGCATTGGGGATGGTCACCAATCGTTGGGGGGCGATCCCAGCGCGTATCCCGGCTTGGCGTACCGGCTCAGCGACACAGATGATGCGGCGGGCGAGGGGCGCACAGAGACGTTCAAGGAGGTAATAGACCCACCCTTGGGGGCCAGGCACCGCAAAGGACCAACCGTGACAGGTGAATAGACAGGGGGTGCCCGTCAGCGCGGCCGCCAGTCGCCCCAAAATCCCGGCTTTGCTGGAATGGGTGGAAACCAGATCTGGCCGAAACTGCCGCAGCAGCCCGATGAGTGCCACTAGGACTTGCAGATCGTTCCGGGGTCGCAGGGGCCGTACCAGGCAGGTGATCTGGGTATGGGGAAGGCCCCGCTGCCGCAGCAGTTCCAGGTACGGCCGGCCGGCCCCCGTCACCACAAGCACCTGATGGCCGCGCAAGTGGAGGGCCTCAGCCAAGTCCCGCACATGAATCTGGGCGCCCCCGATGGCATCGGCGCGAGTCACCAAAAACAGGATGCGCATCGACCCTAGACCCGGTAGTAGTCCCGATACCAGGCGACAAACCGGGGAATCCCCTCTTCAATGGGAACTTTGGGGCTGAAGCCCACCGCCAGCATCAGGTCATCGATATCGGCGTAGGTCTCCGGCACGTCCCCCGCCTGCATGGGCATCGGATTTTGGATTGCCTCCCTGTCCAGGGCCTTTTCCAACACCTGGATGAAATCCGTGAGGGCAACGGGGGTGTGGTTGCCGATGTTGTAAATCCGGTAGGGCGCTTGGCTGCTACCGGGGTCGGGGGTTTGAACCGCCCAGGCGGGATCGGGGAGTGGCACGGCTTCCATCACCGCCACTGTCCCATCCACAATGTCATCGATGTAGGTGAAGTCCCGCTTCATCTGGCCGTAGTTATAGACATCAATGGGTTTGCCGGCCAAGATTGCCTGGGTGAACTTGAACAGGGCCATATCCGGCCGGCCCCAGGGACCATAGACGGTGAAGTAGCGCAGCCCCGTGACTGGCAGGCGATGGAGATGGCTGTAGGTGTGGGCCATCAACTCATTGGCTTTCTTGGTGGCGGCGTAGAGGCTCAGGGGGTGATCCACCGAGTCGTGGACGGAGAAGGGCATTTTGCGGTTGGCTCCGTAGACCGAACTAGAGGAAGCAAACACCAGGTGCTTGACCGCCACCGCCCGGCAGCCCTCCAGGATATTCAGAAATCCCACAAGATTGCTGTCCACGTAGGCATGGGGGTTTTCCAGGGAGTAGCGCACCCCAGCTTGAGCCGCCAGGTGGATCACCTTGGAGGGTTGGCGCTGATTGAACAGGTCAGCCATACCCGCTCGGTCGGCTAGGTCGAGGCGGTGGAAGATGAAGTTGGGATAGGGCTGGAGGCGCTTGAGGCGATCTTTCTTGAGGCGGACATCGTAGTAACTGTTGAGGTTGTCCAGACCGATCACCCGATAGCCCTGGGTCAGCAGCCGTTGACAGACGTGGTAGCCGATAAATCCTGCTGCGCCCGTGACCAGTACCCCACCCATACCATTCCCCAGGCCAACCGGTGGCCCTCCAATCGACAGTCTATGCTGTCGGTCTACGTTGTCGCTTTGTCATGATCGCACAGAATCTATCCCTAGGATGGGCAACGCTGTCCGGGGAGGGACTGTGGTTTCTGACTCAGGCCGATCCAGTCGATACGCTGAGGGCACTGCCGTCATGGGGATAGGTCGCCACGAGATCCAGCGCGGAACGATGGACGTACAGTCCAATCAGGTTTGAGGCACTCAGCCTCCCCACCCTAGTCGCGTCACCCGGAGCAGCAGGGGTTTAGGGCATGGGTGCGGTGCCGGCTTCGGTAGCGGCAGGTGGGTTCAGGCCCCCATGCTGGCAAGGGAATGGGTAATGCCACGCGTCACCCAGGCGTGTTGCAGGACGGCAGCAAGGTCTCGAGCCATGAGGGCGTGGCTTCGAAAAATTACCCCTTAGATTATCGAGGACTGGGTTGGACTGGGCTACCCAGTACATGAACCACTCGCCCGCTGCACAGCGTAAATGTATTCGACACAGGCCTCGCCGCGAAATACGGCCGGCCGCTCTGCCTGTTTGTGCATGCCAATCCGCTCGAGCACGCCTATAGATGACGTATTACGCGCATCGGTGATGCCCAACACCTTGCAAGCGGGCGTGTACTGAAAGATGAGTTGAAGGGCTGCCTGACCCGCCGCCGTGGCCCGGCCGCGTCCCTGTGCATGCCGGGCGAGGGTGAAGCCGATTTCGGCATGGCTGGCGTCCTCAGCGAGATAGAGGCCCAAGTCGCCGAGGAGGGTCAAGGTTGTCGGCTCAGCAATCCCAATTTGAACCCACTGACCGGGAGTGAAGAGTGGGGCTTGACCCATGTCTTTTAGGAAGGCCCGAGCTTCAGCATGGGTCATCCCTGACCAGCCTTGATAGCGAGCCAAGTCAGGATCGGTGCGGTATGCCTGAAAAGCCTGGAGATCTGATACCCTCAATCGGCGGAGGACAATACCGCTGCCTGCATAGGGAAGTGGCTCACTATGACTATGGGCTTTCATGATGGGTTTTGGGAGGGGTGCACAGCATTGCATCAGCCTTACCGTGCCTACCTCTAGACCAGTTCGGGGTAACAGTCAATGATGAGAGCGCAGAGTGGACAGATGACGCAGCCTAAGTTAGACAACTGGGGTCGCTCCTCCCTGCTTGATTGAGATCCGCATGATCCGGACATTACCACATTGATTGTTATGGACTGGGGTTCCCTTCGGCACCATGCCGCTAGCCTTCTCCTCACCCAGGCACTCTGGGAAACGCCGGCCGGCCGGGCTTTTATTGAGTTGCTGACGGCCCTAAGTCAGCCCGACTGCGAGGCCCACATCCTACTGAGAGCCTATGGCACCTGGTTTCGGGCAATGGCAGAGACGGGCCTGGATTGGCCGGCTTGGGTGGTGGATCAGGTGCTCTATCAGGACAATGCCCTGGCCCGGTCGGCCGGCCGCAATCCGACGGCCTTGCCAGTTCCCCTGATGACCGCTGCCCGCCACGATCTGGGGCGATTGCAACAGCTTTGTCAATGGCAGCCCGCGGCCTTGAGCGCCCTGGTAGAGCAGCGCACCACCAGCCCCGTACCCATACCGCCCTGGTTGCCGCCGCCCCACGCCCTACCCATTGAGTTAGGGGCAGATTGGGCTGCGGCCGTCCCCGCCCTCGTCGATCACTACCGCACCCACGGCACGGGCGACTTGGCCCGCTATGCCATGCTGCGCTGGACGGCCGGCCGACTGGAGGGCGTTCCCGATCCAGACCCCGTCACCCTGGCGGACTTAGCCGCCTACGGGGAGCAGCAACGGTTGCTCCTCCAGAACACGCAGATTCTGTTAGACGGCCGGCCGGCCCTGAACGTGTTGCTCTACGGAGCACGGGGCACGGGCAAATCCTCCCTGGTCAAGGCCCTGGTCAACACCTACTCCGCTCAGGGGTTGCGGCTGGTGGAGGTGGCTAAGGCTGAACTGCGAGACTTGCCCCGGATCAGCGCCCACCTGGCCCATCAGCCCCTCAAGGTGATCCTGTTTGTCGATGACCTGTCCTTTGAGGAAGACGACGAGGCATTCAAGGCCCTCAAAGTGGCGCTCGAAGGGAGTGCTAGCGGCCGGCCGGCCAATCTGGTGGTCTACGCCACCTCCAACCGCCGTCACTTGGTGCGGGAGTTTTTTGGTGACCGGCCCAACCCAAGTCAAGGGGAGATTCACGCCTGGGATACGCTCCAGGAAAAACTGTCCTTCAGTGACCGTTTTGGGCTGACCCTCACCTTTGAGCCGCCCGATCAGGACACCTACCTGACCATCGTCGAGCATCTGGCCCAAGCGGCCGGCCTGGGGATGGATCGCCCCACGCTCTATGCCCAGGCCCTCCAGTGGGCAACCCGCCGCAATGGGCGTTCAGGCCGTACCGCCCGTCAGTTTATCGACTTTTTGCTGGGAACGCGCCGGGCTGATTCCCAGGCAACAGACGCTGCACCACTACCCGATGGCGGCGGCCGGCCGTCAGGGGCGTCTCAAACGCCTCTACCTTGAGCACTGCCTGGCCCCAGGTTTGGATGACCGCTGCCAACTGATCCGCCTCCGTTTCTGTCCATTGTCCCCGGTACAGCACCACCTCGCCCCCTGGCTTCACAAAGGGCCAGGCATAGCGGGCACAGTCCACTGCCGACCCCACCGCCCGTACCAGAACCCGGTCATAGGCCCCCCGCTGGCGAGGCTGCTGGGCAAGAGCCTCGGCCCGTGCCGTCACGGGTTGGGCATTCGGCAGGGCGAGTTGCTGGATCACAGATTCCAGAAAAACGGTCTTCTTGCGACGCGCCTCCAGGAGTGTCACCGCCCAATCGGGCCGGGCAATGGCCAGAGGCAAACCCGGGAAGCCGGCCCCCGACCCCACATCCAAGAGCCGCAGCCCGGCCGGCCGGGTCAGGTCATCCTTCACCCCGCGCAGGGAATCCCAGAGATGCTTCTCCCAAAAGTCCTCTGGCGTGGTAATCCGGGTCAGGTTGAGGTGCTGATTGGCGTCCAGAAGCATGTCATATAGGCTTTGCCACTGCTCCTGGTGCGCCACCGTCGGCTGCCAGCCCAGAGTGGCCTGCCACTGATCCGCCAAATTGGGCAAGGTCACCACTTAAGTTGACTCCGGGCCAAGGGATTCGGGGGGGTCGGCCGGCCGTTGGCGGTGAATCCGCACCTGGTGGAGGCGAGGACCTTGGGCCATCGTCACCGTCAGCACCAAATTCCCGTAGGTCAGAGTTTCCCCGACAGCGGGCACCTTCTGCCATTGGCTGAGCAGAAATCCGGCCAGGGTTTGGTAGTCATCCCCCAGGGGCAAATCCAGATGGAGCGCCTCATTCACCGCTTCAATCTCCATCTGGGCGTGAACCAGTGCCGTATCGGCATCGAGAACCTGGAGGGTTTCGGGGCGCTCTGGTTCCTGCGGCCGGCCGACAATCTCACCGAGAATGTCCTGGAGCGTGACCAAGCCAACCGTTGCCCCAAACTCATCCACCACCAGCAGGACGTACTGATGATGGCGGCGCATCAACGCCAACAGGTCACCCAAGGGGGTTTGCTCCGGCACAAACCGGGCCGGCCGACACCAAGGACCAATCACCGAGTCTAGACTCATCTCGCCGCTGGCAAATCGCTGGAGCAGGTTCTGGAGTTCAACCAGTCCCTGCACCTCATCCAAGGAGTCCGCGACCACCGGATAGTAGCGATGGCCGGAAGCCGCCACCTCGGCCAACGCCTCCCGCAAGGTTGTGGCCATCGTCAGAAAACAAACCTGGGTGCGGGGCACCATCACCTCCCCCGCCGTCACATCCCCAAACTCAAAGACATTACGCAGCAGTTCCCGCTCCGTCGCTTCCAGGCCGGTCGAGCCACCCTCCGAGGCCAGGATAAACTCCAGTTCCTCCGGCGTAACCCGATCTGACCAGACATTGACCGGATAGGGAATCCGCAGCAACCCCATCAGGACGTGGGTGGACTGGTTAAGGAGTTGAATACAGGGGTGAACCAACTGGGCTAAGACCAGTCCTGGCCCCGCTAGCCACCGGGCCAACGGCTCGCCGCGAGCCAAAGCAACAGCTTTAGGCACTAACTCACCCAAGACCAACTGGGCATAGGCGAGCAACCCGAAGGTCAGGCCGGCCGCAAGGTACCCCTGAGAACCTGCCAGCCAGGTATAGGTATCCGTTGCCCCCCATCCCTGAAGTCGGGGCAGCACCACTTCCTCTGCCAGCCCTTTGCCCAGCCACCCCAACGCCAAACTGGAGAGGGTAATGCCCAGTTGGGTGGTGGACAGCCAGCGGGCGACATCCTGTTGCAGCCGTTGCACTTGGACAGCTTGCCGATCCCCTGCCGCCGCCAACTGGTTGATCCGCAGGGGCCGCACCGCAATCAAGGCAAACTCCGCCATGACAAACAGGGCATTGGTGCCCAGCAGCAGCAGAATGGGGACGAGGGCAACCCAGGCATCCCCGGCCGGCCGTGACTCATGGGGCTGAACATCCGCCAACACCGGGGCAAGGATCCCCAGCCCTAAAGCCCAAAAGAGCAACGCTAGAAAACGCCTTCGGGGCCTCATAGGGTTGGGGGGGAGCTCTCCCCGCCGCTAATACCTGAGCTTCGTGGGAAACTAGCCACCACTGGGAATGGGTATGTCGCTTAGTCGCAAATAGGGGGCTGCGGCACCGGCTTCACGCAGCGTCAGGGCCAGGGACTTTTCAGTGCCGAGAGTGGTAACTGGTAGGGTCATCCGCACGGCTGGGGCTTCGTTCCCAGGTGCCAGTTGCACTGGCAACCCTTCGACAACAACCTCCAGGGCTTGACCTCCAGCAGTTTCCAGCAGCAGATGTCGCTGGAGAGGCAGTGGGTAGGCCCCGTCATTGCGTACTTTCACCGCCACAACGATCGCACCGTCCTGCTGTTCGACCCCCGTCACCATCAGGGTAACTCCCTCGGCTTGGCGAGAAATTGGGAAAGGCCCAGGGGACGATACTCCAGGCTTTGGCTCTGTTGTGGGCATCTCACCGGGCAGCACCATTCCAGCTTTGACCCGGCGGACAACTTCCGCTTCCTTCAGGAACGCAACGCCCCCCGTTTCCGCTGCCGGGGGAGAGAGTGACGGACTGAGGAGGGGTTGGCGCACCTGCCGCAGGGCATCTTGGCCCAAACGATAGCCCCAGAAGGCAAAGCCCAAGGCCGTCCCCAGGGTTGTCCCCAACAAAACCAGCACCAGCAACCCTGTCAGAGGCCGGGGGGAGGAGCTAGACATGGGCCGGACAGGGGGATGGAACATGAACCAGCGGAAGGAGACACTCCTGGAGAATGGGCAAGACAGAAAGGGGCAAGGGTAGGTAACCTAGGAAAGCCCACCCCACCACCCTGCACGAGTGGCCGACAGGTAAGGCAACCGACTCATAATCGGCGGCATGCGGGTTCGATTCCCGCCTCGTGCATTAACCCCGGCCCCGGATGACGGGTGGGGGCGGCACAAAGGGAGCTGGAGCTGGCTGGAACTCCGGCATCGCCATGGGCGGGGGGGACTGAACTTGGAGCCCCTGGGTGCACAGGGCATTCACGGCCCGGCATTCAGGATCCATGATGGAGGTGTTGAAGGGGTTGGGTGGCTCAACTACGTAGATATCTGGGGTGGATTCGCCCTGGGTGTTGATCACCCTGTACATCAGGCGCGATACGGCTTCCCCATCCGCGGCAACGCCCATCTCACTGCCGCCCAACGCCCAAGGGCCGCCGGTGTAGTAGCCGTTGGAGTAACGACCCACTTTCAGGTTAAAAAAGGCTTGGGCCTGGCCCGCCCAACCGGTTTCGTAAAAGAAGCCCCGATTGTTCAGGAAAAAGGCGTCGTTAAACGATTGCTCAAGATTGGGGGTTTCGGGGTTCCCCACGGACTGGGCAGCGGCCGGCCGAGCTGCAACTGTCATGGCCGCCGCTAGGGCAGCGCAGGTCAGCAATCCAAGACGATTCATACAATGCTCCTCACCCTAGAGACATTCACCTTTAGTCTACTCCCTC
The DNA here is from genome assembly GCA_015272465.1 of Gloeomargaritaceae cyanobacterium C42_A2020_066. Classification (GTDB taxonomy): domain Bacteria; phylum Cyanobacteriota; class Cyanobacteriia; order Gloeomargaritales; family Gloeomargaritaceae; genus JACYLR01. The sequence continues at coordinate 27,188 of JACYLR010000234.1, forward strand.
CTTCAGGAATGGTCGAGAGGAAGACTTAACCCGCAAATCTCGGTAACATTCGCGGCCCATCGCGCCGTAGTTTCCCTGTGTCTTTGCTTGAGCTTGGCCAGTCGGCCGGCCGGGGTATGCTGGGAGGGCAAGTGTTCTCCCTATCGTTTGATCTATGCCGCTGACTAAGGCTCCCCCTGCCCTCCTTGCCCTTGAGGATGGCACGGTTTTCCATGGATTCGCCTGGGGAGCACCCGGCACCACCCTGGGAGAGGTGGTCTTCAACACGAGCATGACGGGCTATCAGGAAGTCCTCACTGACCCCAGTTATCGGGGCCAACTGGTGACCTTCACCTGTCCTGAATTGGGGAACACCGGGGTCAACCCTGAGGATGAGGAATCCGGGGGGGTACAAGCTCAGGGGGTGATTGCCCGGAATGTCTGCACCCAGCCCAGCAACTGGCGGTGTGCAGAAAC